>NZ_JASATP010000016.1:0-123952 GCF_038440375.1 Bacillus sp. OTU530
CCCTTTTCTAAAAAGGGATTTTTTTATACTTTAAGTGAGATTGGCAAACACATCGGCTTTAAAATTCTACGATGATTCCAGTTTTGATAAATTGCGCCCGTAGCTCAATTGGATAGAGCGTCTGACTACGGATCAGAAGGTTATGGGTTCGAGTCCTTTCGGGCGCGCTTTTGTATGGAGGGTTGGTAGAGCGGCTTAATACACCGGTCTTGAAAACCGGAGACGGTAACACGTCCGTGGGTTCAAATCCCACACCCTCCTCCATTTCATCTAAATATTTGATCATTGCGGGGCGAAGTAGTTAGGTAGCTCGTAGGCTCTTAACCTGAAGATCGAAGCTTCACAAATCCTGTTTCCGCAACTAAATGAATACATAATCAAATCTATCCCTTAGGAGACTATCCTAAGGGATTTTTTACATTTTAAGAAAGTATAAATTTCTAGCTAGGAAACTATTCGGTGTAGTGAGAAATTTTAGGAATACAGTATAAGTAGGGCTACGCCTCTGTCTTCGCCTGGGGGGCGGGGCTCACCATTCCCTATAGCATTTATTTTTTGGTTAATGAGGAAAAGGAATATGTAGCACAGCCATTTTTCATATGATAAAGTATTATCATCTATATGAGAATGATATTCAATAGAAATGAGGTAATGTACCCTTATGATCAAGCGTTTCTTTAGCTATTACCGACCATACAAAAGGCTATTTTACATAGACTTCTTTTGTGCCGTGCTAGTTGGAGTATTGGAGCTTGGATTTCCGCTGGCTGTTTCATGGTTTATTGATAAGCTGCTTCCAGAAGGGAACTGGAGCACGATTACTGCTGTGAGTATCGGTCTTTTAGCACTCTATCTAATAAGCTCTGGAATGCAATTTGTGGTGAATTACTGGGGGCACAAGCTGGGGATAAATATTGAAACTGACATGCGCCGCGAGCTGTTTAATCATGTTCAACGTCAATCATTCCGCTTCTTTGATAATACGAAAACAGGCCACATCATGAGCCGGATTACCAATGACTTGATGGATATTGGAGAATTGGCCCATCATGGACCTGAGGATTTCTTTATAGCGATTATGACCTTCATTGGAGTATTTTGGATTATGCTTACAATTAATGTGAAACTAGCGCTTGTTGCTATTATCATTGTTCCGTTTCTTGTATGGCTAATTGCTTACTCGAACAGGAAAATGAATGCGTCATGGGGTCAAATGTATGGGAATATCGCTGATGTGAATGCACGGGTAGAGGACAGTGTTTCAGGTGTTCGGGTTGTACAGTCCTTTACCAATGAGCAATATGAAATAAATCAGTTTAACGAGAATAATCAATTTTTCCGCAAAATAAAATTGAGAGCTTACAAGGTTATGAGTTTGAATTTATCAGGAATTTATGTTACAACACGTCTCATGACTCTGATTATCTTAGTATACGGAGCTTGGCTTAGCTTCTCTGGAAACTTATCCTATGGAGAATTAGTGGCCTTCATTCTTTATCTAAACGTTTTATTTAAACCGATTGAGAAGATTAGTGCCTTACTTGAGCTTTATCCAAAAGGCATGGCAGGCTTTAAGCGTTTTATTGAACTGATAGATGCTGAACCAGATATTCAAAATGCTCCTGACGCGATTGATGTACCGGCGTTAAAAGGAGATATTAGCTTTTCTCATGTTACCTTCGGATACGAAGACAAGCGCACTATTCTGAACGACTTGACGTTTTCTATTGAGTCGGGAAAAACAGTAGCATCTGTAGGGCCTTCTGGTGCAGGAAAAACGACAATTTGCTCATTGATTCCTCGTTTTTATGATGTTACTGAAGGAGCGATTACTGTAGATGGAATAGATATCCGAAACATGACAAAAGAATCTTTGCGTTCAAACATCGGGATTGTCCAACAGGATGTCTTTTTATTTACAGGTACCTTGAGGGAAAACATTGCGTACGGGAAGTTGAATGCTACACAAGATGAAATTGAAGAAGCAGCTAGAAAAGCCCATTTGATGGACCTTATAGCCTCTCTCCCGGGCGGATTTAATACGCAGATTGGTGAAAGGATTAAAGCTTTCCGGGGGTCAGAAGCAACGGCTGGCTATTGCCAGAATGTTTTTGAAAAATCCACCAATCCTCATCTTAGATGAGGCCACTTCAGCATTGGATACTGAAACGGAGGCAATTATCCAAGAAGCGTTGAATGATCTTTCAAAAGATCGAACAACTCTTATAATTGCGCATCGATTAGGAACGATTAAAAAGGCTGACCGTATTCTCGTTATAACAGAAGAAGGTATTGTTGAAGATGGAACCCATCAGGATCTTCTTTCACAAGAAAATGGGATTTTTGCTAAGCTGCATGCGCACCAATATTGATTATAATGCTGTCAGAGCTTTTCAGAGGAAGGATCTTTCTCTGAGTTTGTTGAAGAAGTGTAAAAGAACCAGCAATTTACTGGTTCTTTTTTATGCCCTTAATTAGTCTTTGACTGACTACTCTTTGATTCCCTCGAGCCATTCTTTATAACAATCCTGACAAAGGGGCTTTTCCACATGTTCATTTTGCATGACGAAAACCCCATGATGATACTTTTCGTCTATAACATCGGCACAATAAAAGCATTGCTCATTCATATATATTTCCTCCTCTTGTTAAGATGTTTTTAGGGTGTACAAAGTAGGAGGAAAATAATAATATATTGTATTTTTTGAGTGGGGTTGAATGGGAATGAATCGATTTAAAGGTATTTACTTAGAGAAATGATAACAATATATGGATACCTAAAGGGGCTGTTTTTCTAACACTGTAAGAAAGTATAAATTTCTAGCTAGAAGACAATTCGACGTTGTGAGAAATTTTAGGAATACAGTATAAGTAGGGCTACGCCTCTGTCTTCGTCCAAAGGCAGGGCTTGCCAATCGGTGAGTTTTCTTTAGCTTATGCAACTTCAAGTGCTGTTTCGTGCTTCGGATTATTTAAAAGCGAAGTTAATAGACTATTTGTGAAGGATACCTGTAGTGTGGACATTCACTAGATAAATTCCAGAACAGAAAGAAAGTCGCTTTACTATCGGTAGGATAGCAAAGCGACCTGCTTTCTGTTCATTAATTTCGGATTAGATAATCGAATGCACCTAAGGCTGCATTTGCACCTGATCCCATAGAAATAATGATCTGCTTATACGGGCTATTTGTACAGTCACCTGCAGCAAATACTCCAGGTGTGTTCGTAGCGCCATGTTTATCTGTAACGATTTCACCGACGCGAGTGCGTTCAACTGTTTCGCCTAACCAATCAGTGTTTGGTACAAGACCAATCTGAACAAACACACCTTCTAATTCAACATGCTGAGTTGCCTCTGTCTCACGATCAACATAGCTAATACCATTTACTTTGTCAGTACCGGTAATTTCTTTTGTTTGAACGTTTTTTAAGACAGTGACATTTGGCAGGCTGTAAAGACGATCCTGCAGTACAGCATCAGCTTTCAGCTCTGGTGCAAACTCAAGGACAGTTACATGTTTGACAATACCTGCGAGATCGATTGCTGCTTCAACGCCGGAATTACCGCCGCCAATAACCGCTACTCGCTTTCCTGTAAATAATGGACCGTCACAGTGAGGGCAATATGCCACACCTTTGTTTTTGAACTCAGCTTCACCAGGTACACCAATATTGCGCCAACGAGCACCTGTTGAAAGGATTACAGTCTTGCTTTTTAGAACAGCGCCGTTTTCGAGTTCAAGCTCAATAAGATCCTTCTTTTCTAAACGTTTAGCACGCTGTAAGTTCATTACATCAATGCCGTATTCTTTTACATGTTCTTCAAGGCTTGCTACGAGCTTAGGACCTTCAGTATATTTTACACTGATAAAGTTCTCGATGCCCATAGTGTCCATGACCTGACCGCCGAAGCGTTCAGCAACAATACCTGTGCGAATTCCTTTGCGTGCCGCATAAATTGCTGCACTTGCACCAGCTGGGCCGCCGCCGACAACAAGCACATCATATGGTTCTTTATCAGCAAACTCTGATGCGTCTGGAGCATTACCCATCTTCGCAAGGATTTCTTCCAATGTCATACGGCCGCTGCCAAAGGATTCACCATTTAGGTAAACAGTTGGAACTGCCATGATATCTTTGCTTTCTACTTCCTGCTTGAACGCAGCACCGTCAATCATGGTATGTGTAATGCCAGGATTAAGGACGCTCATCACGTTCAGCGCCTGCACAACATCAGGACAGTTGTGGCATGTTAGGCTGATGTAAGACTCGAAATGATATTCGCCTTTAATGCTTTTAATTTGCTCGATTGCCTTCTGATCAACCTTTGGAGCTCTTCCGCTAACCTGCAGCAGAGCTAGTACTAACGAAGTAAATTCATGTCCTAAAGGGATACCAGCAAAAGTTATTCCAGTGTCTTCGCCAGCGCGATTCACACTAAAGCTCGGTGTTCTCGGTAATTGCGTTTGTTCTACCTTAATTTGGGATGACATGCTGGCCAATTCATCCACTAGAGCCAGCATGTCACGAGATACGTCGTCTGATCCTGCACTAACTTTTAGCAGCACATCGCCCTCCATCAACGGAAGATATTGGGCTAATTGTGCTTTTATATCTGCATCTAGTATCATTATTTGTTCTCCTTAAATGTTATTGACGGTTCTGCTTAAATCTTGCCTACAAGATCAAGGCTTGGCTTTAATGTTGCAGCACCTTCTTGCCATTTAGCCGGGCAAACTTCACCTGGATTGTTGCGAACATATTGTGCAGCCTTAAGTTTGCTAACAACTGTGCTTGCATCACGGCCGATGCCGCCTGCATTAATTTCAACAGTTTGGATGATACCGTCTGGATCGATGATGAATGTACCGCGATCAGCAAGGCCTTCTTCTTCGTCTAGTACATCGAAGTTGCGAGAAATCTTTTGTGAAGGGTCACCAATCATAACGTACTCGATTTTGCCAATTGCTTCTGAGTGATCGTGCCATGCTTTGTGTGTAAAATGTGTATCAGTGGAAACGGAATATACTTCAGCTCCCATGTCTTTTAAAGTTGCATATTGGTTTTGCAGGTCTTCAAGTTCAGTAGGGCATACGAATGTGAAATCTGCTGGGTAAAAGCAAACGACACTCCATTTACCTTTAAAGTTTTCTTCTGTAACATCGATAAACTCACCGTTACGAAAAGCTTTTGCTGAGAATGGTAATACTTCTTTTCCAATTAGAGACATAATCAAATTCCTCCTAAGTGTGGTTTGAGAATTATATAGCTTGCTTAGGGAATACAGTAAATATTCCAGTTAACTATAATAATTCTAATTAGATATTTATTATTATATAGAATTTATTATTTAAGTCAAGAGGAATACTTGAATTAATTATAATAATTCTAATTCGATATCTATTCTCATTATTATATAGAGTGGTTATTCTATCAAGAAAAATGCTCAAATTTTCCATGATTTGTTGAAATAAACATTTCAAAGAGATACTAGTAGCTAGTGCAGGCAGGTTCCTTATCATAAAATTGATGCAATAACGTAAAATCTGTTGTTGTCTTAGCTTTAAAATAGAAGTAAATTGACTATTCTTTCATTCCCTCGAGCCATTCCTTATAGCAATCCTGACAAAGAGGCTTTTCTACATGTTCATTTTGCATGACGAAAACCCCATGATGATACTTTTCTTCTATAGCCTGGTTACAATAAAAGCATTGCTCATCCATATGTACTCCCTCCTCATTATTAAGATGTTTTTAGAGTGTACAAAGAGAAGGAAAAATAATTGTATTTTGTAGTGAAGTTTAATGAAAATCCATTGTGGTGAAGGTATTTATGAGAGGATAAGAATATGGGCATAATTATTACTTGTAGGAAAATACTAGAAGGGCCAAAGAAAATGATCAGTAATATTAATAAAATAAGCCCCAAATACAGAGGGGCTCCTGGATTTTGTATACTATAGGAGTTTCTAGCTAAAAGTCATTCGATATAGAATACAGTGTCAGAGTAACTGTGCTTCTGTTTTCACCTAGCCAAGTTTCCTCCGAGAAGCATTAGCTGCCAAAACTCCCCCCGCCAAAACTTCCTCCTCCACTAGAGAAAAAGCTGCCTGAACTGCCGTGGCTTGAACTTTTATAAGTTTTATGTCCATAGCTGCCATGGCTTTTATGCTTTTTTTTCTTTTTAGAGAAATATCGATAAGCGAAATAAGCAATGATCAGTATAATAATAAGCGTCATGTTCTCACCTCCTCCATTGTATATGTGATACATGCTATCACGGTATATATCCTACTATAAACAAAGTAGCTTCTATAGTTTATATAATTTTTAAAATTATACGTATTGAACATGGATACTAGTACATATATTGCGGAAACCAAAAGAATTTGCTGTTCTGTGTGAATTGTAGGTGCTTCTCCGATAAAAGTAGGCTTCCCCCGTAAAATGTCCTGTATAAGCTGTTGTACCTCCTCCACTGCATCACCTCTTTTCTCCCTACTTTCTTAGACGCTGTATCTATCCACAAACCCTGCAAGTTTTTGAAAAAATTTTAATTAGTATAATGAGTAAGTAAGAAGGAATTGATTGCCCTATTCACAGAAGAGAATGGGATTAGAGAAAATGTACCGATAATAGAAATATTATAAGGTCTCTTTTAAAGAAATGTGGAGTTAGAGACAGTGAGGAGCAGGAGATGAATATAAATGATTTTGAACGTCGTATTAATGCAGTGATTGTAGACAGGGGATACGACTATTATCAGGCAGGAAATATAGTTGAAGTATACAGGCTAGAAGATTATGAATACATATTTGAGGTTGAAGGGAATGAAGTGTATGAGGTTATTGTGAAGATAGATAAAAACGGGGAAATATTACATTCTGATTGTGATTGTCCTTATGACTTTGGACCAGTCTGCAAGCATCAAGTGGCCGCCTATTTCGAACTAGCAGAGATGCTAAACGAGAAAGGAAGCGAGGAGGAAACTCTGCCTGGGATACGGGAGGTTTTAAACAGTCTTTCAAAAGAAGAGCTAATCAATATTATCATAGATATAAGTCAAAAGGATAAAACCTTGAGAAACGGCCTCATTGCTACGTATCAGAAAAATGAGGGTATGCTGGGGGTTGAGCAATACAAAAGGCTCCTGCAGTCTATTGTGAATAAGTATACGGGGAGAGAAGGATTTATTGCGTACAGAGAAGTCTATGATTTTGTGAGCGAGCTGGAGGGTTTATTAGAGAGGATAGAAGACGACGTAGATAATCCAATATCTGCTTTAGACCTTGCATTTTTGCTGTTGGAAGAGAGTATTGAAGCCTTTCAGTATGCAGATGATTCTAATGGAGAAATAGGCGCCTTAGTTACAGAAGTGATTGACATGATAAGAAGAACTATCGAGGCAATTGATAGGTCAGATGTGAATCTAATAGAAAAAGCATTCTATAAGTTATTAGATCTTAGTGAAGATAAGATGTTTCAAGGATGGGATGACTTCCAGATTGATGTACTGACAATATGTACTGAATTTGCTGATATAGAAGTATTTAGGAATGAGCTAAGAATAAGGGTTGAGCAAATGATCAGTCGCCGTTCTTACGATGAGTATGGAAGGTATGGCACTGAAAGTATGCTGAACATATTGTTTGAAATGATTGAGCAGTACGGTACGGAAGAAGAAGCAGAACAATTCATGAAAGATAGCCTTGGGTTTCCATCCTTTAGAGAATCATATATAAACAAGCATATAAAGGAGAAAAACTATTCTAAGGTTATAGAATTAGCTCTAGAAGGGGAAGAACAAGACAAGCGATATGCGGGCTTAGTAGCAGGATGGAAGAAGATAAGATATACAGCTTATAAGGAGCTTTCGATGAAAGAAGAGCAAGAGGAGCTAGCAAGAGAATTGTTACTTGACGGAAATTTTGAATACTATAAAGAACTGAAGGAGCTGGCAGTAGGGGACAAAGATATATTTTATCAGCATCTAAAACAGGAGCTGAAGACAAGCAAGGGTTGGCAAGGAAAGAATATGTACCTGAAGCTTATAGTAGAAGAAAATGATTTGAATGAAATTATGGAATTTGTGAGGGAAGATCCAGGAAAGATAGAAACATATGCACATATGCTGGTGGGTAAGTTCGAGTATGAAGTGATTAAGGTATATAGGCAGTATATACAATCGGTCGCAAATTCTTCATCAGGAAGGTCAGGTTATCAGAAAGTGTGCAAGATACTCAAGGGATATGAAAAGATAGCTGGCAAGCAAAGCACGGAAGGAATTATACGTGAGTTAAGCGTTGCATATAAGAGAAGACCAGCTTTTGTAGATGAATTAAGTAGAGTTTTGTAAGCCTCCCAGCTTTATTCCTCTGAGGAAGAAAGGAAAAGATACTAGCAATCACCGTTTTTTAAGGCTGTAAGCTAGTTACGACTTTATGTACAATAATAAAAGGATAAAATATGACTGAATTGCTTCCATTGGCAAGCTTGATAAAGCAAAGCTAAGATTTTTAAAGAACACTTTCAATTATGTTAATCTAATGAGAAAGAATAAGATTTATGCTTCAAAAGCTACAAAGAGCTAAAATAAGGAGAAAAAAATGAACAACTACAAATTAATCATTCAATACGATGGCGGACGCTATAAGGGCTGGCAGCGGCTTGGCAGCGGTGAAAATACCATCCAAGGAAAAATAGAAACTGTACTATCTGAGCTCGTAGGAAGAGAAATTGAAATCATTGGCTGCAGCAGAACCGATGCAGGTGTACATGCTCTTGAGCAAATAGCTAATTTCAAGGTCGATAAGCAGTTGAGCGAATCTGAAATTAAAAATTATTTGAATCGATATTTGCCTCAGGATATTAGTATTACCGAGGTGACGTCAGTTCCTGAACGTTTTCATGCCCGATACAACTCCAAAGCTAAAACGTATTTGTATAAAATCTGGAACGAGGAACATACAAATCCTTTTATGCGAAAGTACAGCATGCATGTTGAAAAAAAGCTGGATATCGAAAAAATGAAAAAAGCGGGTAGGTTTTTTATAGGCGAACATGATTTTACTGCGTTTTCAAATGCCAAGTCTAAGAAAAAGTCTATGGTTCGTGAAATATATTCTATTGATATAGCTGAAGAAGAGGGCTTTATCCAAATTAGAGTGAGCGGTAATGGGTTTCTTCATAATATGGTGAGAAAAATTGTCGGAGCGTTGATAGAAGTGGGCTTAGGCAGAATAGATGCTGAAGCGGTATTAGGAATTTTAGAGACAAAAGAACGAAATCAAGTGAATTGTCTTGCTGATGCAAGTGGACTGTACTTGGAAAAGGTTGAGTTTTAGACAAATATGGTTGCAGGAGTTTACTTCGTCTAGTAGTTAACGGCTGTAACGGTAAGCAAGGAGCCTTGTTGAGAAAGTCTCAGCGTAGCTGCATTATTTCGAAAACAGTAAAAACCACTATACCAAGTGCCATTGGTATAGTGGTTTCAGACTGTTGAATTTTCTTAGGTTGGTGGTACCTCTTTTAGACAATTTACAATCCCATAAAAGGTACTTGTTGGTACAAAAAGCTTTACAAAGTGGAACTTTTTTGTACCTGAACAGGATTTATTTTACCTTTTGAACCCCTTATATTACCGGCCGCAATCCCGCCTAATATGAAAACAACTCCATTCCATTGCGACAAACCCACATATTCAGCTAAAGCGAGTGAAGACATGGAAACGGCTACTGGAAGCTCGGAAGCTGTTAATATTGTACCAAGTCCTGGTCCGATATACGGCATTCCAATTGAAAATAACAGCGGTGGGAGAACTGCTCCAAATAAACCGAGAAACAATCCATACGGTGCAACTCCCGTTAAGACGGGTAAATCGAATAGGAACATTGGTGGAAACAGTAAAGAGACAACTATCAAACCACCAGTGGAAAGCAGAGCACTTTTTAGTACGGGCGGAGTATCTTTTCCAACTAAACTGCTAAGAAAAATGAAGGTTGCAAATGTCAAAGCAGAACATAGTGCCCAAATCGTTCCTTGCCATGATAGAACGATTCCACCCTCTGAAACAATGCCTGCAGCTAGAACTGAGCCGATTAGAAGAAGAGCTATCGAAATAATCTTCCATTTTGTAGGCCTTTTCTTATAGAATATCCATTCAAAAAGTGTACCAATCCAAACAAATTGAAATAAAAAAATGATTGCCAGCGAAGCATTAAGTGTTTGTAGTGACTGATAATAAAACACGCCGGTTAGGCCAAATGGAATTCCGGATAATAGTAGTTTGAAAGCTTGATTTAAAGTTAATGTTTTCTTTTTTGTGAACAGAACAAGCACCCAGGTAAGCAGTGTTCCAAAAAGATATTGGCCGCCTGTTACCTCTGTTACGGAATAGCTTGCTGAGTAAGCAAGTTTAACGAATGTCGATAATACTCCGTAACAGCAGCCACCTAAAAAAACAATTAATGCATAGTGCCAAGTTTTCATGATTTTGACCCCTTTCTTTACATAAAAAAAAGCCACACAACTATCAATTGACAGTTGTGTGGCGAAAATAGAGTTTCTCTAGAAAAATCCACATCCTAAAAAAGGTTTTATTATTCAAATTTCATTATATGAAACAATCTAATGATGAACATGAAGGTACTTACCCAATTAGTAAACGAAATGATTTCCTTATTATACAGAAAACAGTGGCGGTATACAATGGATTTTGTGCTGTTAAGCTACCTAGGTTGGACCTGTGGAAGTTTTTTGAATAAAAAACTAAAACGAAAACTATGTTTCACCATAAAAAAGCAGTTAAATTTGCAACAAGTTTGTCACAAATTTACTTGATGGAGTTGTTTCTCAACAGTCTAAAACCACTATACCAAATGTCATTGGTATAGTGGTTTTTTACACTGTAAGAAAGTGCCTATTCGATGTAGCAGGAAATTTTAGGAATACAGTATAAGTGCAACTACGCCTCTATCTTCGCCCAAGGGCAGGGCTCGCCAATCGGCGAGTTTTCTTTATATTCCTTATTAGAGAAGGATTTCATAATTAATGGAGACATTAGGATTAAATGGAATTGGAATGTGTACACTACTTTTATGTGAAGGGCACTAACATTACTATCAGGATTTCAGTGTTGATGGGGGATATGAGTAGTTGTACTCACTGGTACTACCTTATCATGAAATCGGCCTAATTTTTTAAGAAGGAGTGCTGGCATGAAAAAGCATGGGTATCCGGGTGCACAAGGTTTATATCATCCTGAATATGAACATGAAGCTTGTGGAATCGGAATGGTTGCTAATATAAACGGAAAGAAGTCGCATGACATTGTGGAGCATGCAATCACGATTTTATGTAATTTAGAACATCGGGGCGGACAATCTGCAGATATAAGTACTGGGGATGGTGCAGGGATTCTGACTCAAATTCCACATTCTTTTTTTGAGAAGCAGTGTGATAAAGAAAGCATTCAACTCCCTCGGGAAGGGGGATACGGGATTGGTATGGTCTTTTTGCCACAGGACCCGGAGGTTAGAAAAAGGACCCAAAAACAAATTGAGAGTGTGATTGTCGAGGAGAAACAGATCTTCCTAGGGTGGAGGACTGTTCCGGTAAATGACTCCTTTGTTGGTGACATGGCAAAAAAATCAAAGCCGTTTATTCGTCAAGTGTTTATAGCGCCTTCTCCAACTCTTAAGGATCAAGATGATTTTGAACGAAAACTATATGTCATCCGCAAGCGTTTAGAAAATGAAGTATCCCGTACGGATAGTGAGCATCAGGAAGGGATGTATATTTGCAGCTTATCATCAAGAACCATTGTGTATAAAGGGATGTTAATTCCAGAGCAGCTAGATTCCTTTTATATTGATTTGAATCATCGTGATTTTAAGTCAGCGTTAGCTCTTGTTCATTCACGCTTTAGTACAAATACTTTTCCAAGCTGGGAAAGATCTCATCCGAATCGATTTACAATCCATAATGGGGAGTTTAATACGATAAAAGGAAACGTGAAATGGATGCAGGCGAGAGAGGCTCTGTGCCAATCTGATTTATTTCATGATGAGGATTTTCAGCAGCTATTCCCAGTTATTGATACAGATGGCAGTGATTCTTCAATGTTTGATAACTGCTTTGAATTTCTGCATCTTTCCGGGCGTTCGCTTGCTCATACAGCAATGATGATGATTCCTGAGCCATGGGTGAATGATGTAACAATGGATGATGAAAAGAAAGCATTTTATGAATTTCATAGCTGTTTAATGGAACCGTGGGACGGACCAGCAGCTGTTGTATTTACGGACGGCAAACAAATCGGGGCCTGCCTTGACCGGAATGGGCTGCGGCCTGCCCGTTATTATGTAACAAAAGATGGCATGATTGTTTTAGGGTCCGAAGTAGGTGCTTTGGATATTTTTGCTGAGGATATCGAATATAAAGACAGACTTCACCCTGGAAAAATGCTCCTTGTTGATTTAGAAAAAGGCGAAATTATTCCAGATGAAGAAATTAAAAAGCAAATCGCGTCTGAGCAGTCGTATAAGGATTGGCTAGCGCAGCATTTAGTTCATATTGATGACCTGCCTGAAACGAATGACAATATACAAGTTTTTGACAGGGATGAACGAGTGAAACAACAGCTTGTATTTGGGTATACAAACGAGGAGCTTAATAAAATATTGAAGCCTATGGTAACAGACAAGGAGGACCCGATTGGCTCTATGGGATACGATTCGCCTCTCGCGGTGTTATCTAAAAAACCACAGCTGCTTTATAACTATTTCAAACAGCTTTTTGCGCAAGTAACGAATCCGCCAATTGATGCGATTCGAGAGAAGGTGATTACTTCGGTTGTCACAACAATCGGTCCAGAAAGAAACTTGCTTCAGCCTGTGCCTGAGAGCTGTAAACAAATTCAGCTTGGGACTCCTATTTTGACGAAGAGCCAGCTGGACAAGCTTTACCGTTCTGACTTTGAGAGTGAAACGCTGTCCATGCTATTTCCTGTTGAAACAACCCCTCCTAATTTTGAAAAGATTTTAGGAGACTTATTTAGAAAAGCCGATAGCGCCATTGATGAAGGTGCTTCTTTACTCGTGTTATCAGATCGCGGAGTCAATGCTGAATATGCAGCGTTGCCGGCTCTCCTGGCTGTCTCTGGCCTGCATCATCATCTTATTCGAAACGGAACACGATCCAAAGTAAGCATCGTCATTGATTCCGCCGAACCTAGAGAGGTTCATCATTTCGCGGCATTGCTTGGCTTTGGGGCCGAAGCGATTCATCCTTATTTAGCATTTGATTCACTGCAGGGATTGATCGAAATCGGTGATATACGCGAAATCCGGGTCGAGGATGCGATTGAAGTATATAGGAAAGTGGCAACTGATGGAATCCTTAAAGTTTTATCGAAAATGGGGATTTCAACTTTTCAAAGCTATCGTGGCGCACAAATCTTTGAGGCGATTGGAATTGATCAGGATGTGGTCGATACATATTTTACTGGGACAGCGTCACGAATAGGCGGAATAGGGTTGGATCTCATTGCCGAGGAAGTGATGATAAGACATCAAGGAGCATTTGATCCAGCAAGAGGTGAGAAAAGGACTTTAGAATCGGGCGATGATTTTCAGTGGCGGTATGACGGGGAAGACCATCAATACAACCCTCGGACCATTCATCTGTTGCAGCAAGCTTGCCGAACGAATAATTATAAGCTTTTTAAAGAGTATTCAATATTGCTGACAGATGCTGATCATAATCTTCAATCCATTCGCGGCATGCTGTCCTTTAAAAAACGAGAAGTAATAGCTTTGGATGAGGTAGAGTCCATTGAGGACATTTGTAAACGATTTAAAACGGGAGCAATGTCTTATGGCTCAATAAGTAGTGAAGCCCATGAAGCACTTGCGATTGCGATGAACAAAATGGGGGCTAAAAGCAATTCTGGAGAAGGGGGAGAAGATCCTAGCCGATTTACACCTGATCCAAATGGACAGTTACGGCGGAGTGCGATTAAGCAGGTTGCTTCTGGCCGATTCGGAGTGACTAGCCATTATCTTGTAAATGCTGATGAAATCCAAATTAAAGTTGCTCAAGGTGCTAAACCAGGCGAAGGGGGACACCTTCCTGGAAAAAAAGTATATCCTTGGATTGCGGAGGTAAGAGGATCTACGCCAGGTGTAGGTTTGATTTCACCGCCGCCTCACCATGATATCTATTCCATTGAAGATTTAGCCGAATTAATTCATAACTTAAAAAATGCAAATCCCTCTGCAAGAGTGAGTGTCAAGCTCGTATCAGAAGTTGGTGTAGGAACAATTGCGGCCGGCGTGGCGAAAGGGAGAGCAGATCTTGTCCTGATCAGTGGATATGATGGAGGAACTGGAGCTGCACCAAGGACAAGCCTGAAGCATGCTGGATTACCGTGGGAGATCGGGTTAGCAGAAACACATCAAACCTTGCTTTTGAATCGGTTGCGTGATCGAATCGTCGTGGAGACAGATGGGAAATTGATGACAGGCCGGGATGTTGTCATTGCCGCATTGCTTGGAGCGGAGGAATATGGTTTTTCTACTGCACCGTTAGTTGTATTAGGGTGTATCTTAATGCGCGTTTGCCACCTTGATACATGTCCGGTAGGTGTGGCGACACAAAACCCAGAGCTGCGTAAGAAATTTACTGGTGAGCCTGAGCATGTTGTGAACTTTATGCGATTTATTGCGATGGAAGTGAGAGAGCTGATGGCAGAGCTTGGGTTTCGGACAATAAACGAGATGATTGGAAGGACGGATGTTTTAGAGACGAACAGGGCGATTAACCATTGGAAAGCAAAAGGAGTTGACTTATCAGCTCTTCTGTATCAGCCGGAGGTGTCTAAGAATACTAGCCTGTATGCAACAGTTGAACAGGTTCATGGGCTTGATAAAACGTTAGACAGCCAAGAATTAATTCCATTATGTAAAGAAGCCCTTGAAAATCAAGAGCGAGTGGAGGCGACTTTATCCATTCGGAATATTAACCGCGTTGCGGGGACAATGCTAGGCAGTGAAATTACGAAACGGTATGGTGCGAAGGGATTACCGGAGGATACGATTCGTCTCACATTTAAAGGCTCTGCGGGGCAAAGCTTTGGCGCATTTATTCCGCCTGGTTTAACAATGAAGCTGATTGGAGATGCGAATGATTTTATTGGAAAAGGCTTGTCAGGCGGGAAAATTATCGTTCACCCTTCTCGAAAGAGCACGTTTATCCCAGAACAAAATATTATTGTCGGGAACGTTTCGTTTTACGGGGCCACTGGAGGAGAAGCCTATATTAATGGCATTGCAGGGGAACGTTTTTGTGTGAGAAACAGTGGTGCTAATGTTGTAGTAGAAGGCGTTGGCGATCATGGCTGTGAATATATGACAGGCGGAACAGTTGTTGTATTAGGAGCAACAGGGAAAAACTTCGCAGCTGGTATGTCAGGCGGCGTTGCGTATGTATTGGATGCCTCAAATGCCTTTTCGGTGAAATGCAATCAGGAGCAAGTGTATCTAAATGAGATTCAAGATGAGGCAGAGCTCCAAGCTGTCTATGAATTGATCCAAAAACATGTTCATTATACGAATAGTCCATATGGAAAGAGAGTACTCGATAGCTGGGAAGAGATGAGCGGAAAGTTCATACGGGTTATTCCGAAAGACTATTTAGAGATGCAAGAGCGAATTAAGTATTTACAAGAAAGCGGCTTGAGCAAACATAAAGCGGCACTGCTTGCGTTTGAAGAAAGCAAAAAAGCAGTGAATTCGATGAAGGATGGAGGGTGAACGATGGGAAAACCAACTGGGTTTATGGACTATGAGCGCCACTCAAGGTCTGAACGTGATCCTGCAAAACGGACGAATGATTGGGACATTTATACCTTACCTCTTGAAGAAGCTGAATTAGAGCGACAAGGTGCCCGTTGCATGGATTGCGGCATTCCAACCTGTCATACAGGTACGATGATAAATGGGATGACTTCTGGTTGCCCCGTCCATCACTTAATACCAGAGTGGAATGATTTAGTTTTTCAGGGACAATGGGAAGAAGCCTTGAAACGAGAACATAAGATGAATAACTTTCCTGAATTTACAGGCTTGGCTTGTCCAGCTCCTTGCGAAGGAGCTTGCGTACTTGGAATTAATGAGCCTCCGGTTGCAATCCGGTCAATAGAGTTAGAAATTATTAATAAAGGGTTTGAGAACGGATGGGTGCAGCCGGAACCGCCGAAAACCCGAACTGATAAAAAGGTGGCAGTTGTCGGTTCTGGTCCGGCAGGTTTAGCTTGTGCTGCACAGCTTAATAAAGCAGGACACCATGTTACTGTTTTCGAACGTCATGATCGTGTTGGGGGCCTTTTGACGTATGGGATACCTGAAATGAAGCTTCCTTATTCTGTTGTCGAGAGAAGGGTAAAGCTACTTGAGGCAGAGGGAATTACGTTTATAACAAATACAGAAGTAGGCAAGGACTATCCCATTTCTTCGCTACAATCAGAATTTGACGCGATTGTTCTTTGTGGTGGTGCAACAAAAGCTCGTGATGTGAATGTAGAAGGGAGGAAGCTAAAGGGGATCCATTACGCTATGGATTTTCTTCATGCAAATACAAAAAGCTTGTTAGATTCAAATCTTGAAGATGGTCAGTATATATCAGCAAAGGATAAGGATGTAGTTGTCATTGGCGGGGGGGATACAGGTGTGGATTGTTTGGCTACTTCCCTCAGACATAAATGCAAAAGCTTAACGCAGTTTGATATTTATGAAAAAAGAGGAGAAGTGAGAACTGCTGATAATCCATGGCCGCAATGGCCAGTTATTCATCGGGTTGAATACGGTCAAAAGGAAGCGGCAGCTGTGTTCGGCAAAGATCCTCGAGCCTATGCCGTGATGACGAAAAAGTTTGTAGGAGACGAAAATGGCCATGTGAAGGAGATTCATACTATTAACGTTGAAACCATAACCGATGAAAATGGCCAACGCATTCGAAAAGAGATTCCAGGGACGGAAAAAGTCTGGCCTACCCAATTAGTATTACTAGCGATTGGGTTTAGCGGTCCAGAACAAGACTTCCTTCAAAAAATGAACGTCGAAACAGATGAATACTCGAATGTAAAGGCTGAGTATGGAAAGTATAAAACAAATATTGAAGGAATTTTTGCTGCTGGTGATATGCGTCGAGGTCAAAGTTTGATTGTCTGGGCTATAAATGAAGGCAGAGAGGCTGCTAGGGAATGTGATCGGTATTTAATGGGTGAGACTAATTTACCTTAGAGCACTGCACAAATTTAGAAATACAGGATGTGTTAAGGGGTTATGCGGGGATAGCATCATTTTGCTAAAAAATAAATCTTTAGCTGGAAACTTTAACGGCGTAGTGAATGATTACAACTAGCTGGTACAACTCTACACAGGTGGAGTGCTGTATGTCTACGGAAAGAATTAAAAAATAAGCAGAGAGGTTCGAGAACCTGCAAGGATTCTCGGACTTCTATATCTGCTTTTATTTCAATCTGTTCCACTTTAATAGAGCATAAAATTTCAGCTAGAAGCGAATTCGACGTAGTCGGAGGTTTTAGGAATGCAGTATAAGCGCAACTACGTCTCTGTCTTCTTTATCTCTACCGAATTAATAATTCTTTAAGAAATTAAAAAGTGCCAATTTGAAATCAATGACTTCTTTATTCTCTCTCTTTGTTACGAAGTACATATGTGAGGTAGGAAGGTCTAATTGTTTGGTAGGAATATAAATTAAATCTCCCTGCAGTAATTCCTTTTGAACAAATAGTTTAGGCAAGAAAGAAATCCCAAGACCTGCCATAATAAATTGCTTTGTAATTTCCACTTGTGTCACCATCATTGTCCTAACCTTAGGATAAAGTGCCCTTATTCTAGGCAATAAATCGTCCCAGTACACGGGATGATTATGCGTAATTAATTTATATTTTTGAAATATGTCTTCCTCCTTAAAGGATTCAGTCTCCAGCTCGTTTTTGGGGGCCACTAGGATGACTTGGTCATCCCAAATACTTGCAAAAGACAGCTGCGTTTGATTTGGGATCATCCTTGAGATGCCAAGATCTGCTTTTCCGTGATTTACTTCCTGGCCAATATCTGGAGATTTCACCACATTAATTGTGACATCGATATGCGGATTTTCCTCAAAAAACTTCTTCAAAAACATTGGAAAGATGGATGAGGCAATGAACGGTGCAATGGCAATCGTTAGCTTTTTATCGTATCCTTGTTTCCAATTATCCACTCTTTTTAGAGAAGAGTCGTATGTTTCAATCATTTTTTTTGCATCAGGCAAGAAAATCTGACCAGCTTCTGTCAGGATGATATTTCTTCCTTTTTTCTCAAATAAGGTGGTTTCTAATAATATCTCTAGATTTTTAATATGCAGGGTAACAGTTGGTTGAGATATATATAAAATCTCGGATGTTTTCCGGAAATTCTCATATTCTGCGGCGGTTACGAATGTTTGAAGCCATTTAATGTCCATAGCATCTCTCCTCCTATTAATCAGGAATCATAATCGATTTTAACTAATTTTCTTAATTTTAAATAGTATTTTGTAGGTGTACTATGTAAATACAAGAAAATTATTCCTGTTCGCAAGGGAGGAGTACAAATGAGTAACAAATTATTAGGATCTACTAAAGAAAATCTTGTATTAGCTGCAAAGGGTGTGGAAGAAGGCGGGGGAATTGTTGCACCAAGCGATATAAACTTAGCCTTAACATTGAATCCTTGGAGAGAGGAAGGAAATTTCAAACAAAAGGTGGATGTCCAATGAAAAAGAAAACAATGCTTGATAAGATATGGGAAAATCATGAGGTTTATAGCGAGGCAAATGAACCAAGCATCCTTTATATAGACCTGCATTTAATCCATGAAGTAACCTCAGCTCAAGCATTTGAGGGCTTAGAGTTGGCCAACAAAGCCGTGAGAAGACCTGATCTAACCTATGCGACGATGGATCATGTAATTCCTACCTCACCGGATCGCTGGAACATAGAAAACCCTGTTTCAAAGGAGCAAATTGAAGCTCTCATCAGAAACTGTAAAAATCATGGGATTAAGTTATACGACTTGGATAGCGTAGAACAAGGGATTGTGCATGTGATGGGTCCAGAACTCGGATTGACACAGCCAGGCATGACAATTGTCTGCGGGGATAGCCATACTTCAACACATGGGGCCTTTGGTTCTTTAGCTTTTGGAATCGGAACAAGCGAGGTAGAGCATGTACTCGCTACTCAGTGCTTACGACAAACAAAACCAAAAAGCTTAGAGGTTGCCGTAACAGGAGAATTAAAGCCTGGAATCACTGCAAAGGATTTAATTTTAGGCATTATCGCAAAGTACGGAACCGATTTTGCAACTGGCTATGTGATCGAGTATACGGGTGATGCGATCAAGAAGCTATCTATGGAAGAGCGAATGACTGTATGTAATATGTCAATTGAAGCAGGGGCAAGGGCAGGTATGATTGCTCCTGATGAAACAACCTATCAATATTTAAAAAATCGTCTTTATACCCCAAAGGAAGAAAAATTTGAAAGCCTTGTTGCTGAATGGAAAAAAATCTTTACAGATGAAGGAGCGATTTACGATAAACGGGTAGAATTTAATGCAGACGATCTTATCCCACAGGTAACATGGGGAACCAGCCCGGGGATGGGCACCGGCATTACCGACCTTGTTCCAGATCCTGAATCTTTCACAGGCTCAGAAAAACAAGAAAATGCTAAAAAGGCTCTGCACTATATGGGATTGGAGTCCGGAACTCCAATGACAGGCATTCCTGTTGATGTAGTATTCATTGGCTCCTGCACAAATGGACGTATAGAAGATTTACGTCAGGCTGCTTCCATGGCAAAAGGCAGAAAAGTAGCCAAACATGTAAGAGCCATGGTTGTACCAGGATCAGGAAACGTTAAAGTACAGGCAGAAAAGGAAGGTCTAGATGTAATTTTTAAGGAAGCAGGATTTGAATGGAGAGAAGCGGGCTGCAGTATGTGTTTAGGGATGAATCCTGACATTATCTCTTCTGGACAACGCTGTGCTTCTACATCAAATCGTAATTTTGAAGGACGGCAAGGAAGAGGGGGAAGAACTCATCTAGTTTCACCAGCTATGGCTGTCGGAGCTGCTGTATGCGGTCACTTTGTTGATGTTCGCGACTGGGTTCCTGCCCAACTTTCAAATCTTGTTGTAGTGGAGGGGTAGAAATTGAAGGCATTTAAAACATTTAAGGGAATAGTAGCCCCAGTAGACCGGTCAAACGTCGATACAGATGCTATCATTCCAAAGTATTTCCTAAATAGCATTAAGCGAACTGGATACGGTAAATATTTATTTCATGAATGGCGTTTTCTGAAGGATGGAAGCTTAAATACTCAGTTTGAACTTAATAAAGAACGCTATAAACAAGCTTCAATTTTATTAAGCCGATCAAATTTTGGCTGTGGATCTTCACGGGAACATGCACCTTGGACGTTAAAGGAGTTTGGTTTCCAAGTTATTATCGCATCTTCCTTTGCAGATATATTTTATAACAACTGTTTTAAAAATGGCCTTTTGCCTATTGCTTTGCCGGAAGAGAGAGTAGAGAAGTTATTTCGGAATGTAAGGGAGATAGAGGGCTATTCTTTAAAGATTGATTTAGAAAACAAAATTATTACGGATTCTACAGGATATATGATTTATTTTAATATTGAAGAACACAGAAGAAAGCATCTTCTGCAAGGAATGGATGATATCGCTTTAACATTACAGCAGGAAGATAAAATTGCATTATACGAATACTCTAAGCGTCCAACCTATAGTTTTATGTTCTAATAGCATTTTATGAAAAGAGCGGCTATCATATAGTCGCTCTTTTCATACTTTAAGAAAGGATAAATTTCCAGCCAGAAGCTAATTCGATGTAGTCGGAAATTTTAGGAATACAGTGTATAATATAATTTGTTGAATAGGTCAGCTTTTGTCAGGATTGTTTGTTAGCAGTATAATAGTAACGAATTTTTTATCATTATTTTGAAAAAGTGTTGAAGAAACAGTTGGTTTTATGTTAATACTTTTGTGTAGATTCAAAGTTGAAAGAGAGTGAAACAGTATGGGTCGTAAGTGGAACAATATTAAAGAAAAGAAAGCTTCAAAGGATGCAAGTACAAGTCGTATTTATGCAAAGTTTGGACGCGAAATTTATGTAGCAGCCAAGCAAGGCGAGCCAAATCCAGAATCCAATCAAACTTTACGTGTTGTACTTGAGCGTGCTAAAACATATAACGTACCAAAAACAATTATTGATCGTGCCATCGAAAAGGCAAAGGGCGGCGCAGAGGAAAATTATACTGAGCTCCGTTATGAAGGATTTGGGCCAAGTGGATCAATGATAATTGTAGATGCTCTTACAAACAATGTGAATCGTACTGCGGCAGAAGTACGTGCCCCATTTAATAAAAACGGTGGCAACTTAGGTGTAAGCGGATCTGTAGCATATATGTTTGATGCAACGGCTGTTATCGGTGTTGAAGGCAAGACAGCAGATGAAGTGCTTGAATTATTAATGGAAGCGGATGTAGACGTACGTGACGTGCTGGAAGAAGAGGATTCAGTTATTGTATATGCTGAGCCTGACCAATTCCATGCCGTGCAGGAAGCATTCAAAGATGCTGGTGTCACTGAGTTTACAGTTGCAGAGCTAACAATGCTTGCGCAAAATGAGGTAACCCTTCCAGAAGACGCACAAGCAAAGTTTGAAAAGCTAATTGATGCATTAGAAGATTTAGAGGATGTACAGCAAGTGTACCACAATGTAGATTTAGGTGAATAATACAAGAAAGCAGACCTTTTATTGCAAAAAGGTCTGCTTTTTTGTATGGCTTTATCGAAAGTAGTAGGATTGTTAACATATTATCAAGAATAAGACCATGTAATATTAGCTTTGTTGCAATAGTGTTTATTTCATACAAATGATAATCCTTTATTGAAAATCTTCCATCTCACGCAGTAAAGATTTAGACTCTACTCCATCCTCTACCACTAATTTAAGTGTTTTATTGAATGGAAGAGTGTATAAAGCAAGTAATGTTTTAGCATCGAACATTTTTTCCTCGTCGTGAACCCAAATGTCGAAGCCATAGCTTGTAGCGAGTCGATTCAGTTTCAATACATCATCTTTGTCTCTTAATTCAAAATGAATAACCATTGTATTCCATCCCCCTTTTTTAGTAATTATAATTTGAAAATGTGAAATTACAATGCTTAACATAAAATAAACACAAGATTATTTTGTAAATGTGAACAAAAAATGTCTGTGTTTTTGTGCAAATGTACAAGGGGTTCAAGGTAGGTCTTTTTTGATACTTTAAATTTGGAATAAGGTTTTTAAGTCTACAAATACTAGATGTGCTTTATTATCTTCTAGGATAAGGGGAAAGTGTTCATGAGGCTTTTTCCAAGAGTTTCTTTTATAGGGTTTTTGGTGTTCGTCTTGATGGGATGCAGTCGTATTGACGAGAGTACTATCGATAACCCAAGCAACGTAAAGCTTCAAAGTTATCAAAAAAGGCAGGCGGCACATATAGAAGCTGCAAAGCTTTTAGGAGTTAGCCAAAAAGGGAGGAGTGTTAATCACATTAGCGCTATCACGGTGATGGGGGATACTCAAGGACTATCCAATGGTTATCATGGTCACATTAGCAATCGTCCTACTAAAAAACAAAATAAAAAACCTGCAAGTAATCCCCGCTATATTAAAATTCAATTGCTCGGGATTAATGATTTACATGGTCAACTGAATGTGACTCGTAAAGTAAACGGGAAATCTGTCGGACGGGCGGACTATCTTGCCACTTATTTGAAGAAGCATGCTGCGGAAAATAAAAATACCCTATTGGTCCATGTAGGAGATATGGTTGGTGCGAGTGCCCCAGTTTCTGCATTACTGCAGGATGAGCCTACAGTCGATTTTTTAAATCAGCTGCATTTTCATATCGGTACAATGGGAAATCATGAGTTCGATGAAGGCATCAATGAGCTTCTCCGTTTGATTAACGGTGGCATACATGCAGAAACAGGGAATTTCGGGGGAGCAGCCTTTCCTTGGATTGTAGCTAACGTAATTAATGAAAAAACAGATAGCCCAATATTCCCTCCATATAAGGTGATAGAGGTGAACGGCATGCAGATTGGATTCATTGGAGTATGTACCACTCATACACCAAATGTCGTTATTCCGAGCGGAGTGAAAGGGATTAAATTTATTGATGAGGCGCAAGCAATTAATCGCTCGGTAGCTACGCTAAAAAAAATAGGGGTACGAGCCATCATTGTTCTCGCTCATAACCCCGGCTCTTCAGGCTTTAATGGTGAGCAAGCTGTCGGTAGGTTAACAGAAATTGCTCATGCGGTGGATGATGAAGTTGATATTATTTACGGAGGCCACAATCACGCATATATGAACGCAATAGTGGACGGGAAGCTGCTTGTTCAATCCTATTCTTATGGAACGGCCTTTTCCGATGTCGACCTAGAGATTGATTCGAAAACGAGGAATATTATGAATAAAAGTGCGGAAATTGTGAATGTATTCCAAGAGGGTATCGAGCCTGATGCAGTGACAAAAAGGATGATTCAACAATATGAGGCGAAGGTAGAGCCTATCGTAAATCGTCTCATTGGGGTCGCAAAGGTACCGTTAATCTCCCTGCAAAATGAAGATGGTGAGTCCCTATTAGGCAATGTAATTGCTGATTCCCAGCGAGCTCTCATGAAAACAGATTTTGCTTTAATGAATCCTGGCGGCATTCGGGCAGACGTTGGTGCTGGAGATGTTACTTGGGGACACTTATTTACCGTTCAGCCATTTAACAATAAGTTAGTGAAGATGAAGCTAACGGGTGAACAAATACGGGTTGTGCTAAACCAGCAATGGCAAGGGCAAAAACAGACAATGCTTCAGATTTCCGGCTTCACCTACACATGGGATGATAACCAGCCTATCGGTAAAAAGGTTATGGATATTCAGCTGCCTGAGGGAACAAGCTTGGCTGCAAATAAGAGCTATACTGTAACAGTGAATAGTTTTCTGGCTGACGGCGGTGATGGTTTTACGATATTGAGGGAAGGGACAGATAGAGAAACAGGTCCTGTTGATTTAGATGCATTAGTGGAGTTTATCAAAGCTCAATCTCAGCCGTTTAGCTTTAATATCGAAGAAAAAAGAATTCATAAGCTGAAGTACTGATACTGAAATGAGCGGATACAAAATAGAGCGGTAGGACTAATGACAGATAAAATGTGAAAAAACAAGGAGACCTTATGTAGCCTTGTTTTTTATGCTGTAAGAAAGGATAAATTTCCGGCTAAATGAGAATCTGACACATCAGTAGATTTTAGAAATAAAGTATAAGTGCAGACGTACCATCAGAAAGAGACTAGTTTTTAGTTATTGAATTATCCCTCCTTCTTTAGGTAACATAGTAGATAGGTTTTGGAATCCATTTCATGTATTCCCGAAACCTGGGATGCTCTAGCATCCTTAGAAAATCTACTATAATCGGAGGAGTTTCAATGAAGGAGCAAGGTAAAGTGACTGGGTCAAGGCTTAAGATTTCATTCATTCTTCAATCTATCTTAAATGTTGCATTAATTATACTAGCTATTGCCTTGTGTTTTATGCTAGGTAAGGAAATCATCCATTTCATTCGTTTTTCCTTTTTTGGCGAAGGTGTTAATACGCAGTATGAGCTTCTTGAGAGTATTTTAGTTTTCTTTTTGTATTTTGAATTTATAGCAATGATCGTAAAATATTTTCAAGAGCATTATCACTTCCCGATACGCTATTTCTTATACATTGGTATTACTGCATTGATTCGTTTAATTATTGTACATTATGAGAATCCGATGCATACCCTTTTGTACACATTAGCTATTTTAGTGTTAGTGATTAGCTATTTTATTATGAATTCCGCGACAGCACGAAGAGAGAGGCTATAATCTGTAGCCATCAAGTTAAGGTTATACTGGCAAAAAATGTAAAATTTCATCTGATTATGAATGGGGAAAGGAAAAAATGAATAGGGGAAATGTTGTTCTTAGGTGAGGTGGTGGTATGAAAGCGGCAAATACTTCTTCCATTCGAAAGAAGTATTTGGATATTTCATATGCAAGCGGCTCAAATGCACAAAAGCTGGATATATACTTGTAAGTAAAAATAAAGGGATAAGCCGAGGGTTTGCTAGAAGAATCCTTGACTTATCTCCTTTTAATTCAGGTGAGTAATTTGCTAATATATGCAGTTACAAGGAGTTTAAGCATAAGCGAAACATGGATCATTAAAATAAATAACTTCGGTAAGAATCTTGTTGTCTTGAATGCTTTTGAATACTTCTCTTGCTTCCTCTTCTTTTTCAAATTCAAGCATTTTAATGCCATTGTTTTTGTACGTAGTAATGATCCACATAGAAAATCCCCCAAGTTAAAATAAATTTTTTATTTTCCTTAGACGGTATGAAATCAAGCTAATTGATAGGAAAGTTCATAGTTTCGTTTTGTGTACACATATCCTTCTAGAATAGTGCGGGCTGTACGAACTACCTTAATTGCTGCAATATGTCCTGCAAGTATATCTACCTTTGTTTGCATAATACCAGCGGGATGTGCTAAGCGAACTACTTCTTCAGTCACTGTTACAATATTGGATAAAATCGTATCCTTTAAGAAGGCGCCTGCTGTTGTACAAATCGCACCGGTAATCGCAAGGGCTTGATGTGGTTTTTGCATAGACATCATTCTTATAATCAAGTCCATATCCGAAGCTTTTCGTTCTACTCCTGTCAGGTCAGTATAATCCATAGGAGGAGCGATGATCGTCATTTTTGGCACAGCGGGAGATTTCTTAGTCGCTTCTTTTTTTTGGGAAAATTTACACATTTCAGCTGCCATGGACCTTATTTCCTCCATTTCCTTTAATTTTTCTTGAGAATAATCATGGGGTAACTCAGTTCCGGTAAGCCCGATGTCCTGGGCCCTTACAAAGACTAATGGATTTGCCACATCAATAATGGATATAGGTATTGAGCCGTTAGGTGTTTCAATTATGTCTATAGGATTTCCGGTCGGGAACAGCTTTCCTGTTACTGCACCTTCTGCACGAGTGAAGGAAAGGTAAATGGGGGAGCCAGTTCCGGGAACTCCAGGAATTGAACAGCTTCCATCTGTTTTAACCTGTCCATTTTCAACTTCAACCTCAGCTATAATTACCTTCTGCGTATTTGTATTAAATATTCTCACAGTTGTGATAGGTTCCTTTGCAGGCACCAATCCCTGTTGAATAGCATAAGGTCCTACTGCAGATGAAATATTGCCGCAATTCCCTTTAAAATCAACCATTTGATTCTCAATGCTGATTTGCGCAAAGGTATATTCTACATCTATCCCTTCCAAATCGGATTTCTTGATAATAGCTGCTTTACTCGTTAACGAATTTGCTCCACCAAGTCCATCAATCTGTCTATGATCCGGACTCCCCATAATATCTAATAAAAAGTCTTCCCAAAGTAATTGATTGGTTGGCATATGCTCGAAAGCGAGAAATACACCTTTACTTGTTCCGCCACGCATAACAACAACTGGTACCTTCATCCCCATACCCACCTTTTCTTATTCTTTATTTAAAAGTACCGGTGCTTCTAAAGACATAGTATGATAAGCTGAATCATAAGTACAATAGATAATTTAATAGAAAAAAACCAAAAAAAACTTATAATCAAAACGGATAGGAGCTGTACAGCATGGATGAGAAGGATTGGGTCGCTATAAGAGTTCTATATGAGGAGAGAAATATTAGCCGGGCTGCAGAGCGTTTGTATATTTCTCAGCCAGCGTTAACATATAGATTGAAAAATTTAGAACAACAATTCGGGACCAGTTTGTTTTTCAAAATAAGAGGGGGAATTGAGTTCACTTCGGAAGGACTCTATTTGGCAAATTATGCAGATGAAATGATAAAAAAAATGCAAAGAACGAAAGATCATATATTGAATATGAAGAATGAAGTAAGAGGAACTTTGAGACTAGGAGTTTCAAGTAATTTCGCCCAATATAAATTGCCTAGAGTATTGAAACGGTTTTCGGAGAAATACCCTAATGTACAATTTAATGTAAATACGGGATGGAGCACAGATATTATGAACCTTCTTCATTCCTCCAGTGTACAGTTAGGAATACTGAGAGGCAACTACAATTGGTATGGAATCAAAACATTGATACATAAGGAGAGGCTTTGTTTGATTTCTAAAAAAGAGGTGGACATGACCAAGCTAGCAGAGCTGCCCTTTATTAATTACAAAACAGATAGTTCGCTAAAAGGTCTCATTGATGGCTGGTGGCACGATAGGTTTTCAGAACCACCATTTGTCACGATGGAAACAGATAGACAGGAAACATGTAAAGAAATGGTCAAAAATGATTTAGGAATTGCTATACTACCTGAAATTTGTTTGCAGCCTTCTGATCACCTTCACACATACCAGTTAACCTACAAAAATGGGGAGCCTGTAGTAAGAAATACATGGTTAATGTATGATCAAGACTCTCTCCGGCTATCTATAGTTAAAAGTTTTATTGAATTTTTAAATGATTATTCTAATACTTATTGAAGTGAGTATACACTTATGCTTCATAAGGTTGTGTTTGATAATTTGATAAAATTAAGGGGGACCCCAGCTATAAAGGTTTCCCCAATCTTTTTAAAGCATGCCCCCGTTCGTAAAAAAGTGCTATCTCTTGTTAAGCATCAATTTTACTTTTTATAGGTTCATTACTCTCTTGACCCGATTTTGTTACAGAAGAAAAAGTATAAATCACAAGAGCTAACCAAATGAAGATAAAAGCTACAAAATGTGCTTTTGTCAACACTTCGTGATATGGAAGTTTCATTTTATTATAAATGATTTTATCAACAATAATCTTAAGAGCTTTCTGGTCTATATCAACTATTTATTAAATAATCCTGAATATTCAGTTAAATAAGACTACATATTGAATTTCGAAAAACGCAAATTGTCATAAGCGTCCATCACTTCAAAATCGTTTAATTATAAGTTTTTTTTTAGGAAAGGGTCAAAAAATATATATTTCACTTATTTGTGAACTTGAATTATTCTTAAGATATGGAGAATTCAAATCGTAGGGAGATGATAAAATCATTTTTAAGTATCCAAATTCATTTTTTTTTTTTTTTTTTAATATGTAAGCGGTTTCTATATTAAGGGGGGATTACTATTCTTACTTTTTTAGGGATTTCAATGGTTGTAGTTTTTACGTATTTGATGATGTCAAAGCGATTATCTCCGATTAACGCTCTAGTTTCAGTTCCTATCATTTTTGCATTAGTAGGGGGATTTGGTTCTCAGCTTGGTAAAATGATGCTTGATGGGCTAAAGGTTGTTGCACCTTCAGCAGCTTTATTATTATTTGCAATTTTATTCTTCGGCATTTTGATAGATGCTGGTTTATTTGATCCATTGATTTCGAAGATGCTGCAAATCGTTAAAGGGGATCCTGTTAAAATAGCAATAGGAACAGCGGTGCTGGCGCTAACAGTTGCTTTAGATGGAGATGGAACAACGACTCATATGATTACGATTTCAGCTATGTTGCCGCTTTACCTGCGATTAGGTATGAATCCTCTTGTTCTTGCGACCGTTTCTTTGCTTTCTCTAAGTATTATGAGTGGTATGACTCCTTGGGGGGGACCTGCTACTAGAGCTATAACATCCTTGGGTCTTGATGCGGGTAACTTCTTTATTCCGCTTTTACCGACAATGGCTGGGGGAATCGCATGTGTTCTTTTTATAGCCTATGTTTTGGGGAAAAAAGAACGTGAAAGAATTGGCATTATCGATATTCAATATTCTCCTAAAAATATATCGACTATTCCTGAAGTAGCTGCCGCTTTTGAAATTCCTGCAAATATTAAACGCCCCAAGTTAATATGGATAAATTTACTTCTAACTCTGACTGTTATGGTCGTATTAGTAATGGAAATATTGCCTGTTCCTGTTTTGTTTCTTATAGGCTTTGTTCTGGCTTCAATGATTAATTATCCGAATTTAGAGCAACAAAAAGAGCGTGTGTTAGCTCATGCTGGGAATGCTTTAACTGTCGTTACTTTAGTATTTGCTGCTGGTATATTTACTGGGATTTTTTCTGGAACAAAAATGGTAGATGCAATAGCTCATGCATTAGTGTCAATTATTCCGGATTCTTTAGGATCTTTCTTCCCATTGGTTGTTGCTCTAACTAGCATGCCATTTACATTTGTTTTATCTAATGATGCATACTACTTTGGAGTTTTACCAATTCTTGCTGAAGCCGCTTCTTCTTATGGAATTTCTCCTGTAGAAATTGCTAGAGCCTCCATCTTGGGGCAACCGGTGCATTTCTTAAGCCCGCTTGTTGCATCCACTTTGTTGTTGGTAGGAATGGTTAAAACCGATCTTGGTGAATTTCAGCGATATGCATTTAAGTGGGCTGTTATTTGCTCCTTGGTTATTATGATTGTTGCTATTCTAACTGGCGCTCTTACTTTGTTTTAAACTTGCAGTTTATACTGTGGGGTAGTTTATTTTATATTTTAAAGTATAAGTGCAGCTAGACTGGCGCCAGCCTAGCTGCACTTATTAAATTGTATCGTGTATGGAGGCGCTTTTGTCAGCTGCTCGAGTAATGATTTTTACAATAATCTTTGCAAGATTCATAACAGTATATAACCGGGTATCATTTAAAAACTGTGATGTTGGCAAAGGATCTATATAGTTGACCATTCCTTTCATATGATAATCGCCTATTGCCGGCAGCACCTTCTCAAGAGCTTTTCCCGGAACAAGCGGCCCTTCTTGAAAAATAACTTGCCCTACTTGATTTTTTTCTCCTAGACAAGCATCAATACTAATAATGAGGGTCTTCTTAAATTGTTTCTGAATTCCCTTTAGCACCTTCTTCAAATTGAATGAATGAACAGGCTCCTCTAACGTGCCATAGATACGATAGGGAACCTGGCTTTCTTTGAGCATTGTTCCTGCTAAGGGACCGAGGGAATCTCCAACGTATCGATCTGAACCAATACATAAAAAGACAATGTCTTCGTCCTTACATGATGAACTTCGAATGATTTCGGCTAATATGAGTGACAATTGCTCTATCTCTTGTTCTTGTGTTTTTTCATTAGCTTGAACGAAAAAGGATTTATGTTCTTGTGGATCTCTTTTCTTTTGACTATAAAAAAAATCCATTCTCATCCCTCCTTATCTCCATTATAAGTATAAAAGAAAATCCCAGTATTGAAAAATTAAGCAGATACATGAGAGCGTATATTTTTTCTTAGCTTCCAGTGATGTAAAAATCTGAAAAAAGGAGGGAGAATGACACAGACAAAGACTAATCGAAGCACTTGCACCGCTAATACAAAGGTAGAGTCCGCGTGTAAAACGACTGCCGTGGTTGTCATTTCTGCAATCCCGCCCGGGGCAAACGCCAAGGCAGCAGTGATAAATGTTATACCCGTTAAGGTTGATACAAGATATGCACATAGGAACATGGTAAGAATGAGGATGATTGTACTTACTAAAGAAACAAACAATGTATTTTTCAAGCCTATAAACATATTTTTTTCAAAACGTGACCCTATGCTTGAACCCATTAAAATTTGCGATAAAATAATTACGCTGTGAGGCCACCATGCAATCATATCATGTCCAACATAGGAGGAACTGAGCGATTGTATAATAGCAACACTGACCATGCTTCCCACTAACCATGGGGCAGGGAATCTTAAGGTCTTCCCTATATAATATCCTCCACACGCTGTTACGATTAAGATGATAGTCCAGAGAAGTTGCCCTATATGAAACGCGGGTATTTGAACAGAAGAAAGATAAGCTGCTGTAGGATTAACAGGCTCTAAAGTCCAAGAAGAAACAATGACTGGGATCATTAGGACAATTAGAAAAACACGCATAGTTTGAACAATGCTGACGATTGCGGTATTGGCGCCTACTTCTTCCGCAATACTAGGCATCGCACTTAATCCTCCAGGGGCTGTTCCAAACAAGCTCGTCAGCATATCCATTTGGCTAAACTTCCATAGAATGAATCCGGAAAGGATAGAAAAAACGATAGACAAAAGCAGCATAATTAGGATAGTCATCCAGTCTTCTTTAAAAATATGAAAAATAGACAAGTTCATTTTTTGTCCCAATTCAATCCCTAAAATACATTGCCCAGCTTGTAACCAATGCTTTGAAACTCCCTGTTGCTTCTCGGGAAGCTTTAAAAATGTTGATCGCTGGAAAGAGAGAAGGGTTGCCAAGAGCAGTGTCCCAAGCATCCAACCGATGGAAAGCCCGGTTAAGGAGAGGATAAGCCCCCCTATACTGCTTAATATGATGAAATAAATATTTTTGAAAAAAACCGTATCTTTCATACAGATTCCTCCTTTCTTAAAACATGTTTGTTAGGAGTGAAAAGTACCAGGCAGACTTTCTTTATAATGATGCTGTACATATTGTAAAAGGGTTGAACCTTGCATAAATGAATATTAATATACTACTAGAAATAAATAAAATATATAAGATTGATAACTAACCATAAATAAAATTGATGGTTGGATAGGAGAGAACTGATGGAGGATCGGGATTGGCTTATTTTACAGGTGCTTCATAACGAAAAAAATATTACGAAGGCAGCAAAAAGTTTATATATTTCTCAGCCTGCTTTAACACATCGTTTACAGCTAATTGAAAAAGAATTTGGGGTCCAAATTGTAAACCGGGGAAGGAGGGGAATTCAGTTCACTCCGCAAGGAGAATATTTAGCAAAATGTGCGAAAGAAATACTGTTGAGAATTCAAAAAATGAAAGAAAATGTTCTCAATATGGACAGTAAAGTTGCTGGAACATTAAAGCTGGGTGTTGCAAATTTCTTTGCACATTATCACCTTCCAACCTTATTAAAGCGTTTTAAGGATCAATATCCAGCTATTGAATTTAAGGTCTCGACGGCTTGGAGCAGTGATATCACCAATTTAGTTTATAACCAAGATGCGCATATTGGTTTTATTAGGGGGGATTACAGCTGGCAGGAGAAAAAACAGCTATTATTTGAAGAAACAATATGTATTGCTTCTAAGGAAAAAATTCACATTTCCGATCTTCCTCATCTGCCAAGAATTAATTACCAACCCGATTATTTATTAAAATCTGTGGTTGACAATTGGTGGGCAGAAAATTATTCTCAGCCGCCTTTAACGAGCATAGAGGTTGATAAGGCTGATACATGTAAGGAAATGGTAGTGAATGGATTAGGCTACGCCATTATGTCGAGCATGCTTTTCAACGGTATAGATGATATACACAAAATTGATATCCGAACAAAAGAAGGGGAGCCTATATTACGAAAAACATGGATGATTTACCATGAGGATTCCTTGAAGCTGAACATGGTAAAAGCGTTTGTTACTTTCATGGAAGGTATAGACTTAAGTAAGCCTCTTTGATCGTTGAGCTTGGAGCCGCACTATTGAAAAACAAGATATAAAAAGTCCGCCTCATTCCTTAGTAATAAGGGGATAAGGCGGACTTTTTATATAATGTTAATTATAGACAGATTCCATTGATTGGCGGCTGAGCAGATGACTTCCTTGCTACCCAGTTCAAGGTTTCATATGGGATCTGATCAAAACCAATCAACCTTCTAACAATAGGGATTCAGGGTCCTCTAGCAGTTCCTTCACCGTAACAAGAAAGCCAACCGCTTCTTTTCCATCAACAATGCGGTGGTCATAGGAAAGAGCAATATACATCATTGGTCGATTTTCCATACGTTCCTCATCGATAGCTATTGGTCTTGTTTGAATCTTATGCATACCAAGAATTCCTACCTGCGGGCTGTTTAAGATCGGTGTTGACATTAAGGAACCGAAAACTCCCCCGTTTGTAATTGTAAATGTGCCGCCTTGCAGCTCTTTTAATGTAAGGTTGTTATCACGTGCTTTTTTGCCGAGCTGGTTAATTTCTCCCTCAATTTCCGCGAAGCTTTTTTGATTTGCATCACGTACAACTGGTACAACTAACCCTTCTGGCGCGGCCACTGCGATTCCGATATCATAAAATTTCTTTAGGATAATCTCGTCATCTTGAATTTCGGCATTGAGAAGCGGGTACTTCTTAAGTGCTGCCACTACAGCTTTGGTAAAGAAGGACATAAAGCCAAGACGCACGCCATGCTTTTCAAAAAATGCATCCTTACGTTTTGTACGTAGCTTCATAACCGCGGACATATCGACTTCATTAAATGTAGTTAGCATTGCAGCTGTGTGCTGTACTTCAACGAGACGTTTGGCGATTGTTTGGCGGCGACGGGACATTTTCAAGCGTTCCACCGGCTTTGTAAATTCTGCATCTGCTTGTATACCTGCAGGCTTTGGAGCAGGCTTTTCTAATTTTGGCACTTCTGCCGCAGGAGCTGGAACAGTCGATCCTTTCACATCATGCGGTCTAATTCTGCCAAGTGGATCAGTGCTTCGTACTTCATTTAAATCAATTCCCATTTCGCGTGCTAATTTTCTAGCTGCTGGTGAAGCAACAGGCTGACCTGTGCTTGGAAAGCGATGTAAGGATTGATTGTTTGCCGAATCAGTCTCCTGCTGCACGACAGATACACTTGAAGCAGGAGCTTGTTGATTAACAGGCTCGACAGCAGGTGTGCTGGCATCTACATTTTCCTCCAAAATAGCGATAACATCTCCAACTTCTACTGTGTCGCCAGGTTCTTTTAATAGCTGTGTTAATACCCCGGCATAATCTGCATTGACTTCAACATTTACTTTGTCTGTTTCAAGCTCAACGACACTTTCCCCTTTGTTTACTCTGTCGCCAACCTTGATGAGCCAGTTTGAAATGGTTCCTTCTGTAATGGATTCTGCAAGCTCTGGCACTTTAATTTCAATCATTTTCTATATCCCCCTTGATGGTGTAACGCTCTTTATCAATAGCCGCCCTAAATGAATTGTTTTAGTTTTTCACTAATGCTTGTTCTTGATTCTCGTAGTTGGATAAGCGATCTGTGATTAATGCCTGCTTCACGATCTGTTCTTGTTCTTTTTTATGAATCGCTGGATCTCCGCCTGAAGGACTTGAGCGTTCTGGACGTCCGATATAGTCTACTGCTATATGCTTGCCGGCAAGCTCGAATAGGGTAGGGGCGATATAATGCCAAGACCCCATATTTTTTGGTTCCTCTTGTACCCAAACGATTTCTTCAAGATTCGGATAACGCTTTACGATCGTCGCCACCTTTTCTTTTGGAAACGGATATAACTGTTCGATGCGAATAATGTGTACTGCATCTAGGATTTCATTCTCTTTATGTGCTTCTGCTTCCATTGCTAAGTCAATTGCCATTTTTCCTGTTGTTAGTACTAAGCGTTTTACTTTATTTGCGTCTTGTCCAAGATTCGGCTGCTCTAGCACTGTCTGAAAACGGCCTTTGCTTAGGTCACTGCTTGGAGAGGCAATCATCGCATGACGCAATAAGCTTTTTGGTGCCATAATTACTAGTGGTCGGACAGAATCTGTTCCTAAAACGGATGCTTGTCGACGAAGAATATGGAAATATTGAGCTGCACTTGTTACGTTTGCGACAGTCCAGTTATTTTCAGCTGCAAGCTGTAAAAAGCGTTCCGGTCGAGCGCTCGAATGTTCAGGTCCTTGCCCTTCATAGCCATGAGGGAGCAATATAACAAGACCCGATTTTTGTCCCCATTTGGCACGGCTTGCTGAGATGAATTGATCAAAGAGAGTTTGTGCTGTGTTAGCAAAATCTCCGTATTGCGCTTCCCAAATAACAAGTGTTTCGGGAGCGAATACATTGTATCCATATTCAAAACCGACAACCGCTGCTTCAGATAACGGACTATTATGAACCGTAAAGGAAGCGCGAGCCTGCGGGAGCTGCTGCATTGTTGAGAAGGTTTCATTTGTTTCTGTATCATGCAGCACAATATGACGCTGAGCAAATGTTCCACGCTCTGAGTCTTGTCCTGTTAGACGAATTGGTGTTCCTTCTTGTAGGATCGTTGCGAATGCTAATGCTTCAGCCACTGCCCACTCTACTTTTCCTTGCTCTTCTAATGCGCTTTTACGGCGTTCAAGAATGCGCTTTAATTTCGGATAAATAGTAAAGCCTTCTGGCCAGCTCAATAATTCTGTATTTAATTCACGAAGTGTATCTAATGGTACGCCTGTTTCTATTGATGGAATACCATTGGCAATGACTTCTGGTACCGGTATATCTCCAGATAGAGTCTCCTTCTTTTCAGGAACGTTGTTATATTCAGTTTGTAATATTTCTTGAACGTTTTGCTTCATTTGCTCTGCTTCTTCTTGTGTAAGAATTCCCTTCGCTTGAAGCTGATTTGCATATAATGCTCTTACAGTTGGATGATTTGTAATCTTCTTATATACATGCGGCTGCGTCATTGTTGGATCATCCATTTCGTTATGTCCAAAGCGACGATAGCCCACCAGGTCAATGACAAAATCCTTTTGGAAGCGAACTCGGTATTGGTGAGCAAGATACGCAGCTGCTAAACAAGCTTCCGGGTCATCTGCATTCACATGTATAATAGGGACTTCAAATCCTTTTGCCAAATCACTCGCGTATCTTGTGGAACGGGAGTCTGAACTATCTGTTGTAAATCCGACTAAATTATTTGCGATAATATGAAGAGTTCCGCCTGTATGGTAACCCTTGAGCCCAGCTAAGTTTAAAGTTTCTGCGACAATTCCCTGACCAGGAAAGGCGGCATCACCATGAACAAGGACGGAAAGCGCTTTCGATACATCTTGTTTAGGCGAACCAGGCTTGCTTCGGTCATCCTGCGCAGCTCTTGCAAAGCCCTCCACAACAGGATCTACAACTTCAAGGTGGCTCGGGTTGTTAGCTAAAGTTACGCGTGTACGAACCCCATTAGTTCCTTCAATAAAACGATTATAGCCTAAATGATATTTAACATCTCCTGTCCAACCAACTTTATTCTCCGGTTGGTCGGCCTTCTTTGTAGTGGAGTGTTGAAATTCTGTAAGAATGCTGCGATATGGCTTTTCAAGTGTGTGAGCTAATACACTTAAGCGTCCGCGGTGCGCCATACCAATCAAGACATTGTGCATGCCTAAGATAACGCTTTCATTTACGATTTCATCCAGTACTGGTACTAGCATATCGACGCCTTCAATAGAAAATCGCTTCTGCCCTACAAATGTTCGGTGTAAAAATTGTTCAAAACCCTCTACTTCAGTTAGGCGCTGCAGCAGGTTTGCCCGCTTTTCTTTAGATAAGGCACGATGTAAGGATCCTGTTTCTACCATTTGTTGCAGCCATGCTCGTTCCTCGCTGCTATGCACATGCTCAAACTCGTATGCTAAGGATGAAGTATAAACCGATTTTAATTGGTTGAATGCGTCCCATGCCGTTTGGATTTCCTTTGGTGCGTTTTCCCAAACAAGCTTAGAGGAAACCGCTTTCAAATCAGTTTCAGTTAAACCATATTTTTCTGGCTGCAGCAAAGGGTGGTTATTTTTTTGTTCTGATAATGGGTTGATGCTCGCTGCTAAGTGTCCATGTCTGCGAATATCTTCGAATAGCTTTACTATCTTAAGTATTATTTCCATGTTAGTTGTATTGTTGAAAGAAGGAGGGGCTTGTCCTGCTTCTTTTTTTGAAATTTTAAAATCCAAAGGTGGACCCCATTGGACAAAAAGCTCTATTAATTCCGGATCAACGGATTCTTCATTGTTTACATAACGATCATATTGCTCAACGACATAGCCAAGGTTTGGACCGTGAAACTTTGTCCATGGATTTGTTTTGTTTGTCTGTTCGGTTGCCATTTGGCCATACCTCCTCAATGATGGGACACTCTTTCTTTATTATAAATCGCTTACATAAAAATGAACACCCATCATTTAAAAAAAGAATATTATGAGATTACTGATTAACCTGCTTATTTTTTGTGCTGATATTACCAAAGTGTTCGACAAAAATCAACAGAGAGTAGACGTTGCAGTAAGTTGATTTTTGTATCATATTTCCATATCAGTAAGAGATGTACATTAGATAGAACTATCCAATAGGTGTCTAAGGTAAGGGCATTTTTTTATATTTCCCTTAGCATATAGATGAAAGACTTGGTGTTATCTGGGTTTCTGTAGGGCTATTCAATATATTTGCTATTCCCTGTTACCGCTTGCAGAAACGTTTTTTTATATTATGGCAGGTGTATGTCAGTGTAAAGAAAATGTCGAAAAATGATGAACGAAAAAATGGTTAGAAAGGAGGAATTTAGAAGCTGAATATTTAATGTCTAAACTTGAGGAAATAAATCGATGGTTATCGATATTAAGGGGAGATTTTCGACATGACTCAGACAGAAGTTGTTATTGTTAGTGCTGTAAGAACTGCGATTGGAAACTTTGGAGGTAGCTTACAAAATGTTTCTGCATCCACATTAGGCGGCGTAGTAATTAAAGACGCATTACAAAAAGCAGGGGTAGATGCAAATCAGGTTGATGAAGTTATTATGGGGAACGTTTTGCAAGCTGGTCTTGGCCAAAACCCAGCAAGACAAGCTGCTATTGCTGCCGGCTTACCTCAGGAAGTATCTGCATTAACAATCAATAAAGTGTGTGGCTCAGGGCTGAAAGCGGTGCATCTAGCAACGCAAGCGATCCTTTCAGGAGATGCAGAAATCGTTGTTGCAGGCGGAATGGAAAACATGAGCCAAGCTCCTTACCTTTTACAAGGGGCTCGTAACGGATTTAAAATGGGAGATCAAAAGCTAGTAGATAGCATGATTCATGATGGATTAACATGCTCCTTTAATAACTATCACATGGGGATTACAGCAGAAAATCTCTGTGATAAATATAGCATTTCTCGTGAAGAACAAGATGAGTTTGCTGCTTGGAGTCAGCAAAAGGCACAAGCGGCAATCGAATCCAACCGTTTTGCTGAGGAGATTGTTCCTGTAGAAGTACCAGGACGCAAAGGTCAAGTGACTGTAGTTGCACAAGACGAGTTCCCTCGCTTTGGAACAACTGCAGAAGGACTTGGAAAGCTTCGTCCAGCATTCAAAAAAGACGGATCTGTTACAGCTGCTAATGCTTCAGGTCTTAACGATGGCGCTGCTGCACTAGTTGTTATGAGCCGTAAAAAAGCAGATGAATTAGGACTTAAGCCATTAGTAACGATCAAAGCTAATGCAAGTGCAGGCGTAGATCCAAGCATTATGGGAATCGGTCCTGTTCCAGCTGTGAAAAAAGCTCTTGAAAAAGCAGCTCTTCAATTAGAGGATATCAGCTTAATTGAGGCAAACGAAGCGTTTGCAGCACAAGCTCTTGCAGTAGACCGTGAGCTTCAATTTAATAAAGAGAAATTGAACGTAAACGGCGGTGCGATTGCATTAGGACACCCAATTGGCGCAAGTGGTGCTCGTGTTCTTGTTAGCCTTATCCATGAAATGATTAAGCGTGATAGCCAAACTGGTCTAGCAACGCTTTGCATTGGCGGAGGACAAGGGGTAGCGACAATCGTAGAGCGCGCTTAAATCATGTAAAAGACTTCTCTTAGGAGAAGCTTAAAGGCTCCCTTCCTACATCATGATGTAGGAAGGGAGCCTTTTATACTTTAAAAAAGTATAATCTTCAGCTAGAAGTTGACTCGATATAACAGGGAATTTTAGGAATATAGTATAAATGCAACTACGCCTCTGTCTTCGCCTACCGGCTCGCCAATTGGCGAGTTTTCTTTATAATAGTGAGACAAGCTGTTGTAACTCCTCACTGGTAAGATTCCGCCATTGCCCTTTACTCAAACCTTCAATGGTAAGGTTCATAATTCGGATACGTTCTAGCTTGGTTACGTTATAACCAAAGCTTTTACACATTCTGCGAATTTGGCGATTGAGACCTTGCGTAAGCACGATTCGGAAAACAGAATCAGCGAGTTTCGATACCTTGCATGGCTTTGTTTTCGTACCAAGAATCTCTACACCGCTGGACATTCCTTGTATAAAAGCATCATCAATAGGCTTATCCACCTCTACAATATATTCCTTTTCATGCTCATGCTCAGACCGTAAAATTTTGTTTACAATACTTCCATCTGTTGTGAGTAAGATTAAGCCCTCCGAGTTTTTATCAAGACGCCCAACTGGGAAAATGCGATCCCGATGATTCACAAACTCAATAATATTGCCTTTTACATGCTGAGCTGCCGTGCAGGTGATTCCAACAGGCTTATTCAGCAGAATGTAGACAGGGGGCTTTTTGGGAGGAATAGATTGTCCGTCAATTCGCACAATATCTCCAATATTCACCGTATCCCCAGGCTCGCAAATACGATTATTAATTGTGATTCGTCCTGCCTCGATTAATCGATCTGTTTCTCTTCTAGAGCAAAACCCTGTCTCGCTAATATATTTATTGATCCTCATTTGAACCGCATCCTAACTTAGTAGTATAAAAATTGTCTGTGTATCATTATACAGTACAAGCATTGCTTCATGTCCGTATACTGGTGTTAAAAAGAGAAAGGGAGCGACTGAAGCGCTCCCTTTTTAATGAATATGATTTATTGTGGATTTTCACTATCTTCATCAATCTTCACCCAGTCACGAGACCACTTTTCTAGCTCCGCAATGACAGGTTGTAACGAGCGTCCTTTATCTGTAAGTGAATATTCAATACGAACAGGAGTCTCTGGAAATACCTGGCGTTTCACAATGCCTTCTAGCTCTAAATCCTTGAGTCTTTCTGATAGCACTCTTCCGCTGATAGGAAGTGCAGATTCTATTGCACAAAAACGCTGCGGACCAGAAAAAAGCTGGTGAATCACTAATACGGTCCAACGCTTACTTATAATTTCTACACTTTTCTCAAATCGTGGACATAGCAAAAATTGATCCATAGATCTCACCTCGTTCTACTATCATTATACACCATATGTACTGCACATAAAAATATACTAACTTATTTATAGTAATTTAGTGTCTTGCGTCAGAAGTTCAATGGAGGTTCACACTAGGTTATCTCTTGTTTGAAATAGTTATAAACCCGATGACTTAACTATAGCTGAGTTGTTTTAAGCTTAAAATATTTCAGCATGGTTCTTTCTTTACACTTTAAAAAAGTATAAATCTCCAGCTAGAAATTGACTCGACATAACAAGGAATTTTAAGAATACAGATAAGTGCAATTACGCCTCTGTCTTCGCCCAAGAGCGGGGCTCATCAAGCGGCGAATTTTCCTTATTTATAAAAAAAAGTTGACTATGATAATCATTATCAATTAATATGGTATTTGTAATTAGTAATGAAAATCATTATCAACGGATGGCGATTTAAGCACATATAAACTGAAATCATTTGAGGATGGGATATAAAAAACAAGGGAGTGTTAAATCATGAAAACAACAGTTTCTATTTCTACGTATACAGGAAATCAAGACCTATTAGCTATGCAAGAGAAAAGAGAATCTAATGCCCGGTCATATCCAAGGAGGCTGCCTCTTGCGATTAAAAGGGCTGAAGGTGTTTATATAACAGATATGGACGGCAAGCAATATATTGATTGCTTGGCGGGAGCTGGCACACTTGCCTTGGGGCATAATCATGCTGTTGTGCGGGAAGCGATAGAAGGTTTTATGCAATCGTATGTACCCTTACATACACTTGATTTAACTACACCTGTAAAAGAGACGTTTATTGATGAAGTGTTCTCTTCTTTACCTTCTTCGTTTGCTGAGAAAGTAAAAATTCATTTTTGTGGTCCAACGGGTGGTGATGCGGTAGAGGCTGCATTGAAGCTTGTGAAGACAGCAACAGGAAATAGAGTGATTTTCTCATTTCAAGGAGGCTATCACGGTTCTACTCATGGTGCGTTAAGTATCACGGGAACGACAAGTCCTAAGAAGAATATTCATGCGTTAGTTCCTGATGCACATTTTCTCCCATATCCATACGAATATCGCTGCCCGTTTGGAATCGGAAAAGAAGGCCACCGCATCAGCAGTACATACATTGAGCATCTATTGGACGATCCAGAAAGCGGAATCGTCACTCCGGCGGGTGTAATTGTCGAAGTTGTACAAGGAGAGGGCGGGTCGATTCCAGCTCCAGTCGGATGGTTAAAAGAGCTTCGCCGAATTACAAGAGAACGAAATATTCCGCTTATTATTGATGAAGTACAAACAGGTATCGGTCGAACAGGGAAAATGTTTGCTTTCGAGCATGCAGAAATCGAGCCAGATGTTCTTATTTTATCAAAAGCGATTGGAGGAAGCTTACCATTATCTGTTGTCCTTTATGACAAACGTCTTGATAAATGGGAGCCGGGCGCTCATATTGGAACATTTCGAGGAAATCAAATGGCAATGGCAGCGGGACAGGCCACACTTCGTTTTATAAAAGAAAATGAGCTGCCAGCACATGCACACGCGTTAGGTATCTATGTTAAAGAGCAATTGCAGCAGATTCAAAAGCAGGTTTCTTCTATCGGTGAGGTAAGAGGACTGGGTCTTATGCTTGGGATTGAAATTATTAATCCGGTTAAACAGCCAAATACAATTGGAAGCTACCCTGCTTATCCTGAGCTTGCTAGGAAAATTCAACAGGAGTGCTTTAATCGCGGGGTAATTTTAGAAGTCGGGGGTCGTTTCGGCACCGTTATCCGTCTGCTGCCGCCATTAATTATCTCAAAGGAACAGGTGGATGAAGTACTACAGAGATTCTATGAAGCTATTACAAGTGCAGAAGCCCATTTCGGATTACGCTAGAAGGTGATGAATATGAATACAAATTATACAAAATGGTTTCTTCATCCTGATAGTGAAAGCGAGGGAACATATCGCTCACTCATGGATGAGGTGATAACAGTCATACATCAACAAGTCAAAGGAGCAAACAAACCGTTTTCTGGCAGCGGCCGTACGGAGATAGCTGCAAAAGTGAAGGAGATATCCAACCTTCCAATTGCAGGTCAAGGGATGGAAACAGTGATAGCGGAAATTCAGAATGTTATAGTGGGAGATTCTTTATGGATTTCCCATCCTTCCGCTATGGCCCATCTTCATTGTCCTCCTTTACTTCCATCAATTGCAGCAGAGGTGATTATTGCTGCTTTAAATCAATCGATGGATTCATGGGATCAAAGCCCTTCCGCTACTTATATGGAAGAGGAGCTGATTAAATTTTTCACAAAAAAAATCGGTTATCCTGATGGAGCAGATGGTGTGTTTACAAGCGGAGGAACACAGTCTAATTATATGGGATTGCTGTTAGCGCGTAACAAGGCTTGCGAAACGCATTTCTCGGTTAATGCCTACAAGGAGGGATTGCCTTTTGAAGCAAATAAATTACGAATTCTTTGCTCGGAGCATGCCCATTTTACTGTGCAGCAGTCAGCAGCGCAGCTTGGACTAGGAACGAATGCCGTTGTCACAGTGTCGACCAATGAGAAACAGAGGTTTTCTATCCAAGACGCCAGAAGGAAAATCGCGCAGCTTCGTCAGGAAGGATTAATTCCATTCATGATGGTAGCAACAGCAGGAACAACGGACTTTGGCAGCATTGATTGTATAAGTGAGATGGCGCAGCTTGGAAATGAAGAGGAGCTATGGCTGCATGTTGATGCAGCCTATGGAGGAGCACTTCTCTTTTCTCATCAATATCGTTCCTTACTCGGTGAACTGCAGCTGGCGGATTCAATCACCATTGATTTTCATAAGCTGTACTATCAATCTATCAGCTGCAGTGCTTTTTTTGTGAAAAATAAACAGGATTTCCATCGCATTGCCTATCATGCAGACTATTTGAATCCTGAGGAAGATCAGGATGAAGGGATTATCAATCTTGTTGAAAAGAGCATTCAGACAACAAAGCGTTTTGATGCTTTGAAAGTATGGATGACCTTCAAGTTAATGGGAACGGATTTGTTTGGAAGAATGATTGATTCCACGATTCATTTAGCGAAAGAAACCGCACAACTGCTGGAGAATAACTCTTGCTTTGAAGTGCTGAATACTCCGGAAATTAATGCTGTGTTGTTCCGTTATATACCATCAGAGCCCAGTGAAGAGCGTGACTATGTAAATGAAATCAACCTTAAGATGCAGCGTACCTTTTATGAAAACGGAGAGTTAATTATAGCAAAAACAAAACAAAACGGATCAGTATATTTGAAATTCACCATGCTTAATCCGCTCAATACGATTCATGATATGAAGGAGCATATAGAACGGATGAAGAAAATGGGAGAAAAAATTGAGAAAGAGCAAGGAGGGACAAGGTATGAATATTCCGTTCATCACTAATCACATTACAATGCAAAACTTGATTAATTGTTATGTTAAAGAAACAGGGCTCGGGGAATGGAAGCGTCTGGATGATGTACCTATGCAGGTGGGGGTTCAGGATGCTAGATACATATTGATGCTTCAATTTGATCAGCAGTCCGCTAAAGTATATATCCCTGTTCGGTATAAATCCCCAACAGGGCGCCATCTCTTTATGTCTCCTATGTACTACCAAGTGAGAGCTGGTGAAGTAGAAGAACTTGACTACATTATGCTGACAGTATTGATGCAAAACGAATTCAAATATATGGCCGATAAACCTATAGAAACAGATGAGCTCATGCTTCGGACTATTTTAAGCTATCAAAATATGAAGGGTATTATCACAGCGAGACAAGATGATTTGGAAGAATGCTATCAAACAGAGAAAACATTCCTTCAATCTGAGCAGTCGTTGGTTATTGGGCATCAAGTTCACCCAACACCGAAAAGCAGACAAGGGATCGATGAAGATGAAGAACATATTTTTGCCCCTGAAAGGAAAGGAGGCTTTCAGCTTCATTACTTCCAAGCTGTCAATGATATCGTGGAGGAGGACTCTGTATGGGGCAAGAACGTAGCAGCTCTTATAAAAGAAGAGTTGTTGAAGGATCCGTTCGTTTTACATGCTTTTGCAGAAATCTATTGTCAGGAAGATGATTTTGCACTTATTCCTGTTCATCCACTTCAGGCAAGGAAACTTTTGGGACAGGAATATGTATGCAACTTGATTCAATCGGGACAGCTTGCGTATCTTGGACCTCAGGGAAGGAAGTTTTATCCAACTTCTTCTGTCCGTACGGTATATCATCCTGAGGCAAACTTTATGTATAAGTTTTCAATCCCAGTCAAAATTACTAACTCACTGCGGATCAATAAGCGAAAGGAGCTTGATCGCGGCGTAGAGGTAAGTCGATTGCTTCATGGAGAGTTACAAAATAAGTTACAAAAACATCATCCGGCTTTTCGCATTATCGAGGATCCTGCCTATATTACGTTAAAATCTGAGGCACATGAGACGGGATTTGAGGTAGTCATTCGTGATAATCCGTTTCAAGAGGGAAATGACCTGCGTACAACGTTATTGGCAGCATTATGCCAGGATCATATTACAGGAGAAGCTTCACATTTAACTAATATCATTTCCAATATTGCGCGCCAGGAAGGAATTTCTGTTGCGGACGTGAGTGAGCGATGGTTTGCCCGTTATTTGCAAATCAGTTTACGCCCGCTTTATTGGCTATATGCGTCATATGGAATTGCCTTGGAAGCTCATCAGCAAAATTCCATCGTCAAACTTGACGAAGAGGGATATCCATCCATGTTCTATTATCGTGATAATCAGGGCTATTATTTTATGGAATCGAAGGCAGCGGCTCTTAAAGAACTAGTTGGGAACTTGAGTGAAAAGAGTGACACGGTATGTGAGGATGCTATTGCGGAAGAACGTTTCCGTTATTACGTATGCTTTAATCATTTGTTCGGTTTGATTAACGCGTTCGGAGTGAATAGGCTAATTGATGAAAATCGTTTGCTTATCATAATGAGAGAAGAGCTGAAACAATTACATGTTCAATTAGGTGATCATACGAATCTATTAGAGTCACTCTTGAATGAGCAAGAGCTGCCATGCAAGGCGAATCTATTGACAAGAGTACATAACATGGATGAGCTTGTAGGATCTCTTGCATCACAATCCGTATATGTCCATGTGCCTAATCCTATTGTCACAGCAGCAGTTGAATTGTATGAAGTGTAATACGATTCAACTAAGTTATCCATTTGAAAGATACGATGCCAGCCTCCAAAAGACGATTTCATTTCGGCGAGTAAGCATGGAGAAGGATGTACATAGGCTTCATTCATGGATGCAGGAATCACATGTAGTTCCTTTTTGGAATCTAAATATCTCTCTTCCAGATTACACTGCACATTTACGGAAGTTTCTGCAGGATGATCATCAGACGCTTCTAATCGGGGAGATAGATGGGACCCCTATGAGTTATTGGGAGTCCTACTGGGTGAAGGACGATATCATTGGCGGATATTATGAATGGGATGAATATGACCAAGGGATTCATCTATTGATAGGACCAAAGGAGTTTTTAGGTAAAGGTTTTATTTATCCATTATTACTAACGATGCTGTATAAAAAATTTCAAATAAGTGAAACGAATCGTATCGTTGCTGAGCCTGATGTGCGAAACGAAAAAATGATCCATGTATTCCAGAAATGTGGCTTTCAATCTGTAAAGGAGGTTGCTTTGCCTGATAAGACAGGTTTATTAATGATATGTGAACGGAAAGGGTTTGACAGAAGATGGGCAGATTGGCAGGAGAACAAGTTTTAGACGTAATTGGAGTTGGAATTGGTCCGTTTAACCTTGGTTTAGCGGCTTTATTGGAAAAGACAGGGTGTCGCTCGTTATTCTTCGATAGAAACAAACAATTTAATTGGCATCCTGGAATGCTGCTGGAGGGAACGACGCTGCAAGTTCCTTTTATGGCAGATACAGTAACGATGGTCGATCCAACTAGTCGTTTTAGTTTTTTGAACTATTTACATGAACACAACAGATTGTACCGTTTTTACTTTTTTGAAAAATTCCATATCCCGCGCACAGAATACAATCATTATTGTCAATGGGTAGCAGGGCAGCTCCCCCAGCTTCAATTTGGATGTGAAGTGGAGAACATTGAACAAACAGAGGAAGGGCATTATCGCGTTACTGTTTTTTCTCACAGAGAAGAGAAGCGGAACACATATTACACTAAGCATATCGTAATGGGAATTGGAACGAGACCGCATGTTCCTGAGAAATTTCAGTCAGCTCTTGGTGATCGTGTATTTCATTCTGCACAGTATATGGGCAAGCGGGAAAGTATTCTGCCAACGAGCTCGATTACGGTTATCGGCTCTGGGCAGAGTGCAGCAGAAATTTTTCATGATCTTTTAGGGAAGCAGCCGGACCATGCGTATACATTACGTTGGTTCACAAGATCCAAAGGCTTTTATCCGATGGAATATTCAAAGCTTGGCCTGGAGCATTTCTCTCCGGATTATACCCAATATTTTTATAGACTTCCGCAAGAAAAGAAAAACGATGTTCTGCGTAACCAAGCTCTGCTGTATAAAGGGATCAGCTTTCAAACGATTGCAGATATTTATGATTTATTGTATGAGAGAACTGTTGGAAACAGCGTACCGAATGTTCATCTACAAGCATTGACAGAGCTAGTATCGATAGAAGAATGGGACAATCAATATACTCTATCTTTATATCAACGTGAACAAGAAAAGAATAAGCAACTGGAAAGCGATGTAGTGATCCTCGCAACAGGCTATCAACCTTATATTCCAGACTGCTTAAAAGGCATACAGCATCTGCTTGAGTGGGATGAGGCGGGACAGCTTGTTATTCAAGAGGACTATAAAGTGCAGCTAAACAAGGAAGGTCATAATCACTTGTTTATTCAAAACGGTGAGTTGCATACGCATGGTGTCGGTGCGCCTGATTTAGGACTCGGTGCACTTCGAAATGCAACGATTATCAACCAATTAGCAGGAAAAGAAATATATCAAACATATAAAAACAGCGTGTTCCAACAGTTTGGACTGTAGGAGAAGGCAATGACGAGGGGTGAAAAAGGGTTTATCTATAGTTGTTTGCTGTTTACTTTAATTTCGGAAATGCTATTGTCACCATTTTATCCGCAGCTATTTTCCGATTATTTTCAAGTAGATGGAGTGCAAGCAACGAGCCTATTTATTATTTGTTGTCGCCTTATAGTCATTGTGATGACTCCGATGTGGGGTATGGTTGCTAAAGGATGGGGACTTCAAAAGATCGTTACGGCCGCTTTAATGATAATGGGAGGGTGTAAGATACTTTTACCTATGAGCCATACCTTTCCACAATTTTTAGGAGTTTCACTTGTTTTACTATTTTTTCAAAGCAGCATTTATTTGCTATATCCGGCGATGGTGGCTTCGAGTAAGAATGCCGATGAAAGGGTAAAAGCAACGACTACCTACTTATTTACTTTTCACGGGAGTGTAATCGTATCAGGAATTGTAGGAAGCTTTATTATTGGTCTGTCAGTTCCTTTGAATTGTTATTATATCTTTGCATTGGTTGATATTATGCTTGCAGCAGCAAGTTGCTTTCTATTCCCGAAAAAGAGCGCTGCCGCAACATGGGAGAAGGTAAGAAAGACGGAAGGCTTATTAAAAGATGTGAAGTGGTCGAGGGAATTTCTTATTTATTTGCTCACTGCATTTCTCTTTTATATTGGGCATCATGCGATTCGTCCTTATTTCACAGTCTTTCTTGACAATAGCTATGCTCTTACAAAGCAAGAAGCAAGCTTGCTGTATGTAATGCCGAGCATTGTGGCGATTGTCCTGCAGTTTTTTTTGCCGAAGCGTTGGCTTCAGTCGTATGTCGCAGTTATTTTAATAGGCGTAACGGGTATAACAGGAGGTTTGCTTTTTATCCAGATGCTAGCTGAGGACATTTGGTTGTTTGTTGCTATTCGGATTGTATATGGTATATGCTTTTTTGTCAGTCTGGCAGCAATTGATATTCTCTTCTTCCAAATGGGAATTGGAAGGGAATCGCCGCTTTCATATAGCCTCGTCACATCAGTACAAAATATAGCTTTGCTTTTCTCGCCGATGGCCGCTTTGATGATGGTGCAGCATAATGGCCTTGAAGGACCATTCCTTCTAAGCGGTTTCCTTTTAATTGGATCGGCATTATGCATGGCTTTATTTTCAATTCGTAGTTACCAATCATCTTCATATCAAATAAAAAGGGGAGTCGGGCGTCATGAAAATTTGTGAGACACCTATACATACGTTAACAGAAACAGCTTGGAAAGAAAAAGATCAACAGCTTCTAGCTAAAATGCTTCAAGAGTTCATGTATGAAGAAATTATTATGCCGAAGCTGATGAGTGAGAGGGACGGTATTCGTTTTTACGAGTGGAGGGATCAAAAAGGGGTAGTGTACTGCTTCCAAGCGAAGCCTCGCTTATTCAACAGCTTTTATGTTTTACCTGAGAGTGTGAAAGTAGACGCTGAAACAAGCGATATATCGTTATCTCTTGCATTTTTGTTAAGTATACAAGAAGAGGGAAAGATGACAGGTTCTACAGCGGGCCATTTAGTGAAGGAGTATTTGCATACATTAGTGGCAGATACTCACCTAAAAGAAAGATCAAAATTATCGAAAGAGCTAATTGAATTAGATTATGCAGAACTAGAAGGAGAAATGACGGGGCATCCTTGGATTACATATAACAAAGGCCGGATTGGCTTTGGGTATGATGACTATATAAAGTATGCGCCTGAACAAAAGAAAAAGGTACAGCTGTCATGGATTGCAATCCATAAAAAGATCGGAAGCTTTCATTCGGTAGAAGGGCTATCTTATGAGAGTGTGATAGAGAAAGAGCTCGATGGGAAGACAATCCAGCTTTTTCAGAAAAAGCTAGTAACTAAAGGAGTACAAGCAGAGGATTATTATTTCATGCCGATTCATGTGTGGCAATGGAACAATGTAATTGTGTCTATGTTCGCTGCTGAGATTGCTAACAAAGAGCTGATTCCATTAGGGGAAGGAGAAGATCATTATCTCCCACAACAGTCCATTCGCACATTTGTGAATGTAACGAATAAGGAAAAGCATCATGTGAAGCTGCCGATGAGCATTTTAAATACACTTGTATATCGAGGATTACCGAGCGAAAGGACAGTGATTGCTCCTGAAGTAACAGCATTTATGAAAAACATCTGGGAACATGATACGTTTTTAAAAGAAGAATGCCGCCTTGGCCTGCTAGGAGAGGTTGCGACCATGAACGTTGATCATCGCACTTTTTCAAAGCTAAAAGGAGCTCCTTACCAATATCTTGAAATGCTCGGCGTGGTTTGGAGGGAAAGTGTTTACAATGGGCTGCAAGACGGTGAACATGCAATTACACTTGCGGCATTGCTGCATGTGGATCATGAAGGAAAGCCATTTGTATTAGCATTAATTGAGAAATCAGGTCTTACGGTAGAGGAGTGGGTCAAGCAGCTTGCAAAAGCAATTTTACCTCCATTACTTCACTACTTGTATCAGTACGGTACTGTATTTTCACCGCATGGGCAAAATACGGTGCTTGTGCTAAAAAATTACCAGCCGGAACGTTTGATTATGAAAGACTTTGTGGACGACGTGAACATTAGCGATCAGCCACTCCCAGAGCTGGAGGCAGTATCTCCTGAGTTGAAAAAAGTACTGCGCAGTGAGCCACCTGAAGGGTTGACACAATTCATTTTTACAGGATTATTTATTTGTCATTTCCGTTATTTAAGCAATATTCTACAGGAAAATGAACAATTTTCTGAACATCATTTCTGGAGCATTGTTCGTGAAGAAATTTTATCTTATCAAAGGAAATTTCCTCATTTACAAGAACGATTCAATACATTCGATTTGTTGCGTCCAACATTTACGAAGCTAACTCTTAATCGCAATCGTATGTTTGATTATGGCTATGAAGATGGAGAGGATCGTCCGCATGCGAGTGAATATGGAAAAGTCACAAATGCGCTTCATGAAGTAGCGAGTCAAATGATCGTGTAAGCAGGAGAAAAAATAGAAATTTATTATTCTTTTTCTTTACCAAAGATGATGCTCCTCTAAACAGATCATGGCTGAATATAAAGAAAAAAATGCTGCGGAAAGGCAGCATTTTTTCTTGTGCTTAAAAAAAGAGTATCAAATTCCAACTAGAAGTCAACTTGGCGCATCAGGAAATTTTAGGGGTAAAGTGTAAGTGCAACTACGCCACTGTCTTCGCCTAACGGCCTGCCAGTGGGCGAGTCTTATAATAAGAAGGGAACTTTTTGTTAACGGTTACAAAAAAGCTTTTAGTAAGAGTCTGAAGAGAAATGTTCAAAGTAGTAGGCAAGTAGTAGAGGCAGGGAAAAAAAAGGAGAGAACAGTGCCATTCCAATCACGAATTCTAACATATTAACACTCCTTTCATTTATGGAAGCTTGTATAAATGTGACGAATTTGTGAACTCCTTAATTCTATTTTTACATAAAATGGAATTTAATGCAAGGTCTTTTTGAATTTTCTGGAAATTAATAGTGCCATAAGGGGATATGGTGAGGAGGATAAAAGAGGAAGTTGCATTTTTTGAAATGAAATACCATTTCTAGCATGTTATCCTTTTTCATATCCTGATTTGTTACACCAGAAAGTATAGCTTTCTAGCTGGAAGCCAATTCGACGTAGTGAGAAATTTTAGGAGCAAAGTATAAGTGCAACTACGCCACTGTCTCCGCTCAGGAGCGGGGCTCGCCAATCGGCGAGTTTTCTTTATACAGTGTATTCCCTTTTTTCGATTACTGTTTCTGCGCGAATTACCTAAATTTGCAGCAAAGCTCAAAAGAATGAATAACGCTTATGAAAAAATGGAAAAATAATCCTGTGTAATATTTTGGAAAAGGAGCATGTATTAGATGGGACAAACATTGTATGAGAAGTTTGGGGGAGAAGAAGCCATTGCGAAAGTAGTGGATTACTTCTACGAGGAATTAGTTCTAAAGGATGAAACAGTTCAGCATTTTTTCGAGAACACAGATATGGAAAAGCAAAAACGTCATCAAGCGAAATTTATTAGCTTTGCTTTAGGCGGTCCAAATCAATACTCAGGAAAATCGATGGCGAAAGCACATGAGGGGATGAATCTGCAGCCAGCCCATTTTCAGGCCATTGCAACACATCTTCATGATGCCCTTGCCCATTTTGGTGTACAGGAGCATGATATTCAAACGGCTTTAGATAAGGTCGCAACACTTCGGGATGATATTCTATATAAATAGAAGAAAAGGGACAAACAGCTTTCTGTGAGTCCCTTTTTATCATGTATGCTCGTCAATTAAAATAGGAGTTTTATAACCCGTAGCATGAACCTCTGAAATATCGGGCAGTGAGTTAACTGTTTTTAGCCCATAGGCCCCGTTTTTGCTCTTGGCATGAACGTTATGAACGGCTAACTGCTGTACTCCTGTCCCTACATATATAGCCTGTGGAGCAGAGTTACGGATAAAGATGTTCCTGAGTTTAATACAATCTGCCCGTTGCGTTCCACCGAAGATGTGTATATCTGTTCCTGCTGTTTGGAAGCTGCGAATTGCGATGTTATGCAGAGCGATATTTCGTGCCCGATATTGGAGGGCAATAACAGGATTTCCTTTATAGTCATACTCAGGATCACCAATGAGTGTAAAATGATTAATAACAACATTGTTATACGCTGAAATTACCATGCCTCGCGGATTAGAATCTGTATATAAGTTTGTATAAATAGGTGCAATGGCTACAATATTTGTCGCACGGATATCGTAAGCTGTCTGTGATGCAGGATCAGTGCTGGTGTGGTGTCCGATGTGACGGAAATTGTAGGAACGGTTGTCGTTGACAGAAAGATGTCCAATGATTTGTACATTTGAAGCTGCGGATGAGTTATGATGGGCTTTAACTTCAACACCGCCAAAGCATCTGGCGGTAGAATTGTTCACAAGCCATACGTTTCGTGAACCGTCATCCACTTCAATGCCGTTCGAGTTGGAAAATCCCTTTTGATGCGCTCGCCCGCTCGGGTCACACATGTGGCAGTTCGAAATTAAAATATTTTCGCTATGATGTGTGGTAATACCATCGTCTCCAAAACCGGAGCCGTTCAAATTATCCAGCCAAATGTACTTACTGCCGCCCCGTGCGCGTGTCCCATCTCCTGCATAGCTATAGGCAGGAGAGGAGATATCGAAGCAGTGTAATCCAGGATTCAACGCGGATACATCCTTTACCCAGCCAAAGGTAACATGGGCAAATGTAAGGCAACTGGAGTGATTGCCTCCGGTAGCTGTTTTTTGTTCGTAGCCGAGCCGTTCCACATTCCAGTCTAATGTCATGCCTTGTATGCAAATGTTACGGTTCCCGCGCCGGTAATTTGCATTTGTAATCAATCTGGTTCCTTTTGGAGCAGCATGATGAAGCTTTATGACGGTTGTGCCTTTGCCTGCCCCTTCAAGATACGTCCATGATGGCAGCTGCAGCCCTTTTGTCACAAACACTCCTGCGGGAATACACACTCTCACTCGGCCGCTACCGATGGCTTTCTTAAAGGCTTCTGTATCATCAGTTCTGCCATCGCCTCTTGCTCCATAGTCTTTTACATTGACGGTTCGTCTTACACGTTTTAATAAGTGATTGTATTCTGTATCTAATAGATTCTTCCAAGCAGGATAGGCGTGACCTTCTTCATCGACATACGTAGCACAATCAGTCAGTGCCGCATTGGAACGTAGACGCTTTAGAAAAGAAGGCTTGGGCATAGGAGCATTTTCTTTTATTCTAGAGAAAATCGCATTTGTTTCTTCGACGGCTTTTTTTACACTTACTTTGTGATAAGCAAGCTGCGACAGCAGCCTTGCATTCTTTCTTGGGTCATGGCTTTGATCAAGATACATGCTTTTCACCTCGTTTTTGTAAAACAAGTGGTATGCTTATTATATAATAAGCATACAGAAAGGACGGGAAAATCATGTATCTAACTATAAAAGAAACAGCGGATTTTTTAAATATCCGGGAATCTGAGATTGAAAGCCTTATTCGGCAAAGACGCATTCGGGCGGTTTATGATGGAGAGCAATATTTAATCAATAAGGAGCAGTTCAATAATCACCTTCAGCAAATGGAGAAGTACCGGAAGCTCATTGATGAAATTTTAAGTGAGCCGATTCCAGACGATTTAGATGTAAAGGATGAAGACTAGTTTACTGAGAAGATGAGGTTTGTCGAACAGAGGGATAAAAAGAAGAGAAAACGGACAAGGAGTTTGTGGTTGTTCCGAAAAATATAACATATATATGAGTAAGTCATATATGGAAGACGGGCATGCTTTACGGGAAGTATGCTCGTTTTATTTACACTGTAAGAAAGTATAAATTTTCAGCCAGAAGTGGATTCGACGTAGTCGGAAATTTTAGGAATACAGTATAAGTAGGGCTACGCCTCTGTCTTCGCCCAAGGACAGGGCTCGCCAATCGGCGAGTTTTCTTTATTTTTTGCTATATTTTATGTAAAAACATTTTAGAAAGCAACATAATAATCAGGATAAGCACATATTTCCTGTTACATTAGATGGAGATATACGGAAAGGTATGGATGCAGAGATGGAGACAGCTTTTACGGTACAAGCATCAGACGGTGTAGAACTATCTTGTATAAAATGGATAGATGAAACAAGGCAGCCAAGAATGATTTTACAAATTTCCCATGGTATGGCGGAACATATTCGCCGTTATGCTGCATTTGCACAAATGCTCATTGGCGAAGGAATTTTTGTATATGGCAATGATCATCGAGGTCATGGGTATACGGCAGAAAAAAAGGAAGATAGGGGATATTTTGCAGATGAAAATGGTTTTGGGAAAGTTGTCGAGGACTTATATCTCGTAACGCAGCAGATTAAGAAGGAATACCCAGGCACCCCGGTAGTATTATTCGGTCACAGTATGGGTTCATTTCTTATAAGGCGGTATGCGCAGTTGTACGGAAGGGAACTGCATGGGATGATTCTATCAGGGACGGGAGATAATGCGATTCCACTTCTGAAGATCGGTAAACTGCTCGCTCGTTTAGAAATGAAGGCAAAAGGTAGAAAAACACCAAGCTTATTTTTAAACAATCTGTCATTTGGAAAATTCAATAAGCCATTCCGACCGACCCGTACTCCGTTCGATTGGCTAACCCGTAATGAGAAGGAAGTAGACAAGTATATTGCAGACCCGCTATGCGGCGGTATTTTTACAGGTAGATTCTTTTACGATTTATATACGGGAAGTGAAATGATTCAAAAGGTAGAGAACATTGCAAAAGTACCAAAGGACTTACCGATTTTGTTTATATCTGGGGACAAAGATCCTGTAGGTGGAAATACAAAGGGTGTCCTGCAAGCATACGAAGCATTTCGAGCGGCTGGAGTGCATGATGTATCATACATATTTTATAAGGATGGTCGCCATGAAATGCTGCATGAGATCAATCAGAAGGAGGTATATAGCGATATTGTGAGGTGGCTGGAGGAGAGATGATATGCCTTCTTTCGTAAGATAAAGAAGTATAAGCGGCTCCTTCCAAGAAAAATGGAGGGGCTCTAGAAAAATAATAATACAAAAATGTATACAAATATAACTATGAACTGTTTAATGGATGAAATGAAAAATAATGTAATCGATGTGTATCGCTCCGTTGTAGAGACGGGGAGAACGAGAAAGTTCCTGATTCAAATCAAGAGAGGCAGCTTGTTTATAGATTCGATAGGAAAATCATTTCTTTATTCTCTCCCTCTTCTTTCTGGTTGGTTTTGGTGATTTTATCTAAGTGATGGGTGTTCATATGACGGTATTATGGATGAGCGTCTAAACGACATTTCTTTCTTACTTGCCACCGAGTTACGCCCATGCCGTGCTTGCAGAGGGAGTCCTCTGTCGGAAAAAGATAAAACAAAAAGCCATGCGAATCAATCGCATGGCTTACATTTGGTTATTGTAGGTGCTTACATTTATATTTTCACGCAACATCTAATGAAGAGCTTTTAAAGTATTGTCTTAACACAATTGGTAACAAGAAAAACGGAGAAAAAAGTGCCATTCCTACTAAGAATTCTAGCATACTATCAAACTCCTCTCTCGTTATCAGTTAGCACATTTTTTTAAATGTGACAGAATTGTGAACTTCTGTATCTCTATTTTTACATAAAGTAGCCTGTTTGACAAGTTATTTTTTAAAATTTTCAGAATATTTTACCGGATAATGGATAGCCTGCTTTTAATTGGTTTGTAAGTAAAAAGAAGTTAAGATGAGATAGAATACAGCCAAATAATAGGAGCTTATTTTTAATCTATATCACTAAGAAGAAGATTTCTTTGGTGGATAAATAAGTAAAATATGGGGTTTTATATATTTTACAAAAATTAAACATAGCTTATATAATTTTTTCTATATAATGAAAGTAGGGCTTTAGATTCTGGAATGAAGCCCAAGGAAGGAATGGGAGAAAGAACTTTTTACTTCTGCAAACGAATGAACGTGCTACAATAGAAGGTGTTTTATGTTTGTAGACTACCGTCTCATAGTTTGCCGGGGGCCTGCATGAGATAAAATGTTTTGATGTACTAGAAGGAATTACTATATCTATCGAGACAGAATGTTTCTTGTCTAGGCACGGGGGGAATTTTGATAATGAAGTACAAAGTTGTTTTCTTAGATATTGACGGTACGATTTTGCCACATGGAAAGAGTGTAACGAATGCAACAAAGCAGGCAGTGCGACGACTTCAGGAGAATAATATCCATGTCGTGATCGCAACGGGACGAGCACCTTATTTTGCAAAGCCTGTTATTCATGATTTAGATGTACAATCGATGATTTTCTTTAACGGATCTTATGTATATCATAGGGGAGAAATTATCCATCGAAAACCGATTGAGAAGCATGTACTAGAGAAGCTTTATATTCGGACGAATGATTATAAGCATCCATTAACATACCTTGGAGGAGCAGATCTAAGGGTAACAGAAATAGAGCATCCTTATGTCAAGGAGGCATTTCGTCAAGATGTATCGGGATTGCAGGAGGCACCTGCATTTTGGAAAGAGGAGAATATTTATCAATTGTTTCTTCACTGTGAAGCAGAGGAGGAGCAGGGGTATCAAAAAAGTATTCCAGAGCTATATTTTAGAAGATGGAGCAGCCCAGGGATGCGTACATGCGATGTAAATTGTGCGAATACAACAAAAGCAACCGGGATTCTAAAGGTTCTAGAGCAATTAGGGGTCTCTCAGGAAGAGGCTGTTGCTTTTGGAGACGGTTTGAATGATGTTGAAATGCTCTCCATGGTTGGTATGGGAGTAGCAATGGGGAATGCGATTCCTGAAGTGCAGGCCCATGCTGATATGGTTACAATTACCGCAGAGGAAGATGGCGTAAAGCATGGGTTGGAGAAGCTTGGGCTTATCTAGAGAGTAGAAGGATTATAGACTGTTAACCCTATAAATAGTTTTCAAAGTATGTTAACAAGAGTTTCTATTTACTGCTGTTGAAGGGGATTGACACAATAGGTGTTTAATCAACTGTAGCCTATTGTATTGCTCATATAAAAAGCAGAGGCTAGAACGCTAAAACGTTCTATATCCTCTGCTTTTCTTTCACTTTAAGTATAAATTTCTAGCTGGAAGACAATCCGATGTAGCGAGAAATTTTAGGAATACAGTATAAGGAGAGGGAGAGTTAAGTGGTGAACGAACAGATCTCAGTACTATTACAGCAAATTGATGCACGAAAGGAAGAGCTTATTGAGTTGACCAAAAAGCTGATTGAATTTGAAACTCCTGCTCCGCCAGCACGGAATACGAGCGATATTCAGGAATTTGTAGGGGAGTTTCTACAAAAATGCGGCTTTTCTATTGATCAATGGGATGTATATCCGGGAGACCCAAATGTAGTGGGTGTAAAGAAAGGGAAGGAATCAGCGCAACATAAAAGCCTTATTATTAATGGACATGTAGATGTTGCCGAGGTATCCGAGGATGAACCGTGGAAAACAGGTCCGTTTGCCCCGTTTGTAGAGGATGGATATGTAGTCGGTCGGGGCGCTGCGGATATGAAGGGGGGGATTGCAGGGGCTTTGTTTGCGATTCAGCTGCTTCATGAGGCAGGGATTGAACTGCCGGGGGATTTAATTTTTGAATCTGTAATCGGTGAAGAGGTTGGAGAGGCAGGGACGCTCCAATGTTGCAAGCGCGGCTATAATGCTGATTTTGCCTTGGTTGTTGATACAAGTGATTTGCATATTCAAGGGCAAGGCGGGGTTATTACAGGGTGGATCACAGTCAAAAGTCCGCAAACCTTTCATGATGCAACGAGACGCCAAATGCTTCATGCAGGAGGGCGATTGTTTGGAGCAAGCGCCATTGAGAAGATGATGAAAATTATTCAAGGTCTTCAGGAGCTTGAAAGACATTGGGCAGTGATGAAAACCTATGAAGGGTATCCGCCGGGAATGACAACAATTAACCCTGCAGTGATTGAAGGAGGGCGCCACGCAGCCTTTATTGCGGACGAATGCCGTCTTTGGATTACTGTGCATTTCTATCCAAATGAAACACATCATCAGGTAGCACAAGAAATCGAGAGCTTTATCCGTAAAATTGCAGATGCCGACCCATGGCTGCGGGAGAATCCTCCGCAATTTCAATGGGGCGGTGAATCTATGATTATTGATCGAGGGGAAATCTTCCCGTCTTTAGAAGTAGACCAGAATCATGCAGCCGTACAAACATTATTCTCGCTCCATGAGAAAACACTTCATCGCCAGGCGACGATTGATATGTCCCCAACGGTTACAGACGGAGGGTGGTTTAGTGAGTTTCAAATTCCAGCGGCTATTTATGGACCGGGAACGCTGCAGGAAGCGCACTCTGTGAATGAAAAGGTAGCGGTAAAGCAGCTTATTGAGTTTACGAAGGTAATCCTTGCATTTATTTATGAATGGTGTCATACGAGTAAAGCTGAATAAGAGATAAAAGGAAGGGACGCAGGCGTTGTATATGTTTGCGTCCCTTTTTTTGTACTTTAAGAAAGAGGAACAAACTTATATCCGCAAGGTATTGCATACGTGCCAATTCAGTATATCGATGTGTTTGATGCAATACGTGTTATTCGGAAGGCAGGAGGTGTTCCGGTCCTGGCTCACCCTGGTCAATTCAATAACTTTGAGGCAGTTACGGGGTGGGTGGCAGCTGGACTCGACTCGAAGGAATTGAAGTGAAGCATCCGCTGTATAATGAAGAACACGAAATGAGGGCACGAGAGTTAGCCGAGCGATATGGTCTTGTTCAAACAGGCGGTTCTGACTTTCATGGGTTCTATGGTGATTCTGGTGCACAGCTCGGTTCAAAAAACATCGGTATGGCTCATTTTGAGGAGCTGAAAAAACGAAAAGAGCAGCTTGAACGGAAGAAGGAGCAGGTGTAACAGGTAAGAGTCAACTTCACTAATCATTCCTAGTGAAGCGAATAAAGGGCAAAATATAGCAGCAAAACGAGTCCCTAAATGAGTATAATAAAGATGACCAAGCAAAGAAGGGAGAAATCATTTTGCCACATATTGTTATTCGGGGAATTACACTTGAACAAACAAAGGAAATCAGCAAGCCTTTAGTGGAAGAGCTTGCAGCTATTTGCGATTGTGGAACAGATAATTTCACATTCGAAGTACCACAATCTGTTTTTATCTTTGACGGAGAAGAAGTACCATCGTTTCCTCTAATTGAGGTGAAATGGTTTGAGCGTGGACAGGAAATCCGTGATAAATTCGCCCAAGCTATTACAAAGTATATAATGGGGACAGGTATTCAAGAGGTAGAGGTTACATTTATTTCATTGGCAGAGTCCGCTTATTACATAAATGGAAGCAGATGTGACGAATAGAGTATTTGTGAGAAACGGAAGCCAGTCGTGTATATTCGAAAGGCTTCTGTTTTCTTTTTTTATTTGAAAAGCTATAAAATTTGAGCCAAGAAGGAATTCGATGTATGGATAAATCATAGAAATACACTATGGGTATGAAGCAGTTATTTTTACCTTTTGTTACACTGTAGGAAAGTATAAATTTCTGGACGGAAGCCAACTCGACGTAGCCGGAAATTTTAGGAATACAGTATAAGTAGGGCTGCGCCTCTGTCTTCACCCAAGGGCAGGGCTTGCCAATCGGCGAGTTTTCTTCAACAAATTACGTAGTTTTTATTGCAAAAGGTGACGATATGAGTAAAATTTTCAACAAAAATATGTAAGCGGTCACAATTTAAGTGCGATTAGGTGTGGTGTTTTGAAAAAAATGGATATATAATAAGGCTGTAAGAAATAACTTAATTTGAGGGAGGTAATGGAAATGTCTCTCGTTCAATTTGATGAAGTATATGAAATCTGTTGTGAAATGGCCGATGTAAAGGTACTGAGGACAGTGCAACCAGTTATTCCGGAGCAGGATGAGCCTTACTGGTGGGAAGATGCAGTGCGGGAAGTATTGGATAAGAAAGAGGAAAAGAAAGAAGAAAAGAAAGAAGAAAAGAAAGATATTTTTATCATGACATGAGTCCTCATGCAGTGGAAAGGAAAGCATATAGGTGAAACATACGGTGTGTACTTAGATCCCTTGTTGTTCTGTTTATAAATGGAGCAGCAGGGGATTATTTCATTTTAGGAATAGCTTTTTGTATTACTGTCATATTGAAAATTCAGTTTCAAATTTTAAGAATTACAAGTATAATCAAACTTTCTTTATCATCATATAAAATAATTCTTAGCTGTTTTTAGATTTGAACCAGAACAGCTTGAAAGCATATTTGAATTATACAGACTGGAGAGAAACGAATGAAGATGGAAATACAAAAAGCCTATGATTATATAGAGCTATGGAAGGAATCCATGACAGATCATAACGGAAACATACCGAAGCGATTAAAAGATGACCAGGCTGAAGAGGATTTTTGGTCTTCTATGCTGAAGAGAAAGGAACGGCATAAACCAGATCCATACGCACAAATCGTGCAGCAGGAACTTCTGACGCTTTTAAACAGTGATGATCACGTATTGGAAATTGGTCCTGGATGGGGAAATTATACCTTTGCAATCGCCGATCAAGTTCAGAAGCTTACATGTATAGACAGTTCAAAAAGCATTGTCCAATTTCTAGAAGCCCAAGCTGCTGACAAAGGTATCGGTAACATGCAGCTGATTCATGAAAAGTGGGAGAATGAAAAAGCAAGCGCAACATATGACGTGGTGTTTGGATTTAACTGTTACTATCGAATGTATGATATAGGGAAGGCATTATTAAAAATGAATGAGACGGCAAATCGTCTAGTAATTGCAGGAATGACAACCGGGCCGGAAAAACCTCACTATATGGAGCTCCAGCAAATGGGATATAAAATCAATTTAAGACGCCGGGATTATATTCATATTTTGAATGTATTGTATCAGCTTGGAATTTTAGCAAATTGCAAGATTGTGAAATTACAAAGCAAAAAAAGCTATTCCTCTTATGAAAAATTGCTTCGTGACAACACTACAAAGATTTTGGATACGGCCTATAACGCTCGTGAGGTGGAGAGTGTTATCAATAAATATGTGTTAGAAAAAGACGGTACATATGAGTATGTATATCCGTTTCATGCTGCTTTAATATATTGGAATCCGGTGCGTCTCTGAAAATAAAAGTTTATGTAGGGATTTTCTTGTAACGGACTAGCCTGTGGGCTTGGGAAAGTATTATCTTTGGCGAACTGATAATTCAGATTCGCCTAATTTTTTCATTTTTGTCCGGTTTTTATTATAGTTATATCTTTATATTATGTATATAGTATTTTGATTGTAATAAACTCATAGATCTTTGTCATTGTTCTTGCATTTTAACAAAGAAAGTATAAACTTTTAGCTAGGAGACCATTCGACGTAGTGAGAAATTTTAGGCATACAGTGTAAGTGTAACTAGGCTTCTGTCTTCGCCAATCGTCGAGTTTTCTTTAAAAAACCGAAAGTTTCTTTGAAATCATGTTAAAATTTTTACATAAAACCTCTTTATTGTCATGTAAATGAAAGTTAAATAAAACTTTGTCACACAAAAAATATGATAAAATAAAGAGATTGAAAAAGGACAGTTGTCCAAATTTTGGTCCCTATTTTTAATGAATTTACTGTATATCGGAGGAAAACCATGACAGTCGAGAAGCAGTTTATTAACAAGTCATATTATGAAACCTTTTTAATAGAAAATGAAACGAGACAGCCGATTGAAGTACTTGGAGCGTTGTACCGGACAGAGGAAAGCAGTGAGACCGCTGATTTGTCTTATATTCGTTTTGCGCAAGGCGAGATCTATTACCACAGCAAGGATTTAGAAGCAGCTATTTTTAAATGGGAAAAGGTCGAGAATGAATTGCAGCCGTGGGCAATAAAAAATATCGCTGATAGCTATTTTGAGATTGGCATATTAGACCGTGCCGAAGAGCTGTATACATCTATTGTTACAGATTGCAGTACGTTAACGACAGAAATTGCACTACAGCTATTTTCGCTTCATATCGAACAGAATAAAACGGAGTCTGCTTTCAAAGTAATTCAGGAGGCAGTATCGCTCAACCCTGATTATCCAAACGTCACATCCTTAGCTCGTGCCTTTTATGAGGAACAGGAAGATTGGAATAGCGCCATTGAGCTTGCGGCGAAGGAATCTATTCGAACAGAATCCCTGCAATGGTTTGTAATTTTAGAGGGCTATGTAAGTAAGGGCTACACGAAGGAAAAGGCGCCAGGTTATTTCTATGAGCTGTTAGCTGTGCTGCACAGGTTGGATCACGGGCAGTTTGTGCAAATGGTTTCTGTACTTTGGCAGAGCTATAAAAACCAAGACTCTTATTTGGCTTGGATACAAATTATTAATCTTGTATTTGTAGAGGCTGAGGTGAATCCTTATAATGCTTGGGATGAGATCTCTTTTCTATATGAGGATGCATACCATGAGTTCATGGCGGGACAATATTTTATTAGTGAGTTGCACGACGTTTTACCGAACTTACTTACAAATTGGTTGAAGCTGACTCCTCATTTGCGTGCTGTATTTCCAGCAGCGGCATTGTTGGCATGGAGCGAAAAGTTTCCGTACAGTATAGAAGCGAGCTTTGTAAGTACTGCTAAGGATTTAATCTATCGCTCTGAGTATAGCCATGATTTTCTAGAGAATGCGCTTCGGCTTTTTGATTCCATTACACAGTGGGCGGAGCGAAATGATTTAGAGGCAGGGCCGCGATGGGATTGGCTCGCTCACCAGCTTGCAGACGCGAAAACACGTCATCTTGTAGTTACTGGTGTAAAGGGGAATGGAACATCCTCCTTCATTAATTCCCTACTAGGGGAGACTGTATCTGGATATGCAGCTGGTGCAGCTGTTGCTATTAGCGATGGTCCAGAGACGGAAATTGCGATTATGGATGAAACTACAGTAAGGACAGTTTCTAGTCTTGCTGAACTTGAGCTATCCAGTCCTCAAGGAGAGTACGTTCATGTCAGAGTACCAAGCCAGTTTTTATACGATCATGCTCTTACTATTTTCGATATACCAAACTTTCAAGGCGCTGAACTGTTTGAATATGCTCGTGCCTCCAATGGTCTGTTAGTCGTGCTTAATGTGAATGAGCCGTTTACGGAGCAGGAACGGAGGGTGCTGCTTCAGGTTCGAAAGCAGCTGCCTAACCTGCCAATTCATTTTCTATTGAATAAGATGGATACCATTTACAGTGAGCAGGAAGCGATGCGGATTACAGAAGGTACGCAGCTGCGCATACAGGCTGATTTTCCTAATGCAGCGGTTTTACCGTATTCTTCCCTATATGCAAGCAGACAGCAAGTAAGTGATATGACAGGCTTTTTAGCGGCTGTTTTTGCACTTAATGGTGCGGAAGAGGGACGTGCAGCGAAGATTTTATACCTCATTAAAGATATGATTATGTATCTAATTAGAAAGCGTGAGGAGAAGGAAAGAAGATTAGCAGGTTCTATCGAATGGAATGAAGATGTGCTTGCAAAGCTGAATGCTGCTATCCATAAGGTAAGTGATCTGGAGCAAGAAAAGGCACAGCACATCGCAAAATCGTATGCAGTTGTAAAAGAGGCGATTCAAGATGAGCTTACGGAGCAAATTCCAAAGCTACTGCAGGAGTGCTCTGACATTTTGAGAGAGGATAGCGATTTCCGAAATATTCATGTGCAGCTCAATGAAGAGATGAATAAGAGAATCCAAAGCTACTTGCAAAATAAAATACTGCCGGAATGTCTCGTTTCGATGCAGGAGTGGATTGCCTCGTCCCGTGAGGAGCTGCTGCAGGGTCAGGACTATTTAGAGGAAATGAGCGAGGCATTTAATGCGCTGTACGAAGAAGAGAAGATCAGACTCCAGTGTGATTTTAGGGTGATCGATGATTGGCAGCGCGATGCGGAGCGCATTACAAGTACGGTGCAAGTTGGGGAAACGAATGTGTTCCTGCGAACCAAGCCGTCACAACTTTTATTAAAGAGCGCTGGGAAATTGTTCGGGGCTCTCGGACAAAATAGAACGGTGTTGTATAATCAATATAAAAAGCATGTTGAGAGTGAGGATTACAGCGAAACAGCAGCTGCCGTGACAAATAAGTTTCTCCTGCAGTTTGAATTGCTAGAAAAGGGACTTGTGCGGGATGTAGGAATGTTCTTCCGAAATCCACTTTCTATTTTGAGTAGAATTGCAGAAGAAACAGATGCAGATATTCAAAGCAAGCAACAGCTGCTTGATACGATGAAGGCTAGACCTGAAATGTATCACGATCCGCTTACGCTGTTCCAAGTGAAGCTTCGTCAGTATGAATGGGTAACAGGGACAGCTGAAGCGAGAAATCCTTTAACTTTATCTTAAATATAAAAAGCTTGTAAAACTGCAGTGGCTTGCCCTGTAGTAGTTATAAAGGCTGTCAAAGGGGAGGGAATCCTCTTTCGACAGCCTTTTTGTATGTATTTGACCGTATACGAGAAATCATTCGATGCAGAGGGAAAGCATAAGATATAAGCTAGACCTCTGCTTTTTTACAATGCAAGAAAGTATAAATTCCCAGCTAGAAGGAATACAGTATAAGTGCAACTACGCCTCTGTCTTCGCCTAAGAGCAAGGCTCGCCAATCGGCAAGTTTTCTTTACAAGATAAGAAAGGATAACTTTTCGAGGTGCTGTCTAGCTCCCAAGACCCAAAATGGCCGACTCCGAGCTGAACCTCCGCAAAAGGCAAAAAGCGCCTTTTACTCCGGCCCACCCCTACGCTACCATAAAAGGCGGGCCTTGTTCGCTTTTCTTAATATAAAGTAGTACAATTTAAGAATAAAATATGGTAAGGTTTGGGTGTACGAATTCATAAGGAGGAATGTTGAAATGACAACACATCATGAAAATCAGGCGTTACCGCCGAAAACATGTACAATTGAGCGTCTTGTGACACTTCCGGAGGATGTTGCGAAGGTAATTGCAGGACAAAAGACAGCAACGCGCCGCAATGGCAGATATGCGGATGTTGGAGAAATCATGACGCTAGAGGGGAAACAGTTTGTGGTAGAGCGTGTATATGCGCAAACACTTGGGGAATTAACAGACGAACATGCTCAGCAAGAGGGTTTTGAAAATGTAGAAGCATACAAGCAATCTATTTTGTCTATTCATCCAGGCATGCCTTGGCTTCCACATATGAGAGTGTGGGTTCACGAGTTCCGTGCGGTATAATGTAAGCGCATGCTGTATCAGTTCTTTCTTTATATACATATAGCTAGTGCCATTTTATCAATCGGTCCATTCTTTGTTTTGTTTTCTACAATCAAAAAGCTGCGCCAAGCAGAGACACAAATGGAACAAGCTTATCTTGATACGTTTCGAGCTGCTGTATATTTAGCGAAGCATGCTGGACATGTATTGGTTATTTCTGGAGTCTTATTGGCGGTTACAGGTTCTTGGTCGTGGACAACACCATGGATTGTGATGACCGTGTTCATTTTATTGGCTTCTTTATTTTTTTTGGCACGTGCATTTTCTCCGACAATTCGCAAATTTGAGGAGACGGGAGAGGACAAGGAAGCGTTGGTGCAAAAGCTCCATCGCTCCGTTTGGATTTATCTCATTTTGCTGATGACAATGCTTTGGTTTATGGTTACGAAACCTATGTTATGGTAGTGAGGCACCTGTTTTAAGGGTGCCTTTATATTTTGAAAATAAGAAAGGGTAATTTTTTTTGGGGGGGTGGCTAGCTCTAGCCCTTTGCAGTCGAATAACCATCTCTACAAAAGGCAAAAAGCGTCTTCCGTAGTGAGGAACACAAGGGAAGCTGTCATGTGAATCAACTTCGCTCGAACTAGGGTATTTGCACTGTAAGAAATATTGCTAACTCGGAAGTTATTCAATGTAAATTAGTTTTGCGTATAGCAAAAAACCATTGATAATACTTATACGATGCATATAGGGTAAGCAGTAGAGTCAACCAGCTCCAAAACCAATTCCATTTAATATACTTAATGTTATCTGTATACTTCTCAAGCAAAACTTCACTAATCGTAAGTATAGATGGAAAAACAAGGGTATATAATGTTTTTTTGATATATGTTCCTTCTTTAGGGAAATGTACATTGAATAACACACTTACTGCAGGGAAGATAAAATATTCAAATGTGAAGCTTGATCGAAAAGCATAATGAAAAAAGCGAACAGGGTAAGCGATGAGATGTAATTCTACTACTACGGCGCCAAACACCCATGTGAGAGCCTGCATGAATAGGAAGCTTACATGGGCTTCACGATATTTATGCTTTGGTACAAAGATGTACAACAAGACTATTGTAATAACCCAAGATACTATTTCGATTTTAGTTTCAATAGCCACCTCAGGTCCCTCCATTCTAAATCTTCATTCCTCTATATATTAAATATTAACCAAAAAATGTCTGAATCAATCCAGCTAGAGAGTAAAGAAGGACCTTATCTAAATTTTTCTAGGACTTAAGACCTAATTTGTCATATCTTCACACGAAAAAATATTAAATATAATCTTTTTGGTTTAAAATGGTGGTAGGTGAGTTTTTTCTGCAAGAACTAATGAGGGAGGGATTTATATTGGACAATTCACAAAGAACAGAACTCCTATCCTCATCAACAGAGGGCGAATTGGAGACAATGGCAGATGTTATTATTCGTGAGGACGAGCTTGTTGAATTAAATAAGGAAGCGGATATGTATGTGCAGAAGCTAAGCGGTGAGAATCATGGGGATCTTTCGCATGTGTTGGCTCAGCTTTCTGCTCTCGGAGATAAGGAGCAGCGCGAGGCAGGGGAAACACTCTCGGCTTTAAAGCGCCCAGTTGCCGCAATGATGAGCGGCAAGCACGATGAAATTCCAAAAACACTGCTCTCCCTCCGTAAGGCTGTTTCAGAGCTAAACCCGAACGCCTTGGAAGCGTCTGGAGTGAAGCGCATGGTATATAAAATGCTTCGTAAAAATCCACTAGAAACGTATGTGTATAAATATCAAACTATTGATAAGCAAATTGAGGAAATTATTAAGGCATTGCTTGTTGGGCGCGATAATTTGCAGGAGGATAGTGTTAATCTTGGAATGCTGAAGGAGCAGTCGCTGCAGAAAATTCAAGCGCTTGATCGGCAAGTGTATCTTGGGGGAAGATTATCTGATATGCTTGAGAATGAACGACAAAAGCCGGAGCGGCAGCGGGATAAGCCGCTTATTAACGATGCTCTTGAGAAGATCCTCGTTCGCACTCGCAACATGCAGCAGGCGAAGAGCATTTTGCTGCAGTCGATTGCTTCGATTGATATTATTAAGAAAAATAATGAAAAGCTGCTAGAGGCGATTCGCAATGCGATTACAATGACACAAAATGTGGTAACTGTTTCTGCTTCTATTCAGCTGGCGCTGAACAATCAGCGCAAAACAATCGATGCGGTGAACGCGACAAATGAAGCAATTGAAACGATGATTCTTAGTAACTCCCGTGCACTAAAACAAAATACTGAGGAGACAACCCGTCTGCTTGAAAATCCGGCCATCGGAATGGATAAGCTTCGCGAGTCGTTCCAAAATGTATTTGCTGCGATTCAGGCGTCTGAGGAGTCGACAGAGCGTATTATTCAGTCAAGCCGCAATTTTGTAAGAGAGTTGGATTCCTTTAACGATGAGATGAAGAAAAAGCTAATTCATCATACAACGAAATAGAGAGGGGACTGTAATGAGCATTTTGACTTTTATTTTGCTTGTATTGGGAGGATTGCTGCTGCTTGGCTTAGGTACTGCGGCATTCTTGGTTTTTATCGGGAGAAGAATGTTTCTATCATGGAAAGAACCGTATAAACGGGCAACAGAATCGTTAATGCGCCTTTCAGGTCCATCTCTTTCTTTTCTGCAAGAATTTTCGCAGCAACCATCCTTATATCAATGGGTTCGTAATGAAGCGAACCGTGAGCCAGCCGCTTTGTATGCTTTGTTTTGTGCGGCTGATGATAGTGCAAAGGATCGGATTTTTGCTTCGCTGACTAAGCCGGAACAAAAAAGGCTGCGCACAGCGTTGAAGAGAAAAAAGAAATTTTCGCAGCAAGAGCTTGATGATGCAAAATATACGGTAAGACGATACATGGAAAAGGAATATCAAAATCCATTAAGAAAATCCAGCCTTTCCTTTTATAAGCTGTATTTTTACGAGGAGTATGGACAGGCGTTGCAGCATATTGAGCATTATAAAAAGGCGGTAAATCCTGTTATGCAGGAAGCTATCACAGATATTGCTGCATCTGTCCTAAGCAGTATTCCATATTATAAGGAACGTCGAATGTATGAGCAACAGCATAAATTTGAGGTGTTTTTGACAAAGGATTTACCAGATATGCTAACACTGATTTCTAATCTTCCTCCAGCGCAGCGTAAGGAAAAGGAACAGGAGCTTACCGTATATTTGCAAGAGTTCCAAGAAGAAATTAATAGTTCACATGCGGCGCTTGAGCAGGAGCTGAAAGTGAAAATGCGTGCGGCGAAGGAAAAGTTTCATGCGAACTAGATAGTTTTTATACAGGGAGATCCAATGCGGGTCTTCCTTTTGTGTTTTATTTAGCCTTGGGTATACCGTGACATTACTGTTTTTCGTTTAAAGGAAAACTCTGTTAAGTGATAATGAAAGCAACGAATCTAAAGTGTATGGATACTTTCTGCTTATTTACACTTTAAGAAAGTATAACTTTTCGGGGCGATGTCTAGCTCCCAAGTCCCAAAATGGCAGACTTCAGGCTGAACCCCTGCAAAAGGCAAAAAGCGCCTTTTATTCTGGCCCACCCCTACGCTGCCATAAAAGGCGGGCCTTGGCCGCTTTTCTTATCTTCCCTGGATTCGTTGGCCCCAAGGTTTGAATACAGATATAATAAATAATATTGCTAAAAGACTGACTTGTATTATAATCCAAATCATAAGTTGATAATGATTTGTAATAAAATCCTCATTTATAGAATCTGCTGAGAGATGAATACCATTTAAAGTCCAATAATAAATGAAGATAAATCCTAAAGCCAAACAAATCAAGGTTATAATTTCTTTTGTAATAATCCAGTAGAATCTAAATAGCCCCCACTTTGTTAAGATAGAAAGTAAAAGCCCAGTAATAACTGTTCCAATAAGCGAGGCTCTACCCGCAGTTTGTTCCAGCCGGAGCATACTCGTATAGTAGGCTTTTATTACTTGACCATCATTAGTATTTAAGACGCTAATGCACAGGATTAAAAAGGTAACAGTAACTCCTAACCAGATTGCAGAAAATAATATATGAGCCGATAACCACCATTTTTTCTGAGTCAGAGATAAGTTTTTCAAAGTCACCTCTCCTTAATTAATTTCAAATTGATATGTATAGAATCAATTATATCATTTACTTTTATGGAAATAAGTTTTTATAACTTGGAAAGAGGAATGATAAAGACCATATTTTTAACTAAAGGGGCACTTATGCTTTTTATGTATAACCATGTCGAAACAAAAAACTATTTCCGTGGAAATATAACAAATTTCTCTCGTGTTATAGTTCTCATCATTTTTTCCCATACTAAAATCGACAAAGGAGGGAAGAAGATGGGAAGAGGCAAAGCATTTAACCATAAGAAAAAAGGACACGAGCCGACACTGCCAGATAATGCGATTATCCATAAGGATATTAATGAGCATACGGTAGAGGAAGAAGAGCTTCCGGTTGTGAAGGAAGCTTATAAAAATAGCTTAAGAAAAGGCTAAAGAAAAGAACCTCTTGCATGGGCAGGAGGTTCAATTTCTTTCCGTGTAGGCATGTGATATGCTTAGAGAAAAAGGGAGAGTGAGATTATGATATTGCACAGATTGCTGCAGGCACTTGTGCGCGAACAGCTTATTCCACCACAGCATGTTAAACTAAGGCCGCCTTTGTTATACATACAGCTTTCAGGAAACCGATCCTTGCAGGCAAGCGTTCAGAGAATTCTTTCGTTTGGAAGATTTGATATGGATGATATACATATGATAGACAGTGGAGACAGGAGAGTTATCAAGAGTTCTGAGGAATTGCTTGATTTGGTAAGAGAGGAAGGCTGGATCCAGCATACAAAGCAATACGAGCGGTTTCGAGATGAGCTGAGAAACAGCGAGGAAAACCATATACTCGCTCTTGCTGCCGCTGGAGACCGGCGCCAATCCCTTGAGCAAGCATCTATTCAATGGGTGGAGGATAGGCTAGAAAGAGAGGACAGTTTCAGCTCGCTTATTTTTTATGAGCAATGTGTAATTGAAGGTCATCCGCTTCATCCTGGAGCAAAAATAAAGATGGGTATGAGCAAGGATGATGTTATTCGCTATTCTCCCGAGTTTGCAGCACAGCCTGCTGTTAAATTAGCTGCGGTGCGAAAGGAGTGCGCGGTTTCCGTATGTACGGATGAGAAAAGCGTTACCGATTTTTTATACGATGAATACGAGGGTCTAGCAGAACGTGTGCGAAATGAAGTTGGGGAAGAGGCAGGAGCATATGAAATCATTCCGCTTCATCCATGGCAATGGGAGCATACGATTCCTGTGCTGCATAAGAGCGCTTTAGGGAGAAAAGACTTAATTTTGCTGCGGGATAGTGCGATACCTACTGCAGCTCTTATGTCATTTCGTTCATTAGCCCCGCTTGGAAGGCGTACTGATAATAAGCACCATATTAAAACAGCTGTAAATGTACAAACAACGGGTGCGATACGGACAGTTTCCCCTAATTCAGTTGAAAATGGTCCTATGCTATCTCGTTTGCTGCGCAGCATTCAGCAGAAGGAACAATACTTTCAAAATCAGTTTCGTATTTTAGAAGAACAGGCAGGAATTTACTATAATCCGAGTGATAAGGGGTTATCACAAGACCAACAGGTACTTCTTCGCAAAAATGCAGCAGCGATTTTGCGCGAAAATCCAGAGCAATTTATTGAGTCAGGAGAAGTGATGATGCCATGTGCAGCCTTAATCGCACAATCACCGTTCCAAAACAAACCGATTGTTGCGGAGGTGATTGAGCGCTTTGCAAGCAAAGGGCAGATTAAGGAGAACGTTATAGCTTTTCTAGCTGCATATGCGGAAATATGTATTCCTCCTATGTTAACGCTAATGAGCAAGTATGGGATTAGCATGGAGGGACATCTGCAAAATAGTATCATTGTGCTGGATAAAGGAGAGCCTTCTCGTCTATTTATCCGTGACTTCGGTGGTGTTCGTATATTAGAGGAGCGCTTAAAGAAGCAAGGAATGAACATATCTCTTTACGAAGGATCTGCAATTCGGGCGAAAAACGGCGAGGATTTGTGGAACAAAACATTTTATCCTGTTTTTCAAAATCATTTTGGCGAGTTGATTGCATGTCTCGTTCGGTATTTCGATGTATCAGAGGATCAGCTTTGGAGACAGGTTGCAGCTGTTTGCCGGAGGGTATTCTCTCTTTTGAAGAAGGATGAAGTGATTCAGGCATATGCCAAGGAGGATGAGACCGCATTGTTTGCTCCTTATATGGATTTAAAGGCGATGACGAGCATGCGTCTTAAGGGAGATGTGACGGACTATACATTTGCGAAGGTACGAAATCCATTGGCGGAGGCAGAGTTATGATTCAGGAGCTTACGCTTACGCGGGAAGAACAAGATGTTGTTTCTATGCTGGAGGAGCAAGCACCGTATTTACTGCCATACTATGCGAATAGTGTACCAGAAGCGAGAACTGCTACATTGCAGCGCTTTGTCATGTCGCTCATGAGAGAGGATATAGATGGAATCTATTCAACATCGTACGATTTACATAATGTTTCCCCGCAAAAGCCTGTTCCTCTGCTGAAAGATGGTTCGTATAAGGTGTATACATTGGAGAGTGGCGAGCTGCTTTTTATTCCAATTCGGCAGATGTACGCGTTTCAGAGAATGGAGGGCGGAGAAGCAGTTTTTCATCTTAAAGCAGAGGAGCTGTATACATACACATCTGTTTCGGAGTTGATCCATCTTTTTCAAGCTAATTCTAGCTGGGGAGCATTGCTTCTTGAATTGGAAGACAGCAGTGCCAATCTAGCCCTATCGTTGGCTTATTGGAAGTATCGAAAATACGTGTCAGAAATCGAAGATGAAACTACAATTCAGTATGCGCTTTACCAAAAACAGCAAAGCCGTTCGTTTCATGCGGAATTATTGTTTGAACAATTCTCTGTACTTGGTCATAATCTTCATCCGTGTGCAAAAACAAGAATGGGAATGGACGCTTGTGAGGTCATGCGGTACGCTCCGGAATTTGAAAATAGTATACCGCTTCGTTTTCTTGCTATACATCGGGAGTGGATAGAGCAACGAATTGTCAAGGGAAGGGAGCTGTTTACAGTATTTCTGGGGCTGGAGCGAGCAATGGAGAAGGAACTCGGTTATCGAAATCTGTCCCTGAGCGATTATGTACCGGTTCCGGTTCATCCATGGCAATTGCAGCATGTTACTCCTGTAGTGTATCAGGATGAGCTGGAGAATGGGGTAATTGTCATTCTAAAAGACTATGAAGTGAATAGCTTTGCACTGTCATCATTTCGGACAGTACAAGCGGAAAGCTTGGTTGTGAAAGCAGCTCTACGTGCCCAAATGACATCCACAATTCGCTCGATTTCTCCGCAAACTGCAAATAATGCTGCTGTATTTACAGAACTGCTGCAAGCTGTGATGGGGAGGGAGCAGCAGCTAAGCCAGCACTTCGTTCCTGTATATGAATGGGGAGGAGGCAGCTTTCGGTCCCAGGATGAGCAAAAGAAGCGCAATCTTTCATTTGTTTTGCGGGAGCAGGTTACAGTGGAGGAACAAGAGTTGGCCATTACGGGTACAGCGCTTTACAGTGAATCGCTCGTAAGCGATCAGCCGATTTTACTTGAACTCATTTATCAGTACAAACAGAAGCTTGGGAGCAAATCGCTTGAGCAAGCTGCATTTCAATGGTTTTCAGAGTATGCGTCACTGGCTTTAGAAGGATTTGTAACGCTGATGGTGAAATACGGAATTGGTCTTGAGGGACACTTGCAGAATAGCATTCCTGTTTTTCGTGATGGTTGTATCGTCCGCATGCTATTCCGGGATTGGGGAGGAACAAGAATATACAAGCCGCGCTTAGAGCAAGCTGCCTTATCTGTAGACTTTTACCAGGATTCAGCCATTCTCACATCCTCATTGATTGAGATGCAAAATAAAGTTTTTTATACAGTTATACAAAATCATTTAGGGGAAATTGTCTATCTGCTCTCCAAACATATGAATCTTTTAGAGGAGGTGTGCTGGGCAGAGGTAAGACGAATTTGTGAATATCTGTTCCAAGGTCTAGCGGGGGAATACAGTGCAGCCGCTCGGCAGGATCGCGACGCCTTTTTCGCCCAGACAGTTGATTATAAAGCATTGCTTACGATGAGGCTGAAAGAAGGAGAGAAATCATATAGCTATGTAAAGGTGGATAATCCTTTATATAAAGGTGATATTTAAAAAGCAGATTCTAGCATACGATGCTCCTGGCCGGAAATGTATACTGTCTTAAAGTGTAAAAAAGCCGAGGGGAGTCCCCTTCGGCTTTTATGCTCCAAGTGAATCTTTATTTGTTTCATCAATTGGGACCACTGCGTCATGGATTTCTTTTTCCAGCTGCTGTACAAAGCGCAGCTTCTCCTGTGTACTCCAGTTTAAATGTTGTGCCATATAGTCTATAACAGGCTCCTTCCATGTGCGGACCCAATCGATTCGGAAAAATAACGCTCCCGTGCGACGGATGAAGAAGTCTACAGGTGTGGCCGCCATTTCATATTCCATTGCATAAATAAGCGGCAAAAGTACTGTCACCGGCATATTTAAGCGAATCGATTCCTCTTTATGCTGCTGTGCAAGAGAGAATAGAATATCGATATTTGAACCATAAGATGCAGCAAATTTCCGCGCTTCTTGCTCGGTTAGTCCATAATGTTTCCCCTCTTGCACTTTTTTCTCAATAAAGGAAGAGAGACGGCTGGAGCCTCCTACGTGTCCTCCTGAGATTGGCATATTCTTTGTCTGAGAGGCAGGGATAGGAGGGTGTCCTTCCTGCTTTAATAGCTCAGCAATACGATCGACTACCATTTCCGCCATTTTTCGGTATCCTGTCAGCTTGCCTCCCGCAATTGTAATTAAGCCGCTATCAGACTGCCAAATTTCATCCTTACGAGAAATTTCCGATGCATTTTTTCCTTCTTCGTAAATGAGCGGACGTACACCAGACCAGCTTGATTCAATGTCCTTTTCAGAAATGTGAACTCCTGGGAACATATAATGAATGGCATCAAGAATGTATTTTCGGTCTGCTGCTGTCATTTTTGGTGTTGCTGCGTCATCTTTATAGAAGGTATCCGTTGTGCCAATATATGTTTTTCCATCTCGCGGAATCGCAAATACCATACGTCCGTCCGGTGTATCGAAATAAACAGCTTGCTTGAGCGGGAAGCGGCTTTGATCAATAACAAGGTGTACACCTTTTGATAATTGGAGCTGTTTTCCCTTTTTTGAGTTATCCTTTTCCCGCAATTGATCTACCCATGGGCCTGCCGCATTTACAATCTTTTTCGCATACACCTCGTAAACCTTGCCCTCGATAACATCTGTTACTCGTACACCGCAGATTTTCCCATCGTTATATAAAAAGCCTTGTACCTTGGCATAATTTACGGCTTTCGCACCACGCGCAACCGCTTCTTTTAATACTTCAATTGTTAATCGGGCATCATCTGTTCGGTACTCTACATAGTAGCCTCCACCTTTTAGACCGTCTTGCTTTAACAAAGGCTCTTTTTGGATCGTTTTCTCCCTTGTTAGCATAGAGCGGCGTTCACTGCGTTTTACACCTGCTAAAAAGTCGTATACTCTTAAGCCAATTGACGTGGAAAATTTACCGAATGTGCCTCCCTCGTGAAGAGGAAGAAGCATCCACTCAGGCTTTGTCACATGCGGACCGTTCTCATATACAATAGCCCGCTCTTTTCCAACCTCTGCCACCATTTTGACTTCAAATTGTTTTAAGTAGCGAAGCCCCCCATGTACCAGCTTTGTAGAGCGGCTTGATGTGCCTGCCGCAAAATCCTGCATTTCAAATACTACCGTTGATAATCCGCGTGTTACCGCATCGAGCGCGATGCCGCAGCCTGTAATTCCCCCGCCTATAATAATCACGTCTACGTTTTGTTTGTGAACCTGTGCCAATACGTCTTTTCTTTGTTTACTTGAAAACATGTGTATACCCCCTTTTTTTGATAAAAAAAGAGAGACCACAAACAACGCTATGAAAATATATCATAACGAGTTGTGGTCTCTCCAAATCTCCTGCCAAATTATTAACTTGTTTATATCATACTACAATTTACATTTATTTGAAAGCCTTTGTTGCGAAAATTGCTTTCTTCCAGCCTGCATACAATTGTTCACTTTGCTCTTTTTCCATGTGAGGCTCAAAACAATGCTCTCGGTTCCATTGTGCTGTCAGTTCCTCTTGGCTGTTCCAATAGCCTACTGCCAGACCAGCTAAATATGCTGCGCCAAGTGCTGTCGTTTCATTGACAACTGGGCGCTCCACAGACACTCCTAATATATCGCTTTGGAATTGCATTAAGAAATTATTCTTTACGGCTCCCCCATCCACACGTAATGTCTTTAACTTAATACTGGAATCTGCTTCCATCGCATCCAGCACATCTTTTGTTTGATATGCGAGTGACTCCAGAGTTGCACGGATAAAATGCTCTTTCGTTGTACCGCGAGTCATACCAAACACAGCGCCGCGTACGTCACTATCCCAATATGGTGTTCCAAGCCCAACAAATGCTGGAACGACATACACACCTTCTGTTGAATCTACACGCGACGCGTAGACTTCGCTTTCCTTTGCATCTGCAAACATACGCAGTCCATCCCGCAGCCACTGAATGGCGGAGCCTGCCACAAAAATACTTCCTTCTAATGCATAGTGAACTTTTCCGTTTAAGCCCCATGCAATTGTTGTTAATAGTCCATGCTCTGAAGCTACTGCTTTTTCGCCGGTATTCATGAGCATAAAGCACCCTGTACCGTACGTGTTTTTTACCATGCCTTCACTAAAGCACGCTTGCCCAAACATTGCAGCATGTTGATCACCTGCAATACCGGAAATGGGAACGTTTTGACCGAAGAAGTGGTAATCCACTGTATGGGCATACACTTCAGAGGACTGACGAACTTCTGGAAGCATGCTTTTTGGAATGGTTAACATTTGTAATAGCTCATCATCCCATTTCAATTCGTGAATGTTGTACATAAGTGTACGGGATGCATTGGAATAGTCGGTCACATGTACTTTACCTCCGGACAGCTTCCATGTCAGCCATGTATCGATTGTGCCGAATAATAACTCGCCGCGGTCTGCTTTTTCGCGTGCACCTTCTACATGATCAAGAATCCATTTCACTTTTGTACCTGAAAAGTACGCATCAATTAATAATCCTGTTTTAGCTCGTACTGTTTGTTCATGGCCTTTTGCTTTTAACTCTTCACAAATATCGGATGTTTGGCGGGATTGCCAAACAATAGCGTTATAAATAGGATTTCCTGTTTCTTTTTCCCACACAACAGCTGTTTCACGTTGGTTTGTAATCCCAATGCCGGCGATTTGCTCTGCTTTAACATTCGCTTCGCTTAAACAAGAAGCAACAACTGCTAAAATGGATCCCCAAATCTCATTTGCATTATGCTCTACCCAGCCTGGATTCGGGAAGTATTGTGTAAATTCCTTTTGCGCTGAATGTACAATCTCACCATTTTTATTGAATAAAATTGCACGAGAGCTTGTAGTACCCTGATCTAATGATAGAATATACTTTTCCATAATACGTCCTCCTTAAGCAGCTGTTTTTTTCGCATTTTTATAATCTGGTTTAGTACCTAGCGTATATGATAATAATAGAATAAGAACAGTTACAATTCCCACATAAACAAATGCAGGAGACTCTTTTCCTTCAAATGCATAGTGGTAAAATATTCCACCCAGGGAGCCCCCTAGTAAAGGACCAACGACCGGAATCCACGCATATTTCCAGTTAGATTTCCCTTTGCCCGGTATTGGAAGGAAGAAATGTGCCAGGCGGGGTCCTAAGTCACGAGCAGGGTTAATTGCATACCCTGTTGTTGCTCCTAAGGATAGGCCGATTGCTACGATAAAGAAGCCGACAATAAACGGATTTAAACCATCTGTAAACTTGTTTGCACCAATTGCTAAAATACCAAATACAAGTATAAATGTACCAATAATTTCGCTAAGCAAGTTGGCAAACGTATGATGAATGGCTGGTTCAGTGGCAAAAACACCTAGCTTTGCGCCAGCATCTTCAGTTTCTTTCCAATGTGGTAAATAATGCAGTACTACAAGGCCTGCACCGAGAAATGCACCAATCAGCTGTGCTGCAATGTAAGAAGGAACTTGCTCCCAAGGGAAGCTCCCGTTAAATGCTAAAGCCATTGTTAATGCCGGGTTTAGATGTGCACCGCTGATTGGTCCAGAAACATAGACAGCAATTGCGACAGCCAATCCCCAACCCATTGTAACAACTATCCAGCCGGCATTTTGTGCAAATGACTTTTTTAACGTCACAGCAGCACAGACACCGGCACCAAATGTAATGAGTACCATTGTACCAATTAGCTCGCCCCAGAATGAAGACATAGCAGCCCCCTATTAATATAGTATTTTAAGTTTCATATAGAGGTACGGTCTACGAATGGCCATTCTTTAAAAATAAGAAAATCCACACCTACATAAGTCTGCCTAAGGGCAGAACTGTACAGGTGTGGATCTCTATTTCTCCGTCACTTATATTAACTTATTTTTAATATAACGCAATGATGTAAGCGGTGTCAATCGTACTTTAACTATTTTTTCGTAAATTCTCCGTACTTTTTCCATAGTTCTGTGTTGGAGGTAGTAATCGCAGCTGCACCTGCTTGCAAAGCCTGTTCAATGTCAGTTACTGTACGAATAAATCCTCCCGCGATAATAGGGATTCCTGTTTGTTCATGTATTTCAGTAATGACTTGTGTAAGAGCCCCTGGCAACACTTCTATATAATCCGGTGTTGTTTTTTGTAAGAGCACATAGCTTTTTGCAAGGGAGGAGGAATCGATCAGAAAAATGCGCTGGATTGTAACAACCCCTTTTTGCTTTGCTTTTAAAATCACATTTGTTTTTGTTGATAAGATCCCGTACGGTTCAAACTCCTGACAAACATATTCTGTGGCGTATGCGTCGTTTTGCAGCCCGTGAATTAAGTCGATATGTAAAAATACCTTTTTCTTATGCTTTCTTGTTAGCGACATAATGCTGTTTAGCTGTGCTATATGTATATCTAAAATGACAAGATACTCGTATGTACTATGTAATAATTTTTCTAGATCCTTGATATGACGTACAGCGGGTAAAATTTTTTGATCGTGGAATCTCATTTTAATCTCCTTTCTAGATATGCATGTCATACGTAATTGCTTCTATTATTCTTTGCTATAAAGGAAACGTATAACCTCTGTCATATTATATACTGTCAGCTGCATGATTAAATCAGAAAAACAATAAAGGCTGTACAAAAAGGAATTTTTCCTTCATAGAATATAAGTGCTGATGCGTACAATATACAGCAGTGCGCGGAAGAAATGCTGATATGTTATTGATTGCCATTTTTTCATAGCAATGTAGTATGATAGAGAAAAAGATGTATGGAAATAAAAGGGTGACATGGATGTTTAGTTTATTGCCGTTTATGATTGAACGTGTTGGTGTTTTAATTATTGTCGCGTTTTTATTGTCTCGATTGAAGGCATTTCGCCGCATTGTGCGAAATGAGAATGGACTTAAGGAAAAAGGGATTCTTATTGTCATTTTTGGCCTGTTTGGAGTTATTAGTAACTATACAGGTATAGAGATCCACGGTGCTCAAATTGTACATGAGAGCTGGCTGATGGGAGTAGAGCCAGCAAATGCTATTGCGAATACGCGTGTTATGGGAGTCGGTATCGGCGGCTTGCTCGGGGGTCCGCTTGTTGGATTAGGGGCAGGGCTTGTTGCGGGGGGGCATCGTTATTTTTTAGGCGGATTTACTGCCTTTGCATGTGCGGTGTCTTCGATATTGGCAGGATTGGCTGCTGGTTGGGTCGGAAAACGATATAGCAGGAATGGAATCGTCTCTCCGTGGCTGGCTGTGCTTGTTGGTATGTTTCTTGAAGCGTTTCAGATGGGGGTTATTTTATTAATTGCCGAGCCGTATGATTTGGCATGGGAGCTGGTAAGTACCATTGCTGTACCAATGATTTTTATTAATGGCTTGGGCAATCTTTTATTTATGTTTATCATTCAGGCGATTTTAAGAGAGGAGGAACGTACAAAGGCACTGCAGACGTATAAGGCGCTGCAAATTGCCGACCAAACGCTCCCGCACTTCCGTCAAGGACTGAATTTACAGTCCTGTAAGGAAGCGGCGTTGATTATCCACCGTCTAACAGGGGCTGATGCGGTTGCAATTACAGATAGTCAGCAAGTGCTTGCGCATGTCGGAGCTGCTTCAGACCATCATACTCCGCTGCATAGCCCGGCTACGAAGCTGACGCGCGCTGTATTAGAAAAGGGAATTATTATTACAGCAAGGAAAAAGGGCGAAATCAATTGTTTTCGGAGTGATTGTCCGCTTCAGGCAGCTGTTATTCTTCCATTGCGTGTACATGATACAATAGTCGGCACGCTAAAGCTATATTTTGAGCACCCAAGTCGTCTGGATCAGGTGGAGCAGGAACTTGCAGAAGGACTAGCTAGATTATTCTCGACACAGCTTGAACTGGCAGAAGCGGAGCAGCAAACAAAGCTGCTGCAGGATGCTGAAATTAAAGCATTGCAGGCACAGATAAATCCTCACTTTTTGTTTAATGCGATTAATACGATTTCTGTTCTCTGCCGGATAGACCCGGAAAAGGCACGAAAATTGCTGTTAAAGCTTAGTGTTTATTTTCGAAGCAACCTGCAGGGGGCACGTCATATGCTTATTCCGCTTGAAAAGGAGCTAGAGCATGTTGGAGCATATCTTTCGCTTGAGCAGGCGCGTTTTCCGAATAAGTATACGGTTTTGTTTCAAATTGAGCCAGGATTAGAGCAGATACCAATACCTCCTTTTACACTGCAGCCTCTTGTGGAAAACTCAATTCGCCATGCATTTCGTAAAGTACAAGAGAAAAGGGAAGTAAATATTCATATTTTTTCAGATGAACGATATATATACGTATCTGTAGCAGATAATGGAGAGGGGATCCCCGCAGAGCGTCTGCCAAAACTGGGAGTAAAAGCTGTTTCTTCCGAACAAGGAACGGGAACCGCGCTGCATAATATCCATGCGCGATTGAAGGGGATATATGGAGAGGAAGGGAATTTTTATATTAAGAGTGAGCAGGGTATTGGAACAGAAGTAGCCTTCCGAATTCTGAAGTAAAGGGGATTTGTATGTTTAAAGCATTTATCGTAGATGATGAGCTATTGGCGCGTGAGGAGCTGAAGTATGTGCTTCGCCGCGGAAAGCAGGTAGAGATTGTGGGGGAGGCAGAAACTGCCGAAGAGGCGCTTGAACAGCTTGTATCCTTGCAGCCTGATCTTGTGTTTTTGGATATCCAGCTTTCTGACGAGAGCGGCTTGGATGTAGCGAAACGGCTGAAGGAGCTGCAGCAGCCGAGCATCGTTGTGTTTGTTACAGCATATGACGAACATGCACTGCAGGCATTTGAACTCAATGCTTTAGATTATATATTAAAGCCATTTGATGAGAGTCGTATTGAACAAGCACTTGAGAAGATTAAAAGGATAAAACAGCCGATCAGAACAGAATTTATTGTACGGAACCCTATAAGAGGCGCCCGAACAGGAAAGCTAGCTATTGAGGCTGATGAACGGATTGTATTAGCAGATATGGAGTATATTGTGTTTATAGGTCTTGTAGATGGCAAAACCGTTATCAAAACATTAGAGCAACAATATGCGGTAAATGATGCGCTTATCACAATTGAAAAAAAGCTGCCGCATGATACATTTATGCGTGTTCATCGGGCATTTATCATTAACCTAAAGCACATTGTGGAAATGGAGCCTTGGTTTCACTCCACTTATAATTTAACCATGAAGGATGGGTCAAAGGTACCGGTCAGCCGGACATATATGAAAGAGTTAAAGGAGGTGCTCGGTTTACACTGTAAGAAATTATAAATCTCTAGCAGGAAGACAATTCGACGTAGCGAGAAATTTTAGGAATACAGTATAAGTGCAACGACGCCTCTGTCTTCGCCCAAGAGCAGGGCTCGCCAATCGTCGAGTTTTCTTTATAGCTGCATTTTAGTTCTTTTCTGCTGCATTTCGTTTTCTGAAAGCTGCTTTTTATCATGAAAATAAAAAGAAAATATTTTCATAGTGTACGATAGGGAACAGAAGAGGAGAATATAGGAAAGGATGAGGTAGAATGAATGCGGTTACATTTGTTATTGGTTCAATGTGTGTACTTATGATTGCTTATCGCTTATACGGTACGTTCATGGCTGTAAAGGTTTTAAAGCTTGATGACTCAAAGCCGACTCCAGCTCATGATTTACAAGACGGAAAGGATTATGTTCCGACAAATAAATGGGTTGCATTTGGTCATCATTTTGCAGCGATTGCAGCTGCTGGTCCTCTCGTCGGTCCGATTTTGGCAGCACAATTTGGCTATCTTCCGGGTTTACTATGGCTTTTAATTGGTGCGGTAATCGGTGGAGCCGTTCATGATGCGGTTGTATTGTTTGCTTCTATGCGTAAAGAAGGAAAATCATTATCTGAAGTAGCAAAAGAGGAGCTCGGTCCTGTTGCGGGATTTTGTACAGGCCTGGCAATGCTATTCATCATTACAATTACAATGGCTGGGCTGTCTATGGTCGTACTACATGCCTTAGAAAACAATCCTTGGGGCACATTCGCAGTGGGAAGTACAATTCCAATTGCAATGGGTGTTGGTTTGTACTATAAGAAAACAGGAAACCTAAAAGGAGCTTCTGTAGTTGGATTTATTCTTGTAATGGCGGCAGTATTTGCGGGTCCGTCCGTTCAACATACAGCATTAGGTGAGTTTTTAACAATTAACAAGCAAGCACTGTCACTGATCCTGCCAATTTACGCATTCTTTGCGGCTGCACTGCCAGTGTGGTTCTTATTGGCACCTCGTGATTATTTGAGCAGCTTCATGAAAATTGGCGTATTTATTGCACTGATCATTGGAGTATTTGTAGTAAATCCATCCATTCCATTTCCTGCTGTAACAGAGTTTGTAAATGGTGGAGGACCTATTTTAGCTGGTCCAGTTTGGCCGTTTATTTCTATTACTATTGCTTGCGGCGCGATTTCCGGCTTCCATGCATTTGTAGGCTCAGGTACAACGCCAAAAATGCTGAATCGTTGGAGCGATATTAAAGTAGTAGGCTTTGGTGCAATGTTAGTGGAATCGCTAGTAGGGGTGATGGCTTTAATCGCAGCAGTAGCCTTACAGCCGGCGGATTATTTTGCCATTAACTCTACGCCGGAGGTATTTAAAACATTAGGTATGCAAGTAGAACACCTACCACAGCTCAGCAGGGAAATCGGTCTGAATCTTGAAGGGAGAACAGGCGGTGCGGTAACACTTGCAGTAGGGATGACATATATTTTCACTGCTATCCCGTGGTTTGAAAATTTGGCATCTTATTTCTTCCAATTTGTTATTATGTTTGAAGCTGTGTTTATTCTGACTGCAATTGATGCGGGCACACGTGTAGCACGTTACCTCATCCAGGACTTCTTCGGAGAGGTCTATAAGCCATTGAAAAAGGTCGATTGGCTGCCAGGTTCTATTTTTGCAAGTGCGTTAGCATGCTTTATGTGGGGGTATTTGTTGTACTCTGGTGATATTGGTTCCGTGTGGGCATTATTCGGAGTGTCAAACCAGTTGATGGCATCTATCGGATTAATTATAGGGGCAACGGTTATTTTGAAAATAGCTGATAAAAGAGTATATGTGTTGACTTGCCTCATTCCGTTGGCATACTTATATGTAACAGTCAATTATGCAGGATATTGGATGGTTACAAATGTATATTTAAATGCGGCGTCTAAAGGCTATAACGTTCTAAATGGCATATTATCTATTATTATGCTCATCCTCGGCGTTATCATTATGGTAACGGCTATTCGAAAATGGATCCAGCTTTGGAATGGACCGCATTATAATGTAGATAGAGGAAAAACAAGAATTGTATAATATATGTAATGAAAGAGATGAGCGATATTCATCTCTTTCATTTGTGTAGAGAAAAGGAAGAGATGCGTCAAGCGCATTTGCTTCTCATCCGTTTTCTTACATAATTAATAAGAAGGTTCCTATTCCACTATGTGGACCTTCAGCAAATTTGTTGTTCCGACCTCCCCGACAGGCACACCTGCTGTAATAATGACAACATCCTGCTTTGCAATCAGATTTGCGTTTTTCGCTGCTATAACTGAGTTTTGAATCATTTCATCAGTTGTGTGGATGCTGTCGGACCATAATGCATGTACGCCCCAAATAAGTGAGAGCTGCCGCTGTACTGCTTGATCACATGTAACTGCGAGAATGGGCGCCTGTGGTCTGTATTTTGAAATCATTTTTGCTGTATAGCCGCTCATAGTCGATGCAAGAATCGCTTTTGCCCGCAAAGAGAGAGCAGCATGGGCAGCGGCTTGTCCGATGATTTCAGGAGTTTTTGCTTGCTGATCCATATGATCGTGCTGTAAGTTCGAAGAGTGCAATGATTGCTCAACACGAGCGGCAATACGATTCATCATCTGTACAGACTGAAGAGGATATTGACCAGCTGCAGTTTCTCCAGAAAGCATAATGGCATCTGTTCCATCAAATACGGCATTGGCAACATCGGATGCTTCTGCGCGCGTTGGACGCGGGTTGCGCTGCATCGAGTCAAGCATTTGGGTTGCAGTAATAACAGGCTTTCCTGCTAGGTTGCACTTTTTAATCAGTGCTTTCTGAATGATTGGCACTTCTTCTGCGGCTATCTCAATTCCCATATCACCGCGTGCAACCATTAAACCATCAGCTGCTTCTAGGATAGAATCAATATTAGCAATTCCTTCCTGATTCTCGATTTTTGCAATGACCCCAATGTGCAGAGCATGATGCATGGAGAGGATATGCTTTACCTCCAGAATATCTTCTGCTTTTCGTACAAAGGAGGCTGCGATATAATCAACATCTTGCCCGACTCCAAAAATAATGTCTTGTACATCCTTTTCCGTCACACCTGGAAGCCGGATTTTGACATTTGGAACGTTTACACCTTTATGATCTTTTATCAGTCCTCCATGGAGGACCTTTGCCTGTAATTCACCATTTGTCTTTTCAACAACCTCAAGCTCCAGTAGGCCGTCATCAATCAGTAAATGTGAACCAACCTCTACATCATCATACAAACCCTCGTATGTAACGGAGAATTTGCTTGCGGTTCCTAATACCTCCTGCATGGAGATTGTTACTACCGATCCATCCTCTAATTCAGCCTGTCCGTTTTCGAAATTATGGGTACGGATTTTTGGTCCTTTAATATCCAGTAAAATAGCAATTGTACTTCCTGTTTGCTTGGCAGCTTCCCGAATCGATTGAATGCGGGCTTGGTGCTCCTCATGGGTGCCGTGTGAGAAGTTGAGCCGGGCGACATTCATCCCAGCCTTCAGTAGGCGTGTAAGCATTTCAACGCTGTCACTTGCAGGACCAATTGTACAAACGATTTTTGTTTTGCGCATATATAGATACTCCTTTTTTATTTTAAATCATAAATAAAATGTGATAGGTGACGGGTAGTTTCCATACAACCTTAGATTAGGATTTGTTTCACTTCCTCATTCATCGAAGTGCACAACATTTTCTGAAATAATGTGCGCCTGTCCTTTCACAAAGAAGTTCATGGTTGTATACATTGATAAAGGAAAAGCGGTTTGCCTGCACTTTAAGAAAGTATAAATTTCTAGCAGGAAGACAATTCGACGTAGTGAGAAATTTTAGAAATAAAGTATAAGTAGGGCTACGCCTCTGTCTTCGCCCAAGGGCAGGGCTCGCCAATCGGCGAGTTTTCTTTACACTTTAAGAAAGTATAAATTTCTAGCAGGAAGACAATTCGACGTAGTGAGAAATTTTAGGAATAAAGTATAAGTAGGGCTACGCCTCTGTCTTCGCCCAAGAGCAGGGCTCGCCAATCGGTGAGTTTTCTTTATCTAGCGCTGTATGATTGTGAAGAAGGGATATTTAAGTATGGTCAATAAGTTTTCGAGCATGATTGCGCAATTTTTAGAAAAGCAAATCAAGCTTATTTTGGACAAACACCTCCTCCCTAAAATTGAAGATATATTATTCTCCCAAAAGTTTGCACGGTATATTCAGCAGCAAACGAAGCAAGCCATTCAAGAGATGGATGCATCGGACAAGCCAATGGCTTCTTCCTGCAGTTTTCCAAAGGAATGCACAGGTATATCTTTTCGAATGATTGCCGAGGAGTTTTTGTACCAAGAAGCTGAGGTTGTAACGAATTCTGGTGTTCTAAAGGGGGTCGTTATCGAGGTGAAGGAGGATTATATGCGATTGCAAGAAACACCCACTGTTAGTGTCGTTTTGCCATTTGCGAGCATTTCGTCCATCCGTGAGTCTTGAAGGAAAAAGGAGGGAAAGCATGTTTTATGATATATTGCGTATTTGTGCGGGAGAAGTAGTACAAGTTATAACAGCAACGGAAGCAGTAGAAGGTACAGTTCTTTCTGTGATAGATGACGGGATGATTCTTAGCACAGGGAATCAAGCTTCAGAGGGGCTGCAAGAGGAGGTTGTTGTTCGTATATCCGCTATTTCTTATGTTAGGTTCTTGGATTAAAGGTAAAAAACAAATGGACGAGCTGTTCGTACAAGGTCCGTGCTTGTCCTACATAAGCAATTACGAGATTTTCCGAGATGGAGCTGTAACAGTTGATGGAGATTGACTGTTACAGCTTTTATGATGATCATGCCGGACTTAGTCTTAAGAGAAGTGCCAGAGAAAAAGAGGGACTTAAATAAAATTGCTTGCAGTTTTCTATGTTCACACTTATTTGCTCATTCCTTCACAATTGTGTCACATCTCCTTCTTTCGAACAGTTAGAAGCATAGTATGATATGTGTAAGAACTGTTATAACCAAAAAAATCTCTGTATTAATTTAGGAATGGAGGAAATTTGGATGACACAGACAATTGAAAAAGCAGTAAATGCATGGCAAGCGTTTAAGGGTGAAAAATGGAAAAATGAAATTGATGTTCGCAGTTTTATTTTAGATAATGTAACCGTTTATAAAGGGAATGACAGCTTTTTAGCAGCGGCAACAGCGGCGACAGAAAAGCTTTGGGAGCAGGTCATAGAGCTCACGAAGCAGGAGCGCGAGAACGGTGGCGTGTTGGATATGGACACAAGCATCATATCTACCATTACGTCTCATGGTCCTGGCTATTTAAATAAAGATTTGGAAACGGTAGTCGGTGTCCAAACAGACAAACCGTTTAAGCGCTCTCTTCAGCCGTTTGGCGGTATTCGCATGGCGGAGCAGTCGTGCGAGTCCTACGGTTTTAAGGTCGATGCGGAAGTTAGTCGTATTTTTAGTGAATTTCGTAAAACGCACAATCAGGGTGTATTTGATGCATATACAGATGAAATAAAGGCGGCACGTAAATCAGGAATTATTACGGGTCTTCCAGATGCATATGGCCGAGGCCGAATTATCGGTGATTATCGTCGTGTGGCGTTATATGGAGTAGATCGTCTCATAGAGGAGAAGAAGAAGGACCTGCAAACAACAGGAAAAGCGATGAATGAAGAAACGATACGTCTTCGTGAAGAATTATCTGAACAAATTCGATCCTTAGCGGAGTTGAAGCAGCTGGCGGCTTCCTATGGATATGATATTTCTAAGCCGGCAATAAACGCGCAAGAGGCTATTCAATGGTTATACTTTGCTTACTTAGCGGCGATTAAGGAGCAAAATGGTGCTGCGATGAGCTTAGGACGTACGTCCACATTTTTAGATATCTATATTGAACGCGATCTGCAAAATGGTACTTTAACAGAAGAACAAGCACAGGAGCTTGTCGATCACTTTGTTATGAAGCTTCGCCTTGTAAAATTTGCAAGAACGCCAGACTATAATGAATTGTTCTCAGGTGACCCGACTTGGGTTACAGAATCCATTGGCGGTATTGCACTTGACGGCCGCCCGCTTGTAACAAAAAACTCATTCCGTTTTCTGCATACGCTAGATAATCTAGGTCCAGCACCAGAGCCAAACTTAACAGTACTTTGGTCTAAGCAATTGCCAGAGGGCTTCAAAAACTACTGTGCGAAGATGTCTATCAAAACATCAGCTATTCAATATGAAAACGACGATATCATGCGTCCAGAGTACGGCGATGATTACGGGATCGCATGCTGTGTATCAGCAATGAGAATCGGTAAGCAAATGCAATTTTTCGGAGCGCGTGCGAACCTTGCAAAGACTTTGCTATATGCGATTAATGGGGGGAAGGATGAAAAGCTGAAGGTACAAATTGCACCGGAGCTTACTCCAATTACATCAGAGGTACTAAACTTTGATGAGGTTATGCACAAGTTTGACAACATGATGGAGTGGCTTGCGGAGTTGTATATTAATACATTGAACGTGATCCATTATATGCATGACAAATATAGCTACGAGCGTATTGAAATGGCGCTTCATGATACAAAAATCCTCCGTACAATGGCAACGGGCATTGCGGGGCTATCTGTTGTAGCTGATTCCTTAAGCGCAATTAAATACGCAAAAGTAACGCCGGTCCGTGACGAGAATGGTATTGCTGTTGATTTTGAAGTTGAGGGAGACTTCCCGAAATATGGCAATAATGACGATCGTGTAGATTTAATTGCTGTAGATTTAGTAAAACGCTTTATGACCAAGCTGCGTAAGCATAGTACCTATCGTAATTCATTGCATACTATGTCTATCTTGACGATTACCTCTAACGTTGTATACGGTAAGAAGACGGGAAACACGCCAGATGGTCGAAGAGCAGGTGAACCGTTCGCTCCGGGTGCGAATCCGATGCATGGCCGTGATACAAAGGGAGCGCTTGCATCATTGTTATCCGTTGCAAAGCTGCCGTATGAGCATGCATTAGATGGTATTTCCAATACGTTTTCTATCATCCCGAAGGCGTTAGGCAAGGAAATAGAAACGCAGGTGCGCAATCTTGTATCTATGCTGGACGGCTACTCAGTGAAGGAAGGTCATCACTTAAACATTAATGTATTTAACCGTGATACATTGCTCCATGCAATGGAGCATCCAGAGAAATATCCGCAGCTTACGATTCGTGTATCCGGCTATGCAGTAAACTTCATTAAGCTCACTCGTGAACAGCAAATAGATGTAATTAATCGTACAATGCACGGAAACATGTAACAAGGAAAGACTGGATTGTATGTTACAGCCTCCCTGCGCAGGGCAGGGAGGCTATTTCTGAGGGAGGAGCCGAGATGAAAGGTTACATTCATTCAATAGAGTCATACGGAACGGTAGATGGTCCTGGAATTCGTTATATTGTATTTATGCAAGGATGTTTATTGCGCTGTCAATATTGTCATAATCCAGACACATGGGAAATTGGGAAAGGAAAGGAGGTTACTGTAGAAGAGATTATTGAGGATGTAAAAAGCTATCTCCCGTTTATGGAGGCGTCAGGAGGCGGAATTACTGTTAGCGGGGGAGAACCGCTTTTGCAGATTGACTTCTTGATTGAATTGTTTAAGGGGTGCAAACAGCTAGGTATCCATACAACCATTGATTCTTCAGGAGGCTGTTATTCCGAGGATAAGGAGTTTCAGCAGAAGCTCAAAGAATTAATGCTGTATACCGATTTAGTTTTGCTTGACCTGAAGCATATTGATTCTAAAAAGCATCGTAAACTAACAGGAAAGCCGAATGAACATATTTTAACATTTGCCCGCTATTTGTCCGATATTTATAAGCCTGTATGGATTCGTCATGTACTTGTTCCTGGTGTAACAGATTATGAAGAGGATTTGGTACGTTTATCAGCTTTTATTAACACGCTTGAGAATGTGGAAAAGATAGAAATTTTACCTTATCATCAGCTGGGCGTTTATAAGTGGGAGGCACTTGGATTAAAGTATCCATTAGCTGGGGTAGAACCGCCTACGGAAGAAAATGTGGAACATGCAAAGGAAATTCTGATGCGAAGCTAAGGAATAAAAAAGAAAGGGTGCTCCTAAAGTCGATGTGTAGTGCGTCGCCTTTGGAAGCACCCTTTTTCACACTTTGGGAAAGGACCAATCGCCAGCTAGAAATGAATTTGACGTATGAGGAAATTTTAGGCATACAGTATAAGGGCAACTACGCTTCTGTCTTCGCCCAAGGGCAGGGCTCGCCAATCGGCGTGGCTTTGGAACATGTGCAGCTTCAGCGAGCCAAGGGTCCCACGATTGCTTGATGGTAAGATGAATAAAACTTGCAATATTCAGTAAAAGGTAGAGCAAATGAGAAGAAAGGAGTATACTTAGGTGTATCGTCGTTTTAGGCATTAGAAACATAAAAGGAAATATATGGGAAAATATAGAAATGAAAAGGGAATTTTGAATTATGACAAGAATTAAGAATTAAGAAGTAAGATAAGCAGTATGCTTTATATAAACAGCAAGTTGCGAAAGCATTTGTAGATAAGTATAATGATGAAATAGTATAGTAGGATGCAGGGGTCCTATATAATGTGTTGCATATCCACGAAAGGTATACAGCCGGCTCGAGGAAGATTCGGGACGTATGAAGATGTAGGAAATTCGTTTTAATACCGTTGGAGCGGCGCTATTAAGAACCGTAAGCTAGGAGTGGATTTGTTTTGATTAACAACCCCAAGGTATTAATTTTAACGGCACATTACGGTAACGGTCATGTGCAAGTAGCAAAAACATTAGAGGAAACGTTTCGACAAAGAGGGATACAAAATGTTATAGTGTGCGACCTGTTTGCTGAATCACATCCTGTTATTACAGATATTACAAGGTATTTATATTTAAAAAGCTATACAATCGGAAAAGAACTTTATCGTTTGTTTTACTATGGCGTAGAAAAAATTTATGATAAAAAAATTGCAACATGGTATGCCAATTTTGGAAGAAGGCGTTTAAAGGCTATTTTAAAGCTTGAAAAGCCTGATGTTGTGATTAATACATTTCCTATTATTGCAGTCCCTGAACTAAAAAAACAAACAGGGATGGTTATTCCTGTGTATAATGTGCTCACTGATTTTTGTCTTCATAAAATTTGGATTCATCATCATGTAGATCGTTATTTTGTGGCAACGGATGCTGTGAAGCAGGTTATGGCAGAAATAGGTGTTCCTTCAGGAAGAATCGCAGTTACCGGTATTCCCATTCGCCCGAGCTTTGAGGTTTCCATGATTTCTGATGCCTTGTATGCAAAATATGGATTGTCTCCTGATAAGAAAACATTGCTGATCGTAGCCGGAGCACATGGTGTGTTGGACAATGTAAAGGAACTGTGCGAGTTATTTTCAACCGTACCTCAGCTTCAGGTAGCCGTTGTATGCGGAAGAAACAAGCTGCTTCAGGAGGAGCTGCAAGAGCTAAGCAGGAAGAAGCCAGATATAATCAAGGTGTTTGGTTATGTCGAAAAGTTGGACGAATTATTTCGTATTGCTTCATGTCTCATTACCAAACCAGGCGGTATTACGTTAAGTGAGGTAGCAGCCCTGCAAGTTCCTGTTGTGCTATATAAGCCAGTTCCTGGACAGGAACGCGAAAATGCGCTTTATTTTGAAAGAAATGGAGCAGCTGTTGTCGTTCGAGAAGAAGAGGATATATTCTTAAAAACGAAGGAGCTGCTGCAAAATGAGGGCAAGCTGCGGCACATGAAAGACGCGTTGCGGCACATCTATCGTCCATATTCTGCGTTTCGAATTGTAGATGCTGTTTTAACAGAAAATGTAGTACAAGAACGGCCACGTGTTCTTATGCAGCCTGTTCATTAATGCTAAGCCTTGCTTCCGTATATATACGCAGCAAGGCTTTTTCACACTGTAAGAAAGAATAACTTTCTAGCTAGAAGCAAATTCGACGTAGTCGGAAATTTTAGGAATACAGTATAAGTAGGGCTCCGCCTCTGTCTTCGCCCAAACTGTGTTCGCTTTTGCTGCGTATTCCTGTGGGGACAACAAAAAGAGGAAAAGATTACTTATCCACAAAGAAAGAAGTCGAAAAAGCCAGTATTATGAAAATATTAACAGGATAATCCACATTATCCACAATTGTGATTATTTTTATCCACAAAGTTAGGAACAAATACTCCTAATTCCATCGCATATAAGAGTAGAGAATTAACAGTTTATTCACAACTGTGGGAATTTTGTGGAAAAACTTATGCACAAAAGAAAAAAGAGCGAAGAATCGCTCTTTAAAAAATTCCCTTTGTTTTATAACCTGCCGCACGGTCAGCATTTCTAAATTCTCTTTGATATAAGACCTCTTGTGTAGATGAAAGCTTATTTCGTGATTTTTCGCGTTTCTTTTTTGCGCTATCCATACTTATCACCTCCGGCAACATATTCATTACCTATGTTTTCCAATGTTGCCGGAGCGTATACTAGAATTAAGCCTCTTTCAAATGCTGTGCTTCGTGAACTGTATTTCCTTCACGCATCGTATGCAACGTATACTGATCTTTTGCAATCTCATATAAATTGTAAAGATCGCCAGTTACATTAATTTCTTCATAGAGTGCTTTTCTCGATTCATTGGCTAGTGTGACGTACGGGAGCTTCTCTGCAGCTTTCATAGAGCGGATATTGAGCTTTCGGATTTTCATGAAAATCGTTTTAATGTTCAGCTCGAAAAAGACTTCATGAAAAAAGGCAGCCTTTGCTGGTTCATTGTATCCCTGACCATGATATGGCTTACCAAGCCATGTTCCTAGAAAGCCGGCATTGTCCTGAATATCAAACAGGGAAATAGTACCGATTGGGTTTCCCCATTCATCTAGAATCGTACGGGAGATAGTTTCTCCTCGTTCTTCTGCCTCTATTGTCTGTTTTGTCAAAAAGAGAAATTCATCATAACAATATGCTTTTTGACGCACAAAAGGGAAGACTTCAGGGTGCACCAGCAGGTCATATAAAGCGTGACATTCTTGTAGGTCGCGTTTTTTTAACATTTTGCATCCTCCTTAAGCGAGGGCAGAACGTTCGTGTAGTTTGACGGACTACAACCCACCCTCGAAATTTTTTGTATCAAGCATTTTAAAAAATTTCGGGGTGGGAATCGAACCCACTAGAACCAGACCTGAATGCTGGTGGCGCACCATTTGCCTTCCCCATTCATCAATTTGAAAAAACGAAATGTGACAAATTGACTATGGTTATATGAGGTTTATACAAAGGTATGATACTTTATCTTGTTAAGGAACAGAAACATACTTTATGTGTTTTTTTTGTAAATAATTTTCCCATCAATCATTGTAAGAAAGGGCTTTGCTAGATAATGAAATGGGTGATGTGACCAAAGCACGATATCCGCATCTTTTCCTGCCTCAAGGCTGCCGATGCGATGATCGAGTCTTAGGTTTCTAGCAGCATTAATTGTAATGCCCTCAAGAGCGGTTTGCTCCTCTAAACCTTCTCGAACAGCAAGAGCGGCGCATAGGTTTAAGTACTGTATTGGTGTGTATGGATGATCGGTTGTAATCGAAATTTCAACGCCATGCTCTGCTAATATCTGATATGTTTTCCATGACTTATTTTTCAATTCGATTTTTGACTTCCGCGTCAACGTAGGACCAACACATACCTTTAAATTACGGTTTGCTAACTCTGTTGCAACAAAATGCCCTTCTGTACAGTGCTCAATGCGCAAATCAAGGCCAAACTCATCCGCAAGACGGATGGCAGAGAGAATGTCGTCAGCGCGATGTGCATGAATACGGACGGGAATTTCTCTGTTTAATGCTTTAATAAGAGAAAGCATACCGAAATCGGCTTCATTTCCGTAGTTTTTTGCTTCATAGAATGCTTCGCGAAGCATCCCCATAATTCCCATTCGTGTGATGGATTCTTTGTTGCCATGGCTATGCACACGTTTTGGATTCTCACCAAGTGCCATTTTAAGTCCTGCTGGCTCCTGCAAAAGCATCTTATCGATACTGATGCCTGTTGTTTTAATAACACACGTTGTTCCTCCGATAATATTTTGACTGCCAGGCAGAACGTGAACCGTCGTGACGCCGCTTTGAACTGCATCTTGAAAAGCGATATCCAGGGGATAAATGCCATCCATAGAGCGGATATGCGGAGTCAAGGCTTCAACAGTTTCATTAGCATCATTTCCAGCCCAACCAGTTCCTTCATCATATAGCCCCAGATGTGTGTGTACATCAATAAAGCCAGGTAAAAGATGAAGACCGCGTGCATCAATTACTTCCATATCCCCAGTTTGTTCAATGAATGGTGCGACTGCTTTAATTTTGTTATTTTCTATTAATACGTCACCTTGTAGCTTTGCGGATGTAATAGGATAAATGGTTGCTTGCTTAAATACAATCTTCATTTCAAACTCCTTACTTCAATAGGTCTGTCAGAGCATCTTCAAGATTAGAGTATGAGTGTATATATCCATGCTGCACTGATGTTTCAGGAAGAACTCTTTGGCCATCTAACACAAGTGTACTCATTTCACCGAGCAGAATTCGTAGGGGTAAGGAAGGAATTGGAAAATAATGAGGCTTTCGTAATACTTTCGCGATTGTCTTTCCAAAATCCTGCATTGTAACAGGCCTCGGTGCTGTAAGATTAAGAGCGCCTTGAATCGCTTCATTTTCAAGTGCAAAGGAGATCATGTTTACTACATCGTCAATGTGAATCCAAGAAAGCCACTGTTTTCCCGATCCAATCGTTCCACCGCTAAATAGTTTGTAGGGCAGAATCATTCTTGGAAGGGCTCCCCCTTTTCGACCGAGTACTACACCAAAGCGTGCATAGATGGTTCTCATTCCTAGAAGTTGCGCATGAGAGGCTTCTTTTTCCCATTGAATCACTGTTGTCGCTAGAAAATCTGTACCATGCGTTGTCGATGCCTCTGTAAAAGTTTTGTCAAGAGAGGTACCGTAGTAGCCGATGGCACTCGCATTCACAAATATGCGTGGACGGCGTGAGAGTTTTGCGAGCTGACGAACAATCCCTTGTGTTGTCTGGACTCTACTTGTCAGAATGCGTGCTTTCCTCTGTTGTGTCCAGCGGCCGCTATTAATTGGTTCTCCTGCAAGATTAATAAATGCATCAATCCTAGAGAGAGGAAACGTCTCATTTTCTGCGTTCCATTGAACAAAGCGTATGTTTGCTCTTGTAGATGTAAGCTTTGCACTTCGTGTTAAAATATATATAGTATGTCCTTTATCGGCGAGGTGAGCTGCTAAGACGCTGCCGATGAAACCTGTTCCTCCTGAGATGGCGATCTCCAAGAAAATTCCTCCTAACTTATATATATGAAAAGAAATAGAATTTGACTCGCCTATGATAAAATAAAATTGTGCTAGTACATGGTAAATTAGGCTAGGCGCCAGTGTAAACCTGATTGGGATAAGTCATGCTATAATGTAAATATGAGGTGAAAATAATGGCTGTCATTACGAAGATTCAGGTGCAAAAAAACAATAAAGAGCGCTACAATATTTACATAGATAAAGGATCAGGCGAAGAGTACGGCTTTAGCGTAGATGGCTATACGCTCGTGAAATATAACCTAAGAAAAGGAATGGAAGTAGATACATTTGAGCTTTCCACTATTTTGTTTGATGAAGAGGTGCGGAAGGCATATTTGCAAGCTATTTCATATTTATCCTATCAAATGCGTACGAAAAACGAGGTGGAAGAGCAGCTGCGCAAAAAAGAAATCGGACAAGCTATTATCAATGAAGTGATTGCGAAACTAACAGAAGAAGCATACATCAATGATAATGAATATGCGCTTGCTTACGTACGTACACAAAGCAACGTTAGTTTAAAGGGCCCGCAGCGTATTACACGCGAGTTACAAGAAAAAGGAATTAGCTCTTCTATCATTATCAATAGTTTACATGAATATACGAAGGATAAGCAAATAACTAATGCTATTACGCTCTGTGATAAAAAGAAAAAAACATATCGGAATGTTTCAGCCTTGCAAATGAGACAAAAACTAGAGGAAATGCTCCTCCGTAAAGGATATACAAGGGATGTAGTCAGTATCTGTCTAGAAGAGCTGGAGGAGGAACCAGAAGCTGATGCTGAGTGGGAGGCTGTGCTATATCAAGGGCAGAAATATCATCAAAAATATAAGAAGTACAGTGGTTGGGAGTATCAGACGAAGATAAAAGGCGCCTTATACCGAAAAGGATTTTCGCTAGAGCTAATTGAACGCTTTTTAAGCGAGAGAGAAGAACTGGATTTTGAATAGATCCTTTCTTTTTGCACTTTAAGAAAGTATAAATTTCTAGCTATAAGACAATTCGACGTAGTGAGAAATTTTAGGAACAAAGCATAAGTGCAACTACGCCTCTGTCTTCGCCCAAGGGCAGGCGCGTCAATCGGCGAGTTTTCTTTAAGGCAATAACGAAAGAGAGGAAAGAATAGTGGATATTCCAAAGCGATACAGCGAAATGTCAGAGTACGAGCTGCATAAGGAAATACGAGAGCTTAAGGAAAAAGCAACGAAGGCTGAGCAAATGGGCATGATAAATGAATATGAGGTGCTCACTAGGAAAATGGCCATGGCTAAAGCATACATGGCTGATATAAATGATTTTCAGGTGGGTGAAACATATGAGCTTCTGGAGGAGCCAAATGTTTATTTTACCATTACATATTTCAATGGCGTGTTTGCTTGGGGCTATCGAGAGGGAAAACAGGAGGAAGAGGCAGGCATTCCTATTTCTTTATTAAAGAAACGAGAGAAGCGGTAAGCTCTCTCGTTTCTAATGTTTACACTGTAAGAAAAATATAAGTTTCCAGCTGGAAGCGAATTCGACGTAGTTGGAAATTTTAGGAATACAGTGTAAGTGCAGCTACGCCTCTGTTTTCGCCTTCAGCAGCTCTCCATTTAGTTTCCTTGGTCAATTCATATAGCAAAATTGACCAGTTCCGCTTTTCTAAATTACCAGCGGTGTGCTTTTGCGTTGCTTCGCAGAATAATATTTGTTTGAGACGGCTCTGTTTGTCCGTTAATTTGCGACTTTTGGCGTTTTGGACGTGTCCATGTACTCATAAACAATTCAGAACGTTGGTCTACTCGCCCACGATAGCTCATTCTGTCACCTCATAGTTAGGATTGGTGGTTAGAAGCTCGCATACGCTCTTGCGGATGCGTATTAATCGTACCATCAGGACGCTTTGAAGCAAAGCGTGCCTTTGCTCTTGTCGTTTCATCTGATTGACCCCTACTATGGCGTTCAGAAGACGTTGATATATGTGTACCCAAGGAGAAGACCCCCTTATGTGGAATTGTGATACCGAAGTATCCTTTATAGAATGTGTTAAGATGGAATAGAATATGTTAGATGAAAGATGCCAAAGGAGTGAAATTAATGAAGGAAGCTATAGATCGTTTAATTAACATGCTTTTGGAGAAAAATGAGATGCTATCCTATGCACAAGCACGCGCTTGGGTAGAGCTGCTATGGGAGGATTTTGAAGCAACCTATGCCAAGGCAGGACAATATAATGGAAGCGATCGAACAGAGCTTGTTGTAAAGACATGGATTGAAAACCATGGGGGAAGGCTGCACGAAATCCAGACGAACAATCCAAAGTATAAGCATTTGCTGAATCGAAACGATTATTTAACGCATTAAAGAGCGGTCTAAGAGGCCGCTCTTTAATTTGGAATCAGCTCTAATTTTTTGCGCAGCTTTTCTTCGCTGAAAATCCATCCTGTATAGGAGCTAACGATTTGTAGGTCTTTATTTAGTTGAACAATTGCTACAAATGGATAATAGCCCTTGCTTCGATAGCGCAAATCAATAAAACGTACCTCATAATGGTCCATGTAGTCAAATATATCCCAGCGATACACGGGTGAGAATGACAGGAATGCTGAAATGTTTACGTCCTGTTGTGCTGCTTGAATGATCGCATTATCCGGCAAAGGGACGCGTTCAAATTTATCATGTACCATAATGCTTCCACGGTGAAAGCGGGCGACATAATAATACTCATGCGTTACAATGGCAAGATGATAGTGATAAAAGCGATATGTCGGCGAAATTAGAACTTGCTCAACATTTTTAAATTGTTTTCGAACGGTGCTCTCAATATTTATTTTCATCGCAAAACGTCCGATGTAATATATAAGTGTTAGTGCGTAAGCAGCAATTCCCGTAAGTCCTTTGCTTCCGTCAGCTGTAATAATCAGTATCGCTCCAAGTGCATGGATTAGAAAAATAACGACATCGAACGTATTAATAACGCCAAGTGCAACCCATTTTCTTGTAAAAGGCCGAAGTGCTTGAGTTCCATAGGCATTAAAAATATCCACAAATACATGAAGAAATACAGCGACAAAGGACCAAAGAAGAAGATGAAGATATGGAACGTTTGAGAATAATGCAAATGCTGCTCCACTTACAGTAAATGACCAAAGAAGAACAGCGGGAATAGAATGTGTGATGCCGCGATGATTACGGATGTACTTCGCATTATTTCGCAGCTTTAAAACTGTATCAATATCCGGAATATTAGAGCCGACAATTGTAGCGAACATGACAGCTTGCGGTCCCAAGTCGCTTTGCGCGATAGCAGGATCAAGTGTAGCAAGTCCTCCGAGCGTAATGCCCATCACTAAATGTGTGGCTGTGTCCATAGTGAGACGACCTCCATTTTCATACGCTTTTTCTTTACACTGTAAGAAATTATAACTTCTTATCTAGAAGCCAGTTCGACGTAGTCGGAAATGTTGGGAATACAGTGTAAGTGTAACTGCACCCCTGTTTTCGCCAATTGGCGAGTTTTCTTTACACTTTAAGAAAGTATAACTTTCTAGCTGGAAGATCATTCGACGTAGCGAGAAATTTTAGGAATACAGTGTAAGTGCAACTACGCCTCTGTCTTCGCCCAAGGGCAAGGCTCGCCAATTGGCAAGTTTTCTTTACTGTACTCTTTTGTTTTCTGCTAAACAAGCCCCTTTCCTTCAGTTTCCATTTGCAAAACACTTAGGAATTTTAATGGAATTCTTTATAATGTTATTTATATGCTAAAAAGAAGGTTCTCATAGAAGATACAGACAGTTAATTTTATTTTAGATAAAATAGAACAGGCAAAATCATGCACTTACAGGTTTTTGTAGGGGCAGTTATTTTGCGTTTCTGCTTAAGCCGATTTAGAGGAGGATTAATTTGAAACAAGATGTAAATGTTTTAGACACATTTGATATAAATGGGTTTCAGCATGATTTAATTAGCTGGTTTGAGGCAGAGCAGCGTGACCTGCCTTGGCGCATAAATAAGGATCCTTATCGTGTATGGGTCTCAGAAATTATGCTTCAGCAAACGAGGGTAGAGGCAGTAAAGCCGTTTTATAAAAACTTTATGGGAAAATTTCCAACGCTAGAAGCGTTGGCTGAGGCCCATGAGGATGAGGTATTAAAGGCTTGGGAAGGTCTCGGCTATTATTCCCGTGCACGCAATCTCCATTCGGCAGTAAAGGAGGTAAAAGAGCGGTATGGAGGCAGGGTACCGGATACACCGAAGGAAATTGGAAAACTCAAAGGAGTTGGTCCTTATACGCAGGGGGCAATTTTAAGCATTGCCTATGGTATACCGGAGCCAGCTGTAGATGGAAATGTTATGCGTGTAATGTCACGGATTTTATCTATTTGGGACGACATTGCAAAGCCAAAAACAAGACAAGTGTTTGAGAATATTATCCGCGAAGTGATTTCTAAAGACAATCCATCCTACTTTAATCAAGGTCTCATGGAACTTGGCGCCCTAATTTGTATCCCGAAAAATCCAGCCTGTCTCCTTTGTCCAGTACGCAGTCATTGCCGCGCCTTCCATGAAGGAGTGCAAAAGGAGCTTCCTGTAAAAAGCAAAGCGAAGGAGCCGAAGGTTGTTCCTATTGTTGCTGGTGTATTTCGTACAAAAAGCGGCGGTTATATTGTCAATAAGCGTCCTAAGACAGGACTTCTAGCAAATATGTGGGAATTTCCAAATGTAGAGGTGCAGGAAGGGATAAGCAACCATAAGCAGCAGCTCGCATATTACATGCGAGAGGCATTTGGACTTGAGGTAAGTGTAGACGAGTATGCAGCAACTATTCAGCATTCCTTTACACACCGTACTTGGGAGATTTTTGTCTTTTTTGGTGCAGCAGAAGGAACTATACAGGAGTCGGATACGTTGAAGATTCTAACGCCAGAACAGTTTGAGCAATACACATTCTCCCGTTCACACAAAACAATTTTTGAGGACTGTATTGAGAGAGCCAGCCTTTTATAAGGACTGGCTCTGTTTGCACTTTAAGAAAGTATAACTTCCTAGCTGAAAGATCATTCGACGTAGCGAGAAATTTTAGGAATAAAGTGCGAGGGCAGTTATGTCTCTGTCCTCGTTCAACAACTCGCCCATCGACAATTTTCTTAGTCGTACGTAATCTTTGTTCCGTGTGTCCAGTCTGCTTCATGCCGCTGAAAACCACCGCGACCTTCGATTTCCATGATAATTTCTTTATACATTGTTTGGCCTTCCACATTCAAATATGGCAGCATTTGCTGCAAGGAATGATGAAAGTACGCAAGCTCTTCTTTGTTCCACTCATTTTTTGGAGTCATGGATAACTCGGTCATATCTCGCCCGATATACATGAAATCCCCCCTTATCTCGTTTGTTTTAGTTTGAATAATGAGAGGATATCATATGCTCAAAAAATATAGCTTCGGAAAAATTTTCTCAGGATATGAAAAGAACACAATGGTTATATTATCTTTTGTGGAGGTGATAACAATGACTAAACAACAAGGTTATGGCAAAACAACTTCTGGAGCTAGCATTCAAAAAGCGAAGCAAGCAAGCGCTGGTTATGGTGCTGAATTTTCTACTGAGTCAACAGACGTTCAACAAGTAAGAAAACAAAATGCACAAGCTGAAGCGCGCAAATCGCAAGCTTCTAGCAACTTCGGTTCCCAGTCTCAATCTCAACAGTAATGGTAAAGGCACTCTCTTTTTTCAGAGAGTGCCTTTTTAGTTCCATTTGTAGGAGGGTGTAAATTTCAGCTAGAAGCGCATTTGACATAGCCGGAAATTTTAGGAACAAGATATAAATGCAATTACGTTTCTTTCTTTGCTTAACAGCTCACCAATCAGAAGGTTTTTTATGAAGAAATACCTGAGCCTTCACAAGTAAAATAAATCGTACCCGCTTTTTTGAGTAAACGACATAACTTCTTATTGCTCAACAAATGTAGCCAAAGGAAAAACTGCATGAAAAGCGAATTCTTCTTATTAAATACTTTACTGCAGAGGAGAGAAGAGTGTGAAGCAGTTCGACCTTCTTGTAAGTGAACAGTTAAAAACGATGGACCAGCTTTTGGACTTGCAAACGGAATTAGAGCGGTATAAGAGCTTGGAATACTTACGGGAGCGGGAACGGGATGAGGAAAGCCTGCGGGAGCTGCGCGTAGAAATTCGGAAGAGGCAACAGGAACTTCATCTGCTTCATCAAACCTTTGAGCAGCAAACAAGGCAGGTTATTGAATCCTTTCAGCAAGAGAAAAGTTATACATAATTTAGGAGCCGCCTGCTATCCGAGCGGCGCTACTGTTTTAAAATAGGAGGATAACCGTTATAATAGAAAGAAAAGATCATTACAGAGGCAGCTTCCGAAATGAAAGAAGGGAGAAAACATGGGGTTTCCGAATGAAGGAGAAAAAATACAAATACATAGCTATAAGCATAATGGCTTTATTCATCGAATTTGGGAAGAGACGACAGTTCTAAAAGGGACGTCAAGTCTTGTGATCGGAGCTAATGATCGCACACTTGTGACGGAGTCCGATGGAAGAACCTGGATAACGAGAGAGCCAGCCATTTGCTATTTTCATGGCAGTCAGTGGTTTAACATTATCGGGATGCTAAGACAGGATGGCGTATATTATTATTGTAATCTTAGCTCTCCGTTTGCTTACGACGAGGAGGCCCTGAAATATATTGATTATGATTTAGACATTAAGGTGTATCCTGATATGACATATACACTGTTAGATGAAGATGAGTACGAGAAGCACCGGAGAATGATGAGCTATCCAGATGTAATTGATAAGATTCTAAGGCGCAATGTAGAGCAATTAACGCAGTGGATTCATCAGCGAAAGGGACCTTTTGCTCCGGATTTCATTGATATATGGTACGAACGGTATTTGACATACAGAGGGTAGAGTAGCCTGCTAGATGCATATTCGGCAGGCTTTCTTCACACTTTAGGAAAGGCTAAAGTTTCGCAAAAAGTGAATTCGACATAGTCGGAAATTTTGAGGAACAAAGTGTCAGTGCAAGTTTCTATTCTCGCCAATCGGCGAGTTTTCTTTACACTGTAATAAAATAGGAATTTCTGACTAAAAATGAATTCGGCATAATGGGGAAATTTGGGAATAAAGTATAAGTGCAGCTACGCCTCTGTCTTCGCCCAAGGGCGGGGGCCTGCCAATCGGCGAGTTTTCAGCAGGATGCTTGTGCTATATGTATGAAGAGAAATGGGTGGTGAGTAAAATGGATGGTATCAAGCGGTACCTCCGATTTGTAAGGCCGTACAAGTGGCAAATTGGGGCGACTATTATTATTGGCTTAATTAAATTTGGAATTCCTCTTATTTTACCGCTTTTGTTGAAGCACATTATTGATGATATTATTCAAGGATCCGGCTCGTTGGACGATAAAACGACAGAGCTCGTTACGATTATGGTGGGGGCAATTTTTATTTTTGCTGTGCTTCGTCCACCAATTGAATATTATCGCCAATATTTTGCGCAAAGCATCAGCAATAGGGTGCTCTATGATTTGCGTAAAGCGATTTTTGACCATTTGCAAAGGCTAAGTCTTCGCTATTATTCTAATACGAGGACAGGAGAAGTTATTTCACGTACTATTAATGATGTAGAGCAAACAAAGGATTTTGTAGTTACAGGTTTGATGAATGTTTGGCTTGATACGGCAACGGTCTTTATTGCGATTGCAGTTATGTTTTCTATGAGCGGAAAACTAACATGTATTGCACTGCTTGTGTTGCCTGTTTATGCTGTGGCAGTAAAATATTTCTTTGGTCGTCTGCGTCAGTTGACGAAAGCACGCTCTCAAGCGCTAGCCTCGATGCAGGCTTATTTGCATGAGCGCATCCAAGGTATTTCCGTTACACGGAGTTTTGCGTTAGAAGAGTATGAGAAGGAGCAGTTTAAAGGGAAGAATGGAGAGTTTTTAACAAAAGCACTATCTCATACGAGCTGGACGGCTAGAACCTTTGCTTCTGTGAATACTCTAACAGATTTAGGACCTCTTATCGTGATCGGTTTTGCAGCGTACCAAGTGCTTCATGGGCATCTTACATTAGGAACGATGGTTGCCTTTGTCGGATATATGGATAGCTTGTACAATCCGCTGCGCCGGCTTGTCAATTCCTCTACAACGTTAACGCAGTCATTTGCATCGATGGATCGGGTGTTTGAATTACTTGATGAACCATATGAAATTGTAAATCGTCCTGTTTGTGTGGAAAAGGAACAGATGCATGGAGCTATATCTTTTCGGGATGTATCCTTTCGCTATAATCCAAAAGACCCAGATGTATTAAGGAATATTTCTTTACTTATTGAGCCAGGTGAAAAAGTAGCGCTTGTTGGGTTGAGCGGCGGTGGGAAATCTTCGCTTGTTGGTCTCCTCCCGCGTTTTTATGATGTCACAGAGGGGAAGATTACGATTGATGGCATCGATGTTCGTGACTATGATTTAAAAAATCTGCGGAGTCATATTGGGATTGTGATGCAAGATAATATTTTATTTAGTGATACGATTCGTTCTAATATTTTATACGGAAGACCAGAGGCAACTGAGAAAGAAATAATTGAAGCAGCAAAGGCAGCTCATGCGCATGAGTTTATTACTGAACTGCCAGACGGCTATAACACGATTGTCGGCGAAAGAGGAGTGAAGCTGTCGGGAGGACAGCGGCAGCGTGTTGCGATTGCTCGGGTGTTTTTGAAAAATCCATCCTTGCTGATTTTGGATGAAGCAACGTCTGCACTTGATTTGGAAAATGAGAAATACATACAAAAGGCGTTAGATATTTTGGCAAAGGATCGAACTACACTGATCATTGCACACCGTCTGTCTACTATCACACATGTAGATAAAATTGTATATTTGCAGGATGGAGAAATTAAGGAAGTTGGTACACATGAAGAACTCATGGAACGGCATAGCTTTTATTATAATCTATACCATATTCAGAAGGTAGAATATATAGAGCAGTAAAACCTCCGCAAAATAGTGCGGAGGTTTTTTACACTGTCTGTTGTTTGTATCTTTCTATCTTTCTTGATTATAAATGAGTAAGGTTTGAACTCTCTACTTGTGAAAGTAGCCTATTCTATTGCCATTGCTTTTTGTGGAAGCAGGCATCGTCCTTTTCCATACGGAATGCAAAGAGGCGTACCGAAGATTGGATCAGTCGTTACCTCACAACTCATCCGAAATACATCCTGCACTAGATTTTGCGTAATGACAGCTTCCGGCTGCCCTTGTGCATATACCGTTTTATGCCGAATGGCCACAATATGATGTGCATAGCGGCAAGCTAAGTTTAAATCATGAAGCACCATAACAATTGTACGATTTTCTTTTTCGTTTAAATCAAACAGTAGGTCCAATATTTCGATTTGATGCGTCATATCTAAATAGGTAGTCGGTTCATCTAGCAGGATAATGTCCGTTTCTTGTGCCAATGTCATCGCGATCCAAGCACGCTGCCGCTGTCCGCCTGATAGAGAATCTACCTGCCGCTCGGCTAAATCAGCCATTCCCGTTGCTCGCAGCGCCTTCTGAACGCTTTCTTCATCCTGCTCCGACCATTGCTTTAACCACGTTTGATACGGATAACGCCCTTGTTTGACGAGCTGAAGAACGGTCAATCCTTCTGGTGCCTGTGGTCCCTGCGGCAAAATGGCGAGTTGTTTTGCTACTTCCTTTGTGGAAAGTTTTCCGATTTCCTCTCCTTCGAGCAGAACAGTGCCGGAAGCAGGTTTTAATAGGCGGGCCAGCGAACGGAGCAGCGTTGATTTTCCACACCCATTTGCCCCAATAAAGACGGTGATTTTCCCTTGTGGAATGACTAAGTCCAGCTCATCTATAATGATAGAATTGCTGTACGATAATGTTAGTTTCTTCGTTTGTAATGCATCCATATATACACCGTACCTTTCTTATGAGTTTCTGCCTCTATATAATAAGTAAATAAAATAGGGTGCTCCGATAGCTGCTGTGAATACACCAGCTGGCACTTCCAGTGGAGATAATATTATTCGACCGATTAAATCTGCCCCCATCATGAGTAGGGCTCCAATTAATGCCGCTGTTGGAATAAGTGCTCCGTAAGAGGAACCGACCAGCTTTCGGGCAATATGGGGTGCGATTAACCCGACAAAAATGATACCGCCTGCAAATGCAACTGATCCTCCGACCAATGCTGTACAAAGCAGCAGTAAATAGAATCGTTGGCGTCCGACTCTATTGCCAAGCCCCGTTGCCAGAGCATCTCCTAATTCCTGGACGTTTAGCTTACGCGCCATCAGCCAGGCAATTAGACTAAGGACCGTAATCCAAGGAGCTAAAACAGCAACATTTTTCCAATTCGATCCATGTACTGTTCCGGTTAACCAGATGTTAGCTTGGCTGGCATTGTGAATGGGACCGAGTACCATAAGTAAAGTAGTAACAGCCTTCAACAGTGCAGCAATACCGATTCCGATGAGTACCATGCGCAGCGGCGTGATTTCACCATGTTTCCAGGATAGTACATATATAAGAAACGCAGTTAAGCTCGCTCCAAGGAACGCGGCGAGCGGCAGCCACTGAATACTGATTGTTAAGGAGCCATTAGTGTCGCTAAACAGCGCTAAACATAAAACAACAGCAGCACCGGCACCGTCTGTCACCCCGATAATTTCTGGAGAAGCAAGCGGATTCCGTACAAGACCCTGCAGGATACTGCCGGCTATCGCGAGACCGATGCCCACTAACAGTGCTATTAGAATACGAGGCAGGCGAAATGTCGTAACAACAAGTCTGTCCATCTCATTTCCTTCACCAATCAATGCCTGAAAGACGTGCACAGGTGAGATTTGCATCTCGCCTATTCCTGCGCTTACAAAGAAAAGGCATATTACAGCCCCTAGCAAGCATCCTATTGTAAGGAGCGCTTTTTGCTGCAGCAAAAATGAAATGTTATGACCGATTCTAAGGGGAATGTGCTTTTTCATTTTGCGATGCCTCCTTTTCTAGCAATATAAATAAAGAACGGTGTACCAATCACCGCAGTCATGACTCCAACCGGCACCTCTTGCGGCATTAAAATGTATCGTGCTCCAATATCAGCAGCAAGCAATAAAATCCCGCCGAGCACTGCGCTGTAAGGAAGAACCCATCTATAATCAAGCCCAACAAATGCACGAGCCACGTGCGGAATGATAATTCCTACAAATCCAATAGGTCCTGCCACCGCGACTGAACTTCCGGCTAACAGTATAACAATGAGTACGAGGATGCCTTTTACAAGCTGTGTGCGCTGACCTAGTCCACGTGACACATCATCACCCAATAATAAAATGTTTAGCTTTCCAGCCATTATTGCTGCACCAAGCCAAGCAATGATTAGATAAGGAAGAACACTTGTCAGCATTTCCAGCTTGCGTCCTTGCACGGAACCGGATAACCAAAACAATACTTCATCAAGTAGTGCCTCATTTAGTACAAGTAAGCCTTGAGTAAATGATGAGAATACAGCCCCGATTGCTACTCCAGCAAGTGTAAGTTTAATAGGAGTGAGCCCTTCCCGGCCAATTGAAGCGATGATAAACACAAGACAAGCTGTAACAGCTGCACCAAGAAAAGCAATCCAAGTAAAGGCTTGAAGCGATTGAATTGAAAAAACGGAAACAGAACATACAATAAAGAAGGAAGCTCCAGCGTTAATTCCCAGCAGGCTTGGGGAAGCAAGGGGGTTTTTTGTTAATACTTGCAAAATAGCGCCGGCTACTGCCAAGCTTGCTCCGACAGCTGCTGCAATGAGAGAGCGCGGTAGCCGTACCGTTTTGATGATAATATGCTCATTTGAACCGTTATAATTTGTAAATGCATTTACTGCAGTTTTGATATCTGTATCTACATAGCCATAAATAATACTTGCCCACATACCATAAAGAAGTAACAAGGTAAATAGTAATAGTCCAAGTGCTTTTGTTTGTCTCGTTTTACAAATCATTATATGTATATCCTCTCTTTTGCTCGTTAGCTTCAGTCTAGCGAAGTTCAGATATCCCGTCAATGAGAATGATAACTTTTTTCAATTAACCGTTGACAGAACTTTCAACCATATTGTATCATTCATTTTGTAAATGAAAATCGTTATCAATAAAATGGGGGTTACATAAGTGAAAAAGTTTTCTTGGGGTTTGCTTATGCTTGTTTTATCTGTTTCCTTATTGCTAGGCGCATGCGGGAAACAAGAGGAACAGCCAAAAGAAGAAGCAACAAAAACAACCGAAACGTATACGGTAGAACATGCGATGGGTACAACAGAAATAAAGGGTACACCAAAGCGTATTGTAATCTTAACAAATGAAGGAACAGAAGCTCTCCTTGCTATGGGAATAAAACCAGTAGGAGCCGTACAATCGTGGTTGGGAGATCCATGGTATGACCATATTAAAGATAAAATGAAGGATGTACAGGTTGTCGGAACGGAAAGTGAAGTAAATGTTGAAGCAATTGCGGCATTAAAGCCAGATCTTATTATTGGTAACAAGATCCGCCAAGAGAAAATTTATGACCAGTTGAATGCCATTGCCCCAACAGTCTTTGCAGAAACACTAAGAGGAGACTGGAAGGAAAACTTTAAGCTATATGCAAAAGCTGTAAATCAAGAAGAAAAAGGCAACGAAGTATTAAAGAAATATGATGATCATGTAGCAGCGCTAAAGAAAAAATTAGGTGATAAAGTAAATCAAGAAGTTTCTGTTGTTCGTTTCATGGCCGGAAAAACTCGTATTTACTACACAGATTCCTTCTCTGGAGTTATTTTGAACGAATTAGGATTTAAACGTGCTAAGCAGCAAGAAGCGCTATTTACTCCTGACAATAAGCTTGGCAACCTTGCTATTGAGGTTGGTAAAGAAGCTATTCCACAAATGGATGGAGATCTGCTCTTTTACTTCACTTATGCTCCTGCAGGTGACCAAGCAGCTTTAGATACTGAAAAAGACTGGACGAACGATCCGCTTTGGAAAAATTTAAATGCTGTTAAGAGTGGAAATGCCCATCAGGTAGATGATGCCATTTGGAATACTGCTGGCGGTGTACTTGCAGCTGAACAAGTGCTAGATGAAATTGAGAAAATGGTGCTTGGTAAATAAGAAATCAGAATTGGAAGCAGCTTTGTAATTGCTGATTTCCTAGCGTGGGGAAAGAGCCCCCAAATGATAAAGTAAAAAGATGGATCATCCTAGAAACTCGTGTATTCACTAAGTTTCTGCGGTGGTCCATTTTTTATACCTTAAGAAAATATAAATTTCAAGCCGGAAGGCAATTGGACGTGGCGAGAAATTTTAGAAATAAGGTATAAGAGCAACTTCGCCTCTGTACAGCCCTTGTCTCGATTATATTAAAGCCCAATATTAGGAAAACAAAACCAATTGACAATGATTATCATTTTCCTTAAAATATTATTGAAAATACTTTTATATTGACTAGGGGAGAAATCGTATGTTTAACATGTTGCATGGGTTAAAAGATATTCATACTGTAATTTCAAATTACCGTAAAATAGGCGGGGCGGCAGAAGCAAGCGTTATTTGTTTATCGTCTGGAGAGATATATCATAACCCAGTATTTACGAATATTGACGTCTCAAAAGGTCAGTATGTTTCCCTATGCTTTATAGATGAAAATGGCACGAACATTATGGTACATGTTGATCAAATTGCTATGATAAAAGAGTTACAGCATAAGTTGATTTGCCAGTTAAACAACAATCATGTAAAACAAATGTTATTAGGCGATACTCTACAATACTTACAAAAGCTGTGTGAAATTAATGATGGATTTGTAACACATACCTTCAAGAAGGAAGCATTAAAGCTTATTCGAGACATAAGTGTAAATGAATTCAAAAAGCATGATATTTCGCTTCCATTTCAAATTGAAGATAATCTTGTTCATTTAAAGGAACGGCTATTTGCATAATCTTGAAAGTGATTGATTCGAAAGTCTTCTCATTAGAAAAATAAAAAAATACAAAATGGATCATCCTATAAACCCTGAATATAGCTGGGTTTTCTCGATGATCCATTTTGTATTTGGTCTCAAGAAGGGCAGTATCATCTTTTGTTTCATTTACACTTTAAGAAAGTATAAATTTCTAGCAGGAAGACAGTTCGACGTAGTTAGAAATTTTAGGAACAAAGTATAAGGGCAACTACGCCTCTGTCTTCGCCCAAGGGCAGGGCTCGCCAATCGGCGAGTTTTCTTTAAGTGATATTTGCCTGACAAGCTAAGCGATAACCGTCGTTTATGCCTTTTTTGAGTTTTTTCTGCTCCTTTTCATTTGGAGAGGATAAGCAGGATGCCCCTTTTACAACTTGAACAGTGCATACTCCGCAGGTTCCCTTTCGGCATTTATACTGCAAAGCTTGGCCTTGCTTCAAAGCGACATCTAATAAATTCCCTTTTGCAGGTCGAACCTCAAATGGTATTTGATTTTGCAGCAGGTTAATGCTGTTAGGATGACGATGCTCTGTAGCAGACGGGCTGGCTTTTACAATTGGATGAATTACCAAGTGGTTAGTCAATAGCATGTGTTTTGGAATAAGAGATCCCACTGTTAACATTCTTTTATTCATGGGCATCGATTCCTCAGCTCTTAGGATCTTCTAATGTACAAATCGCGGAAGGCCGTTTAATCCGCAAAACAATCATTTCATACACACGGAACGGGTGATTCATACCTTCTTCCCCTAAATATGCTGTTTCAAAGTCTTCGGAAACAGCCAAGTCTAAATTATTCCGTCCTGTATTGACTAAAACACCTGTTTTTCCTTTTAAAACTGGTGATTGAAACACCCCGTCCGTAACAAGCTCACGAACATGTTCAATTTCTAGAACATTGGTGTCTTTATGTACACGATGCAATAGTGAGTATAGCTCTGGAGATAAGACTAGAGCAAAGGGGCCATTATGCTTCATTTCAAGCAGCTTGTTTCTAGCTTCAACTACATCTTGAAAAGCGCTTCCTGACTCATACCAATTTCCAATTAAGTGTGTTAATCGGCCTTTTACATTCATTAATCCAGGGATATCAAATTCCTTTGAACCATGGAAAATCATTTGATCCTCTAATATGGCCACATCACGAGCAGCATTTGCAGCTACAGAAAAATCGATAGGAATATCTAATACCTTTGTTTGTTCCAGGTCACGCCAATATAAAACAAAATCTTTGTAAAGTAACGGAATAGTATAATTTACTCGTTTGCTATCCTCGATATCTGTATCAAATGACCCTTGGAAAGCCATCTTTGCTTCGTGATTTTCCATAAAAATATCATTGGAGATACTTTGCACTCCTCTGCCAAGTGGGCCGTACAGCTCAATGAAACGACGTCCAATCAGTTGTTTTCGTGCAGCCTCAATAACGGTCTGATCTAATTGTAAGAAGTCTTGATCTGTTAATGGTGAGTCTGGAAATAGTTGTGATTTACTCATACTTTTTACCTTCTTCCTGCATCTTTACTTATATTAAACTTCCGACCGTAAACCCTTTTTTCTTTTGAGATGATTTGGCAATCGATGAAGAACCTGGCGGAGCTAAATGGTCGTGGTGCTCATCATGATGTGCATGCGGATCGACATAGTTATGGTCAAATTTCGCGTTAATTTCATTTAACATGTTTTTTACTTGTTGATAATCTTGGTAAGAAACATTTCTCATTTGATTTAATTGAGTGCTGCGTTCCTCATCTGTAAATTGAAAGAGTGCTAAATCTAGGTGTTCTACAAAATTATGTAATCCGAATTTTTCAAGGTTTAATTCTTGTAAAAGACGATTAAATTCATTATTGGTGGGTGAAAAACTGTTCTCTTCCTTTTCTTTTTCAAATTTACTAATAAGGGGGATAAGTTCAGCCAGACGCGATAGCCGTTGTTCTTCCTCTTCGTAAATATGATGATAATAAAGGCGTTCATGATCATCTTTTGCATTTTGAATCACGGGTTCTAGTATATTCATAAATTTTTCAATGGCATCTTTAGTAGTAGTGAAGATTTGATAGAAAGCATGTAGTTCGTCTTTCAATCATCACACCTCCTTCTTTAACTAATTTGCATTATTTCCAGTAATCATAAGATTTAGTACATAATTATTATTTTTTCCTTGAAAAGAATCGTAGGAGATCTCGTACCTCCTTGTAATAAAGAAAACTCGCCGATTGGCGAGTCCTGCTCTTGGGCGAAGACAGAGGCGTAGTTGTCCTTATACTTTATTCCTAAAATTTCTCACTACGTCGAATTGTCTTCTAGCTAGACATTTATACTCTCTTAAAGTGAAATATAAAAAAACTCGCCACTTGGCGAGTTTCCTTTACAAGATAAGAAAGTATAACTTTTCGGGGGGATGTCTAGCTCCCAAGGCCCAAAATGGCAGACTCCAGACTGAATCTCCGCAAAAGTCAGAAAGCGCCTTTTACTCCGGCCCCCCCTACGCTGCCATAAAAGGCGGGCCTTGTCTGCTTTTCTTATTCATCCTCTCGTTTTTCTTGAATGTGTAATTCATCTTCCGGATTGTTGTGATATGTGTAGAAGCTGCTAATTAACAAGTCAAGATGCTCTACCTTCTCACTGTAATCTATAATAGAAGATACAAGCGGGAAGAGGTGAAGCCACGTTTTATATTGTTCGCTATCCTCGTTACTTTGATAGGACATAAATGTTTGAATGAGCTGCTGCCTGCATATGGATACTTCATTGAGTATATACGAAGAATGCTGAGTCTTCACCTTACCGATAAATTTCAGCAGCATCTGCTCATGATAATTTACAAGAGAATTGAGCTCATTTTGAATATGATCCTGAAAAGCGGATGGCATACGGTGCAGCTCATTTTCAAGACGATGCAGCAATTTCAGCGTCTCGAGGGCGCGGCTTGTAGTCGCTAGCATTTGGCGGAATAAAACGAGCTTTCTTGATTTTGCGTAACGGGTTTTTTTCGTATAGCTTCTTTCTTCCTGATATAGCAAATACAGATGATTCAGCTTAATCATTTTTTCTTTCATCTTATCTAAGTCTGCTTTTAAACTAGCAAAATCAGATGCTTTTCTACTATTTAAGCGAATCCATTTTAGAATTTCCTCTGTATTTGCTGCCATTCTATGATAAAGCTTTGTCTCATACTTTGGGGGCATAAAGACTAGATTTACAACAGAAGCTGCGAGAATTCCAAACATAATGGTAACAAAGCGCAGTAACGCGAAGTCAAGGAAATCGGCGCCCTCATATTCCATAATCGCAATAACGGTTACGAGAGCAATGGGGATTGTATTTTCCAATCGCAGCTTAAGCGCCAATGCAATGATAATCACAGATGTTAATCCGATAATAAAGGGGTTATTGCCAAAAGCTAATGCAAATGCAATTGCGAAGAGAGCTCCAATTACATTTGCCTGTAATTGTTCCAAAGCCGTTAAGTAAGAACGATAAACAGATGGCTGGATAGCAAATACAGCTGAAATTCCTGCAAGCCCAGGAGAGGGTATTTCAAGCAGTATGGCTGCATACAGCGCTAACGTAATCGCAATCCCTGTTTTTAAAATCCTAGCACCCAATTTCATGATTTTCTAAGATTCCTTTCTGTATTCACGAATTCACATTACGTTACTATACAGGCATTATAAGTGGTTCGCAAGAGGTATTTTGAAAAAGAAAGTGAGAGTCGTGTGGGAAAGGAAAAAATGTATGACAAAAGCACCTGACTCGTGACAGGTGCTTTTGTCTCCCCATATATAGAAAGAGTGTCTAGCTGCATCGACCAGCTTCAATTGGGTAAGAAAATTTCATTCTGTTGATACAGACGGATCTGCCTGCTCTTTTGTTGGAATCACTTCGAAGAAGCTATTTTTGATATCGTCAAGTAAGGAAGAAATGATAGTTGCTTCTTCATATTGCTCATGTGCGTTAAGGATACGGATATAATCTGTCAACATTTCTGTTACATCCGCTACACCTTTTGAGCTGAGTGCCTGCACTGTTACACTTGCCCCCTTGGCGATACGGCGGCGGATCGCAGCTTCTGTTAATCCCATTTCTGGCTGGTGACGTAAGTATACGACTCCGCCCGTCATACCTGCGCAAATCCATGGACCTGGATCTCCTAAAACGAGACCGCGTCCGTTTGTCATATACTCAAAGGCAAAACCTTTAATATTGGAGTGTACGCCAATATTTCCGTGCTCCTGAGCAGGAATTGCTTTGGTAATGCGGCCCCCGATAATCATATCAGCACCAGAGAGGCGGATACCAGCACGTGCATCAGCATTTCCTTGTACATACAAGGAGCCCTTTTGTGCACCGTAGCCGAAGCCTTTACCAGCGGAGCCATTATAGTAGCTGCCGTCTTTTCCCTTTGCCTTCATTACATAAATGCCGCCGCCAAATGATGTTTTCCCGATACCGTCTTGTGCACCGCCGCTGACATGGATGAAAATATCCTTGCTATTAAAGGCACCAAGACCGTTTCCTGGAATTGCATTTGCATATTGAAGCGTAATAGGGTGGAGCGATTCGCCTGCAAGCTTGCTTCGGGTACGATAACAAGACTCTAACGCCCCCATGGCGCGTTGTTCAACGCCGACAGCAACCAATTCTTTTGAGTCTGCCGAGAATTCAGAGGCAGTTTCTTGTTCTGCTGTTGTCAATGTAACTGTTAAGAATGGTTTTGCCTCCAAGACGCGAAGGAGGCGGGATAAATCTATAAGCTGTAAGCCACGGGTCTGTTCAAGCAAATCGGAGCGACCCACAACTTCCTGCAGGCTATTAAAACCTAGCAGACCTACAAGGCGTTTTAGCTCTAATCCAAATGTTGTAAATAAGTTCATAAGTCCTTGCACGGCACCGTCAAATTCACGAGGAACGAAGCGGCGTAATCCATGCTCCTTCGCTTGTGCTTCGGATTCAATTTGCGTTGCAATCCCCACATGACATGTATCGAGATGACAGCCGCGGCAAGTTGTACAGCCAATTGCAATCATAGAGAGTGTTCCAAACCCAACGCGGTTTGCGCCAAGTAGCATCACCTTCAATGCATCAGCTACACTGCGCAGACCACCATCTGCCCAAATTTCGACACTGTCGCGCATGCCCGCTTCAATAAGGGCGTTATGAGCTGCTTTGACACCAATTTCCACTGGCAATCCAACGTGCTGTAGTGCATGAATTCTCGCTGCACCTGTACCACCATCAAATCCACTGATATTTATAAAATTAGCACCTGCCTTGGCAATTCCAACTGCGATGGTTCCAATGTTCGGAACGACTGGCACCTTAACAGCTACTTTTGCTTTATTATTGCCTGTTTTGATTTCAGCGATAATTTGCGCTAAATCCTCAATCGAGTAGATGTCGTGGTTATTAGAGGGTGAGATTAAATCTGAACCGATTGTGGCATTGCGCGCTTCAGCAATTTTCGCTGTTACCTTTGAGCCAGGCAAATGCCCACCTTCACCAGGCTTTGCTCCTTGCCCGATTTTAATTTCGATTAAGTTGGAGGAGTTCAGTAAATCTGCATTGACTCCGAAGCGTCCGGACGCAACCTGTTGTCCACGCGTTTTCGGATATTTGCCGATCATATCCTTAATTTCTCCGCCTTCACCGTTTAAACTGATCATGTTCAAACGCTCTGCCGCCTCCGCATATGCCCGGAATGCAATTTCGTTTTGTGAACCAAAGGACATGGAGCTGATAATAAACGGTAAATGATGCTCTCCAGCCTTGATACTTACCTTTTCTGTTGGGACAGGAGTCTCAGATTCTTTAAAATCAGCCAAGTGACGGATGGAAATTGGCGTTTTTGTTTCAATGTCCGTCAACTTTTCACGGTAATCATCATATGCATTTCCTTTTGCTACATCGCCAATTGCTTTCCATACACGAGGGAAGATATGGAATGTTTTGCGCATTTTCACGGTTTCTTTGCTATAGTCCTCCGCACGCTGGACGGCGTCCTCCTTCATGCTTTCAAAATTGAATGCAAGAGTATCAGCTCCTAAGAAGTTGACGATATTTAACACCTTTGCAACTTCCTCATGTAATCCGATTGAGGAGAAGAGGCGTCCGTATCCACGCAATTCGTGAATACCGATTGTTGAGATAACCTTTTCTAATCCTTTATTCAAAGCATTATAAAGGTTGAGACAAGGCTTTTCTGTTCCGTCGCTTACCGTCGCTAACATAAGATATGGGTTAATCACATCTGCGCCTAATCCGTATGCGGTCACAAGATCATGCAAGGAGCGGATCGCACCAGAGCGGAGTAAAATGGAACAGTCACGGCGTAACCCAGCCTTAACAAGTATTTGCTGCATCTTTGCTGTAATGAGGTGCGGATCAATCCAGAGGTTTCCGTTTTGATGAGCGTTGCCATCATCTAATACAAGCAATGAAGCACCATTTTTTACAGCGGCAATGGCCTCCTCTGCCAAGCGTTCTAATGCGGCTGCTAATGTTTCAGAATCCTTATAGGTTGCAGATAGCTTGTAAAGAGAATCCTTTGCTGCAAAAAGTCCTGCAAGCTGTTCATAAGAAAGCTGTCCTGCTTGCTCTGCGGCCTGCTGTCCGATTTCTCCTTCTAGTAATACAGGGGAAGGAAGCTCTAAAATTGTTGTTTGCCCTGTTTTTTCAAATAGCGAAGGTCGTTTTCCTATAACTGTACGCGTCGAAAAATGTTCAATTTCGCGGTCGCGGTCAATCGCTGGATTGGTTACAACGGCAACACTTTCTTTTATAAAGTCTGCGATATTGCGCCGGCCGGAATCTAGCGCAGCAAGCGGTGCATCATGTCCGAGAGAACGAATTGGCTCGGCGCCTTTTTCTGCCATTTGCTCAAGCAATTGAATGTTCTCCCGGTCCCATCCGAAAGCTGCATACTGGCGATCCTCTACTTTTAGGTCAGGAGCAACTTTTTCCGCCTTTTGCGGTGTTGGACATTCAAGGTGGCCCCGGTAGTCTGTCAAATTCACACGTTGGCTAAAGCGCTTATATATTTCCTTTTGAAATTGTTCATATTCGTATACAACCATTTCTCCTGCTTCATCCCACTTGAGACCAATTTTTTCCCCTGGTGCAAGTGCCTTTGGCTCAGCTGTATATTCGTTTGGCGGCACGACACCAGGCTCCGAGGAGAAAATGTAAGCTGTTTCTGTCTCTACCTTCCACAAAGGGCGCAATCCTAGGGAATCAACACTGAAGACTGCTTCGTCCTTATAACGGGAAATAATTCCAGCAGGTCCTTGAGCAAAATGCCCCCATCCTTCGCGCATATACGTATATAAATCTTGCAGCTTTTCTTGATAGAGTTTGATCTCATTTATAATTGGCGGAAACAAAAGGTCAACTGCTTCGAACAAGCTGTAATCGTAACGGGAAATGAGTGTGTCAATTGTGCGGTTTAAATCTTGTGAGTCGCTTCCGCCATTTGTTAATGGTACGTTCAGCATTTCTGCCTGATCACGCAGCTTTGCAATCGTATTAATTTCACCGTTATGTCCAAGCACACTGAACGGCTGTACACGGAAGAAGTTTGATAAAGTATTTGTAGAGTATCGATTATGACCAAGAGTCATCGTTGATGCGATAAGCGGGTTTGTTAAATCAGTGTAGTAGTTGATGAGTGTATCTCCTGCCCCCATTACTTTGTATACAACATGATGAGGGCTTAGGGAAGCAACATGAACCTTATCATTCTTCTCAAGTAAAATGGTAAGTTCAAATAACGTGCGTTCCACGTGCTGTATACCTTGCTGCGGCAGCAGGGCAATTTGCCAAAAGACAGGCTCTTCTTTTTGGCCAAGCGGTCCGAGGGCTTCTTTATGTGTCACCTTTTCGCTTTCAAACACAATGTGCAGACCATTATTTGTAAAAGTATTTCTCATTTCAGCTTGCAGCGGGAGTACATCTGCTTTGCGGTCAAGAAAAAAGTGACCGACAACAAAATCGGAGCGATCTGCAATTTGTGGGTCTTGCCCATTTGTCCGCAATTTTTCTTTCCATAATTCTTTTGGGAGATCGATATGAATCCCGATACCATCGCCTTCTCCGTTAATAAAACCGGCGCGATGATTCATTTTGACAAGAGATTGTATACATAAGTCAATATTTGCTTTTGTGGGGATGCGTTTTTTTTCCATAACGGAAACAATTCCGCATGCGTCATGTTCTGAGTTGTGAAAGTCTTGAAAAAGCGCAGGAGTCCATTTGTTTGTCATCGCGAGGGCCTTGACTGGAAGGCCATTCACCTCCATACATTTTTTTGAAAATAAGACTTTTCTAAATTATTAGAATATTCAAGGCGAATAATGCCCAAATATACACCAAAGAAGAATGAGGTACCCTTTACACTGTAAGAAAGTATAAATTTCTAGCTAGAAGCCAATTCGATGTAGTGAAAAATTCTGGGAATACAGTATAAGTAGGGCTGCGTCTCTGTCTTCGCCCAAGGGCGGGCTCGCCAATCGGCGAGTTTTCTTTATGAAGTGACTAGGAATAATTATACTACTGATTGTTTGTTTGTTAAACTAGGAGGAGAGAAAAAACAGGGACATTCATCCTGTTTTTTCTTTTTAATATTAAGTGTTCACAAATTCTTTAGAAAGCTGCTCAAAGGCATTTCCTACGGCTTCAACTGTATGTTCAATATCCTCTTTGGAATGCTCTGTTGTAAGGAACCATGCTTCATATTTGGAAGGAGCAAGATTGATTCCTTGCTGCAGCATAAGCTTGAAGAACCTTCCGAACATTTCGCTGTCAGTGTTTTGGGCGTCCTCATAGTTTTCAATTCGTTTTGTTGTGAAAAACACTGTTAGAGCACCTTTTAAACGATTGATGGTGATAGGGATGTTATGTACCTTTGCTTGTTCTGCAATCCCTTTTTCCAGCTGAGCACCGAGTTCGTCGAGTCTTTCATATACCCCATCTTGCTTTAGCACTTCCAAGCAGGCGATTCCAGCAGACATAGACGCAGGATTGCCTGCCATTGTTCCTGCTTGATATGCAGGTCCAAGCGGTGCAACTTGCTCCATAATCTCTTTTTTGCCGCCATAGGCGCCAATAGGAAGACCACCGCCAATAATTTTTCCAAGGGCGGTTAAATCGGGAGTGACGCCAAGTAAATTTTGCGCTCCACCATACATAAAGCGAAACGCTGTAATGACCTCATCATAAATGACAAGAGCCCCAGCTTTATGAGTTAATTCATTAACAGCCTCCAAAAATCCTTCTTTAGGCGACACAATTCCAAAATTTCCTACAATCGGCTCGACAAGAACAGCCGCCACTTCATGGCCCCATTTCTCTAGAGCAGCCGCAAAGGTTTCCACATCATTAAATGGAACGGTAATAACCTCCTGGGCAATGCTTGTTGGAACACCAGCAGAGTCAGGGGTTCCGAGCGTAGATGGACCAGAGCCTGCTGCAACGAGAACAAGATCAGAATGCCCGTGATAACAGCCCGCAAATTTAATAATCTTTGTACGACCCGTATAAGCGCGCGCGACACGAATTGTTGTCATAACTGCTTCTGTTCCAGAGTTTACGAAGCGAACCTTATCCATAGAAGGAATTGCTTCTTTTAGCATTTTTGCGAATTGTATTTCAAGCACCGTCGGCGTTCCGTATAGTACACCGTTCTCCGCCGCAGCTTGAATCGCTTTTGTAATATGAGGATGCGCATGGCCTGTAATAATAGGGCCATATGCTGCTAAATAATCAATGTATTTGTTGTTATCCACATCCCAAAAATATGCTCCTTTAGCACGTTTCATCACAACAGGCGCACCACCGCCGACCGCCTTATAGGAACGGGATGGGCTGTTTACACCTCCGACGATATGCTGCAATGCTTCTGTATGAAGTTGTTCTGATTGAGTGAAGTTCACTTCTTTTGCTCTCCCTTCAAGTGATCTACTCTATATGGAGTATGATGCAAGCCTTATTGTAACATGTTTTTTCTGGTTTATGGCAAGGAAGGCATAATGTTTGTGCTGCATGGTGAGCTTGGGTAAACTATTCGTTGTGAGTATTCCAGTCTGCCTATAGGTAGCATAAAAAGGGGGAACAGCATGAGCAGCAACGCAATTGAAGTAAAAGACTTACGAAAAGAATTTGTTGCCTATTCAAGCCGCTCTGGGCTAAAGGGCGCTTTTCGGGATTTGTTTAACCGTAACTATAAAGTTGTTCGCGCAGTAAACGATATCTCCTTTACTGTCAAGCAAGGAGAGATGATCGGATATATAGGAGAAAACGGGGCCGGTAAATCAACGACGATTAAAATGCTAACGGGAATCTTAACGCCGACGAGCGGGCGGATTACCGTGAATGGAATGAATCCGCATAAGGAAAGAGAAAAGTTTGTTCGGTCTATCGGTGTTGTGTTTGGACAACGCTCGCAGCTTTGGTGGGATATTGCTGTTCAAGAATCATTCCGCCTGTTAAAAAAGGTGTATGGAGTGTCTGATGAACAATATGAAGCACATATGGGACATATTATTGAAACACTTGATATTAGCGCCCTTCTTGATAAACCTGTTCGTAAGCTTTCTCTTGGACAACGAATGCGCTGTGAATTAGCAGCTGCATTGCTTCATAACCCGCCTCTTTTATTTTTGGATGAACCGACAATCGGTCTTGATGTACTTGTGAAGCTAAAAATTCGCGACTTTTTAAAGGAAATTAACGCAAAGTATAACACGACAATTTTACTTACAACACATGATATTTCAGATATCGAGGCATTGTGCGAACGCGTTGTAATGCTAGATGAAGGGAAAATTATCTATGATGGTTCCCTTGAAAAGCTCCGTGCTCAATGGGGGGATGAGAAAGAAATACAATTCCAGTTTTCTTCTCCTATTTCCTATCAGCAGCTTGCGGTGCTTATGCCTGATAGTGATGTAAGCTGGACACAAGGAAATGGTCCTAATGTTTGGGTGGCACGTATTCCAAATGAGGAAATTGTGTTATCCATGCTTATCGCAAAAGTTGCGCAGACATTCCGTATTCAAGATATGAAGGTAAATGAGGTATCAACAGAGGAAATTATCCGGAACATCTATGAAGAGGGCGTTGTGCATGGATAAATATATCGAAATGATTCGGATTCGGTTTTTAATGATGCTTGCCTATCGTTCTAATTATTATAGTGGGATCATTATTTATACGATTAACATTGCGGCGTATTATTTTTTGTGGACGGCAATTTATGGTGGGAAAGAGAGTATTCAAGGGCTATCTGTAGCCCAGATGACCACATATGTAGCAGTAGCTTGGATGGCGCGTGCATTTTACTTTAATAACATTGATCGGGAAATTGCAGCGGAGATTAAAGAGGGACGTGTAGCCGTCGAGCTCATTCGTCCTTATAGTTATTTAGGAATGAAGGTAATGCAAGGATTAGGGGAAGGGATTTTTCGTTTGTTCTTCTTTTCAATCCCAGGCATGATATTAGTGGTACTGTTATTTTCTCTTAGTATTAAGCTGAATCCTTATACACTATTGTATTTCTTTATCTCCCTTTTGTTCAGTTTTATTATTAATACGCAAATCAATTTAATGACTGGTATGATCACATTCTTCTTATTTAATAACGATGGGATCATGTACGCAAAGCGAGTGACTATTGATTTATTCTCCGGCTTACTGCTGCCAGTTAGTTTTTATCCAGTTTGGGCACAGCATATTATGGCGTTTTTTCCATTCCAAGCAATCAGCTATATTCCAAGCATGATTTTTACAGAAGGTATGCAGGGGAGAGCAATTTGGAATGCAATTTTATTTCAGGCTGTTTGGTCAGTTGTTCTCTTTATCCCGATTTTGATTATGTGGAACATGGCTAAAAAACGGCTTGTAGTGCAAGGAGGGTGAAATGATCATGTATATTCGTCTCTTTTTGCAATATGCGGCGCAGTATATGAAAACAAAGCTGCAGTACCGCGGAGATCTTGTTGTAGGGCTGTTATCCGATATGCTTCTTCAAGCGGTTAATCTTGTTTTTATTCTAGTGGTGTTTGGGCATACACAGGTGCTGCAGGGATGGACGCGTGAGGAAATTATTTTTATTTACGGCTTTTTTCTTGTTCCTTTTGCAATATTCTCATCATTTTTTAATATTTGGGATTTTAATGATCGGTATATTGTAAAAGGGGAGATGGATCGTATTCTGACAAGACCTATTCACAGTTTGTTTCAGGTAGTGCTGGAAAAGATGGAGCTGGAATCGTTGCTCGGTGGTGTGACGGGACTTCTGATTATGGGATATGCGTCAGAAAAACTAGGCTTATCGTTTCATTGGTATGACTTGTTCCTTTTTCTTGTGATGGTACTAGGGGGAGCTCTTGTGTACGGAGGCATTTTCGTTTCGCTTGCTAGCATCGGTTTTTGGTCGGATGCAAGGAGCTCGATTATGCCGCTCATGTATAACATCGGCAACTATGGACGTTACCCTGTGAATATTTACAATCAAGTGATTCGCTTTATTCTAACATGGGTGCTGCCTTTTGCTTTTGTTGGCGTATATCCGGCATCCTATTTTTTAAGGCGGACGGAATGGTATAGCTACGCTTTTTTAACACCGGTGATGGGGCTGCTGTTCTTTGGAATGGCTCTAGTGCTTTGGAACATAGGCGTAAAGCGTTATCGCGGTGCTGGGAATTGATATAATTTGTCCCATTGCCTCATACAAATAAAATGAGGTGGGAGCATGGGATGGTTTGCGCTTTTAATAGTTGCGATGATCGCGATTATTTTCAGTATGAAATCGCTTTGGGTAGCAATGAGGATAGATCGTCACTTTTTCTCCGTCCATAATTTATTTTTATTATCCCTTATCTATACAACTGTTCTTATTGCGTTTGGCATAAGTTATTTAGTGCTTGAAGAAGTGGGACTTCCTGTCTTAGAAGAAGATGGGAAGATTTTAGATGTACATTCGTTTCAAATGGTGGAGGTATGTATGTATTTTAGTGCGATTACATTGCTATCTGTCGGGTATGGAGATATTACACCGGTTGGTATCGGCCGCTGGATAGCAATTATAGAAGCTCTTGTTGGCTACACCATGCCTGCTGCCTTTGTAGCACGTACATTTATGGAGCATGAAAAACGGGATTAGATTTTGTTACACTGTAAGAAAGGATAATTTCCGGCTAGAAGTGAATTCAACGTAGTCGGAACTTTTAGGAATACAGTATAAGTAAGGCTACGCCTCTGTCTTCACCCAAGGGAAGGGCCTGCCAGTCAGCGAGTTCTCTGGATGATTGACCGAGAAGAATATTTAATTGAGGAGATGTGGGAAATGATAGAAGTTGGTAAAGCAGCACCGGATTTTGCTCTCCCGGCAAGCAATGGGGAGCTGGTGAAGCTGTCGGATTATCGGGGTAAAAATGTTGTGTTATATTTCTACCCGAAGGATATGACACCCGGTTGTACGACAGAAGCATGTGATTTTCGCGATGCATACGGAGTGTTTAATGAGCAAAATACGATGATTCTTGGAATTAGTCCAGATCCAGTGAGCAGACATCTTAAGTTTATTGAAAAATACAGCTTACCATTTTTGCTGTTGGCAGATGAGCAGAATGAAGCTACGGAGCTGTATGGGGTATGGAAGTTGAAGAAGAACTTTGGGAAAGAATATATGGGCATCGAACGGTCCACATTTCTTATTAATAGTGAAGGAGAAGTAGTTAAGGAATGGCGCAAGGTAAAGGTCAAGGGACATATGGAGGAAGTACTTGCAGCTGTTAAAGAAATATAGAACAAAAAGAGGGCTGACAGGCTGAGGTGGGTTTGTTTTTTCCTTAATAAAGAAAATGGCAGGCAGTCTGAGTAAAAAGTAATAGTAAATGCACAAATTTTTAAGGTGATATAGGTCATTCGTCTATACCCATTTTTGTTGCCGCGCATATTGTAAAAGCAGGGCATACCTCCTCAGATGATAGCCTTTTTAGTGCGGAAACGATTTCCGCATTTTTTTTGCGGTTGTTTCTCTGAATGTAAAAGCAATAAAGGAAAATCTTCTTTTTGCACTGTTAGGAAAGGATAAATTTCTAGCTAAAAGGCATTCGACGTAGTCGGAACTTTTAGGAATACAGTATCAGGGCACCTACGCCTCTATCTTCACCCAAGGGCCGGGCTTGCCAGTCGGCGAGTTTTCTTTAAGGCTGTAGGAAAGCATAAGTTTCCAGTTAGAAGTGAATTCGACATAGCAGGAAATCTTAGGGACAAAGTGCACCTACGCCTCTGTCTCCACCTAACGGCTCGCCAATCAGCGAATTTTCGTTAAAGGTAAAGTGCTGTACAAAAATTGGTTTGTGATAAAAGCCAGATGAATATGGGAGAAATATTGACAGGGTGAATAAAAAAGCTGTACACTGATTATAAATATTATAAAGTAATAATTCATATAGAATTGGGGTGCATGACGGTGGTCAAAGAAGAATTGAAAGAAGCATTAGAGCAGTTGAAAGGCACGGGTGTGCGTATTACTCCACAACGTCATGCCGTTTTAGAGTATCTTGTGGAATCGATGGCTCACCCAACAGCCGATGAAATATACAAAGCGTTAGAAGGCAAGTTTCCAAATATGAGTGTAGCAACTGTTTACAATAATCTTCGTGTGTTTAAAGAGGTAGGACTTGTAAAAGAACTCACCTACGGAGATGCTTCCAGCCGTTTTGATTATGTAACTCATCATCACTATCATGTAATTTGTGAAAATTGCAGTAAAATCGTGGACTTCCCTTATACCGGATTGGATGAGGTAGAGCGGAAGGCTGCAGAGCAAACGGGGTTTGTTATTAAAAATCACCGTTTAGAGCTTTATGGTATTTGTCCAGATTGCAATAAAGAAGGCTGACATTAATTGTCAGCCCTTTTTTGTTTTCGATTATATGCCTCATCAAATTCTTTGCCCTCTAGTTCGCGATCCATTGTTAACGGTTGTTTGCAGTACATACAGGCATCAACGCGACCAAGCATTTTTGTTGGCTTTCCGCAGGTTGGACAAACAACCTGAACCGTTTTAGTAGAAAGCATACCAATCCAGAAGTAAACAACTGTGCTTAGGATGATGGCTAAGAAGCCGATTAGAATAAACAAAGCCATTACAAGCGGGGATTCTCTAAAGAATACACCCAGATACGAAATAAACAACCCCGCAAATACTAAACCTAAAGCAAACGTGCGGATTTTATTAATTTTATTCGAGTACTTGATTCCCATCCCATCATGCCCCCTTAAGAAATAATATAGCACAACTATCTTTCGGCTTTCATATAAAATGATATGGATCTGAGGAATGAGGTGGGCAGAGAATTGAGGAGAACATAGAGAACTGATTTTTTACAAAAAAGATATTGACCCTATAAATTCAGTGTGCTATATTAATAAACGTCGCTGATGCGAAAGAGTATAAAGCGATAAATTAAAAAATGTTGACACCTTGATGAAGAGGTGTTAGTATGAATAAGTCGCTTTGAGCGATGTAT
>NZ_JASATP010000017.1:0-115189 GCF_038440375.1 Bacillus sp. OTU530
GGTTAAGCTCTTCAGCGCCGATGGTAGTTGGGGGTTTCCCCCTGTGAGAGTAGGACGTCGCTAGGCATAAAAAACCTTGTTTTGCATCATGCAAAACAAGGTTTTTTATGTATGAATAGGAAGAATATCAAAGGGTAGATTGAAAAGAAAAAAGTCGGACAGGACATCGGTATAGGAAGTTATACTATATGATGTAAAACTAGTTGCCTTGTGACTATTTGTGTTTATATGATATATGATTGCCGGTATAACGCAAATATCGAGGGAATCTGGAAAAAATTATACATTTATTAATTTTGTTTTATAGATTATTATAAGAATGTACCACAGAGGTGATACAAACGAAAGAAAAGGCAATACAGTCGCTTGTTCTCTCACAGTGCTAAGCCTGTAGAGCACTTGCGTGAAAGTTTCTTTTATGGAAATATTATAGATAATCATATCGCACTCGAGAGAATCGCGCAGGCTCTTTAGAGAGCCTGTGAGGAAAGTCCGTGCTCGCACAAGCTGAGATGCTTGTAGTGTTCGCGCCTGGCGAAACCGTAAGCTAGGGCAGTCAAGTATTTGGCTGACGGCAGGGAAAAAACCTAAGTCCAATAGGGATATGGTTCGACTACCTTGAAAGTGCCACAGTGACGAAGCTCTGATGGAAACGTCGGAGGTGGAACGAGGTAAACCCCGCGAGCGAGAAACCCAAACAATGGTAGGGGAAGTGTCTGAAGGGAATTGGAACTGACAGACACCGTAGCAATTATGCTGCGAGATAGATGATTCTCCATCCTATGCGAGGATTTGATCCGTTTGCAGCACAGGATGAACAGAACACGGCTTACGAAGGTCGATATGATTGTATATCCTATAGAAAAGGACAGAAAGAATCCTGCAATTCTTCCTGCCCAATTTCACCTAATTATGGAGCTATAGCCAAGAGGTAAGGCGGACAGATTCTAACTCTGTCGTTCGTTGGTTCAAATCCAGCTAGCTCAGTTTATCGTCCAATTGTAAAACTGTGAACGGGTCAGGGCAGGAATGCAGCAGCCATTAGCAGGAAAGCAATGTGGGCGGTGTTTACATAATAAAGATTATTTATTCTAAGAGCCCTAGTGATTCTAGTCCATTATAAATTCCAGACTCTGTTACGCTTGTTGTTGTATGCTTTGCATATGGAAATAGATTAGGATGTGCATTCCCCATCGCAAATCCTTCACCTACATAACTTAACATTTCTTTATCGTTCATGCCATCACCAAAGGCAATTGCGCTCTCTTTAGGAATACCGAGGCGCTCTAGAATCATCTGAACGGCTAGACCTTTGTTCACCGTGTCTCTGATCACGTCATAGCTATGGCGAAAACCCTCAATATTTACCTGTGATAAATGAATTTCAGCATCCTCTTCATATAGTACATGTTCATTTTCACTTAAGTTGATAAGGGTGATACCTAAAACTTGATTGAGAATGTCATCTGTGATGGTATCATTTTTATACAGATGAAATTTTTTCATAAATTCCTTTGTAATTGGAGCCTCTAAAGAAGTAAATGCATTCTTGTCACTCGTATACAGAACAGCTTCATGACCATGTGATTTGGCAATGTCTAGAAAGTGTTTTACTGTATCCTTGTTCATTGTTTCACGGAAGATTGTTTCACCTTTATAGATTGCGAATGCTCCGTTATAGCCGATAAAGGAGTTGATATTGAGCTCTTCTCCGATGTTTGCGATTTCGTGTAGAGGTCTTCCTGTTGCAAGAAATACTTCCAGACCCTTTTGCTGTAACTGGGCCACAGCCTGCTTCGTAGAATCTTGAATCGTATCATCAGGCGTAAGAATTGTTCCGTCAATGTCTAAAAATAAAATCTTGTAGTTTATCATTGGCTCTCTCCATACTCATTGCATTTTTTACAGCAGTTTGCTAAAGCTGTATAAGGGCATTCTATCATAAAACATGATTTGGCAAAACAAGGATATGAAGGTGGAGGAGCTGTTTGGTACGGATAGATGCAGGAAGAAATTTAAGTAGGAATAGAATGAAACAAAATGATGGGACACCTCTGACTATTGCCATGTAAGCATAGTTAAAGGTGTCCTATTATGCTGGCCAAGTTATGAATTTTCGTTTTGTTGTCCTAACTCCTTTTTAGCTAGAAACATGTTGGCAATCTCTAGGCGTTTATGCTCATTAACGGAATCGCCTGGATATATCTGTTCTGTTTTAGTAGGATGCTTTGTGTCCAAAGCAGATGTAACTCCTACCGTTGCTTCTTTTGGTGCATTCGTTTGTAAAGACTTATCTTTCATCATGTCCATATTCCTGGTTCACAAAACTTACTAAAAGTTACAATTCAACATTGAACTTACAAGCTTTGCATCTCCTTTCGGAAACGTGTGCTTCACAGGATTCGCACACTAGAGGACCGCTCTCGCTCAGTCAATAAGGGATATTCTTGTTCCTTATTATAGGTGTAACCTATCTCTGTAAAGATAACCGCAACCTTCTTCACGATGTTCCAGTTAAACGGTAATCTTATTATACATCCTGTATCCACAAGCTATCAATGGATTTTGTATAATTCTTCCACTTTTAGTGTTGTTTTGCAACCAATCTTCACCTCCTTTTGAAATAATATTTAATCATTTTTGCGAACTTCCAGCAGCTTATTTGCAGCTGTTGTAACCTCCTTATTAAAGTACGCTGCGTTATCGTAAAGAAGAAAGGAGGAGAAGCAGAATAAAGATGAACACAGCTAAGCCTGGGAAGAGGGGGGACAGCTTACTTCCTTCTTCCTTCCGGACATCTTGGCGGCTGCCGGGTGAAATTTCCTGTGCAAACTCCTCGTTGAAATTGTTTTGATCGTCTTTCATCGGTTATACTCCCATGTTGCGGTTTTTTGCACTTTAAAGGATAAAGTTCTAGCAGGAAGACAATTCGGCGTAGTTAGAAGTTTTAAGAATACAGTGTAAATGCAACTACGCCTCTGTCTTCGCCCAAGAGCGGGGCTCGCCAATCGGCGAGTTTTCTTTACACTGCAAGAAAGTATAAATTTCCAGCTAGGTGAGTCAGGCTATTGCAATGCCTAAAATACAATTTTAGATTGAACAAAAGCAGTGTTTCTCATGCATGCGATAGCAGTAAAAATGATTTGTAGTTGTTTTACTTGGTATAGAAAGCAAATCCTGCATAAAAATATGCTGTATAAAAGGGATAAAAATAGCAGAGTATAGAGAGGAAGGGGGACTTTATATGAAGATAAAATCAAAAAATATGCATGGTCAAGCATCCAATCTAGATGGACGTCTTGAAGGGCCCATTAATGATGCGTTTCCGGATTCAGGACGCCAAATGGGAGTTAGGATTGATGCTGATCCAACTTTGCCTAAGCAGTCGATAAATCCGTTTCATGCGACTCCCCAGACTGACCCGGGTATGGAAAAGCTGCACGAGATAATGAATGCTAAAGAAGTATAGAGAAGAGAACGAGAGGCGAGAATAGGCTTCTATACCACTGTAGGAAAGTATAAATTTCCAGCTGGAAGATTATTCGACGTAGTCGGAAATTTTAGGAATACAGTATAAGTAGGGCTACGCCTTTGTCTTCGCCTAAGGACAGGGCTCGCCAATCAGCGGGTTTTCTTTAAATCAAATTTGATGAGATGTGGAAGAATAAATTATAGAAGAAGCTGTTTCTATCAAAAAATAGAAGCATTTTCTTCTATTTTTTATTTAGATGGATAAATATACAATCCAATCTATTACATTTTAATAGAATATAGTACAACTGAATGAGGAGGGAAGATAAAAATGACAGAGAAGAGAGTGTATGTTAATGCTGAGGTGCAGGGAGAGCGAACTGTTACAGAATACGATGTAAACGGAAAATTGAAGCTTACTGTTGTGATTAACAATCAATTTACAAATGCTCCAAATACAACACAACTTGCTAGCGGAGCAGGGCGCAGCAGCACAGCTGGAAATAATGCTGCAATCGATTCATCAAATACGGAGCAGCAGCAAAGCGTGGGCGGACAAGGACAAGCGAAAAACGAAGGTATGAAGGGTGAGCAGTTTCAGCCGCAGGACAAGCATGCGGGTTATCATGATAATGATGAAATTGTGTTTGTTATCAATAATCAGATTCATTGCAGCGGAGAGACTGATGCGGCTGCTACCCAAGTAGCAAGCGGCGGCGGTGTATACAGCGCAGCTGGCACAAATGCTGCGGTTGAAAGCACGAATACGAAGCAGCAGCATGCTGTTGGCGGCGATGAAACAGGTCGGGCAGTGAATACAGGTATGAATAATAAGCAAATCGAAAAGCAGAGCAGCTTTCATGAAAAGCAGCAGCAGTCGATCGATGGACTTAGGCTTTTTTTGAGATAAAATAGGGAGTACACATAAAAAGGAGAGTACGACACTCTTCTTTTTGTACATAAAAGGTAGAAAAAGGATATTGATAAAAATTTATGATCTTCACCATTGTTTGAAATAGGATGGTTTGTTATATAAAATAAACATGACATAGCAAAGCAAAGGAAAGATACGCATCCTAAAGAGTTTTGCTCATCATTTTTTCCTTTTTTATGCTAAAAAATGAAAATTTATCTTTACTATTCCTATTCTTGTTTTCTATGATAGTCGTAAGAGAGACCTGCAGCAAATTGGATGTGGAGGAACGTGAAAATGGAAAGAACAAGGGCTGTGAGCGAATCATTTCAGAAGTTATATAAGCAAATCCCTATCCCCCTTGTTGTACTAGATACAAAAGGAAGGATTGTCTGCCAAAATCCTCTTATGGATGATTGGCTTGATGTAAGAGAAGATAGCACAGGTCCTAGCTCAATTTATGAGTTGATCCATCCAGAGGAACGGGAGCTGTGTAAGCACATTCTTGATGAAGGGTTAGAATCCATGTTAGAATCCATCTCTTCACCTGTCTCAATCGAAACAAAGTGGATTGGAAAAGGAAGGGTAAGGTTTGTGCGGCTTTATGCTTCTTTCATAGAAGAACAGGGTGAAGCATTTATGGTAATGCAGCTTCAGGATATGACAGAGCAAAAACAAGTACAATCTCTGTTATATATGAAAAAGATGATATTAGAATCGATTGTCAAACGGGAATCTTTATGTCATATTTTGCGAATACTTTCGACAGAGATAGAACAACAGCTTAGCAGGGTTACGTATTGTTCCATTTTGTTATTAGATGAGAGCGGAACAAAGATCAAGACTTCTATGGCTCCAAATTTGCCAAGCTCCTTTAGCGAGTCCTTGCTGAATATTGAAATAGGGCCTAATGTAGGCTCCTGTGGTACAGCGATGTATCGAAAGGAGAATGTGATTGTTTCTGATATTGCTGCTAGTCCGCTCTGGAATGATTATGGATCTAGGGCATTAGAGTTAGGGCTTCATGCTTGCTGGTCCGTTCCTATCCTTATAGATGAGGAGGTTGTCGGCTCTTTTGCGTTATATCATAGAGAACCCTCTTGTCCTACCGAGTTGGAGCTAGAAACGGTAGAAATGTGTGCGGATTTGGTTGGACTTGCTGTGGAGCGGAGCCGCATTGAGGAGCAGATTGTAGCGGAGCAAGAAAGGCGATTTCAAGCACTAATTGATGCGCTTCCAGATCTTGTTGTTTTTAAAGATCAGGACGGGAGATGGTTGAATCTTAATCAGGCTACCATACAACAATTTCCTGTGTTGGGTAATATTCCATACAAAGGAAAATCAAATGAAGAGCTGACGCAAATCTTTCCAACACAAAAGGAGCTCTTAGAATATTGTCAAATGAACGATTATCGGGCATGGACAACAGGAGAAGCTGCCCGGATTGAATGGAGCTTGACAAATCAAGCTGAGGAAGAGCGTACATTTGATTTTATGCAGGTGCCTCTTTATGGATGCAGTGGAATAAAAGACGGAATTCTTGTAATAGGGCGAGATATTACAGAGAAGAAAAAGGAAGCGCTTCACCTTGAGGAGAGCGAACAAAAATATAAATCGTTGTTTGAGCATAATCCGAATGGAATTTATTCTATGGATGCAAGCGGGCGGATTACGAGTTTAAATGCTTCTATGCAAGAAATGCTTGGTCTGAAGCAGGAGGATGGATTGCAATCTCTTGTGCCCTTTATAGCTCCAGATTATGTAGAACAGATGCAGGAGCACGTTCTGAAGGCATTAAAGGGAAAAGCACAAACCTATGAAACGGTAGCAATCGATAAGGAGGGGCATCCTGTATTTTTTAAGGTTACGAACATTCCTATTATTGTACAAGATGAGATTGTCGGGGTATACGGAATTGCTAAGGATATTACAGGGCAGAAAGGAAAAGAAGAGGAACTGCGACAAACAAAGGAGCTGCTGGAGTCGCTCTTCCATCATAGTGCAGATCCGATTTTGCTTCTCTCGCTTGATAGCGTTGTACAGGACATTAATGAAGCGGCAAAAAATGTATTTGGTTGGGAGGTTCATGAAGCAAGGGGGCTGTTTTGTCCTATGGTGCCGGAGGATCGGAAAGAAGAGCTTCAGAGAGTTAGAGAAAGCATTCAATCTGGCAAGGAGGTAGTAGGGCTAGAGACCATTCGAAGGAAAAAGGATGGTTCGCTTATCGATGTTAGCATTACCTTTTCACCGTTAAAGGATGGAAAGGGGAATATTATCGGGATGGCGGCTATCGCAAGAGATATTAGTGAGCGAAAAAAGACAGAGGAACTATTAAGCAGATCTGAAAAGCTGTCAGCCATTGGCCAGCTTGCGGCATCTATTGCGCACGAAATTCGGAATCCGCTTACATCGATTAAGGGATTCATTCAATTTTTCCGCGGAAACATTCAGGAGCAATTCGTAGATCTTATGTTATCGGAGCTAGAAAGAATTGAGTTGATTGTGACTGAATTTTTACTGTTGGCAAAGCCGCATGCCACGCATTTCATTGAAAAAAATATCAACTCTATTATTCGCCATACCTTACCAATCATTGAAGCGCAGGCAATTATGAATAAGGTTAATATTGTAGCATCACTAATGAATCCAATTCCGTTAATCCATTGTGATGAGAATAAAATTAAACAGGTATTAATTAATGTGTTTCAAAATGCAATTGAAGCAATGCCAAATGGTGGAACAATTCATGTCAGCACGGAGCTTCAAGAAAATGAAGTTTTAATTCAGGTTACAGACGATGGGTATGGAATACCAAATGAACGAATCAAAAAACTAGGTGAACCGTTCTACTCCAATAAAGAGAAGGGAACAGGCTTAGGGCTCATGGTATGCTTTAAAATTATGGAGGAACACGGGGGCAGGATGGAATTTGAAAGTAAGGAGGGTCATGGAACAACGGTACGTATATTTTTACCCGTTGGCGCTTAGAAACGGTGTTGTCTAAAGCAGTTTGAGAATTTCGAGCTGCTGTTTTTTTGATATTATGTAGATTCCGTGGTTTGCTTCTGGCTTCTACAAAAGCTTCCTGGAATAGGCTTTTCATGAATCTCGAGAACTGTATTTACAGGGGCTATACCCTTACTATGCAAAAAAGTCTGCCATAGCAGCCTAGATAAATTTGTTGTAGCTGGAAGCAACCCTTATAATGGATGAGAGAATGAAATCAGCGGAGGTGCAAGAAATGGCCGAGATTAAGTTTGAAATTCAAGAAAAGTTTGGTATGTTGTCAGAAGGATCAAAGGGATGGCAAAAGGAACTTACGTTAATCAGCTGGAATGGGAGAGAACCGAAATATGATATCCGTGATTGGTCGGAGGATCATGGGAAAATGGGGAAAGGCGTTACACTTTCAAAGTCTGAGCTTATTCAATTGAAGAAGTTATTGAATGAAATGGATTTGTAATATGTTGAACAAGGGGGATCGTAAGCGAGAAGGACAATATTCATGTTAGAGCGATGTGAGAACCTTTACAATCCTTGCGCTTTTCGTTTCTAACCTACTGATGCAATACATAATAGTGAATCGTGAGAAGAGGAGCATTGTCCATGAAATGTAAAATTAACCGAAATGCTGCTAAAGTATTGAAAAAAATGCTTGAAAGTGAAGAAGCAGAAGGGAAAATGGTTCGTGTATATGTTACACAGCTGCACGGAGAGCATGCTCATTATGATATAAAATTAGATACACCAACAGAGCATGACGAAATTGTGAAAACCGATAAGGATATTGATGTGTTGCTTGATACACGGGATGAATTTTTAGATGGCGTGTGGATTCAATATTTTTACGTTCCGAGGGAAGAGATGGTAATTACGAATTCATCCAAAGGAAGTCATCGTCACTAAAGTCAAAAGATTAGAAATAAAAAGCGAGGTTTGACTATAGAGCCAAACCTCGCTTTTATAGTTGGATTTCTTTACTTACTGCTTTTTGAAACAGGCCACCAAGAGAAACCCTCCTTTTCCAGCAGTTCATCAGCAGCTTTCGGCCCCATTGAGCCGGATTCATAGTTAGGAAAGCTGACTGAAGACGTTTCCCATGTTTTAGAAATGATATCAACAAACTTCCAGGATAGAGCGACTTCATCCCAGTGTGTAAAGTTTGTCGCATCCCCTTGGATTGCATCATATAGAAGCTTTTCATATGCTTCTGGTGTATTGATTCCATCCTCGCAGTTATTACAGTAATCTAGCTTTACTGGTATTGTTTCTTCAGAGGCACCAATTCGTTTTCCGTTTAAAACAATTGAGATGCCCTCGTCCGGTTGAATGTGAATAATAAGGAGGTTTGGACGGAGCTGCTCCTCGAATTTATTGTATAAGTTCATCGGCAGATCCTTAAACTGAACAACAATTTCAGTTGATTTCTCCTTCATTCGTTTTCCTGTTCGAATATAAATAGGAACTCCAGCCCAACGATGATTATCAATCAACAGCTTTCCGGCAACGAATGTTTCTGTTTTCGAATTTGGGTTGACTTTCTCCTCGCTGCGATAACCCGGAACCTCTTTCCCACTGACTATTCCCGGGCCGTATTGTCCGCGTACAAAATATTGGTCAACTTCTTCGGCTGTCATGGAGCGAAGGGAACGCAATGCTTTAATTTTTTCGCTTCGTACCTCTTCTGTAGCTAAACGAATCGGAGGTTCCATCGCAAGCAATGCAACCATTTGCAGCATATGATTTTGTACCATATCCCGCAGTGCCCCCGAGGTATCATAATAGCCGCCGCGGTCTTCCACGCCTAGAGATTCGCTAGAGGTAATCTGAACATTAGCAATGTGCCGGTTATTCCACAGTGATTCAAAGAGAGCATTGGCAAAACGAATAACGCCGATATTTTGCACCATTTCTTTTCCTAGATAATGATCAATGCGATAAATTTCATCTTCTTCAAATGCGTGACGAATTTCATCATTTAATTTTTGGGCGGATTCTAGATCCCGGCCAAATGGTTTTTCAATAATTAACCTCGTCCATCCTTTTGTATTTGTAATTCCTTCTGATTTCAGGTATGAACCAATTGTTCCGAAAAACTCAGGAGCCATAGCCATATAAAAAATTCGATTTCCCGGAATTGTGAATTCTTCCTCTACATTACAAAGCAGCGCATTTAAATCCTGATAAGACGCAGCATTTGTAACATTCAACGACAAGTATCGGAAATGAGTTAAAAATCTCTCTAGATCCTGCTCTTCTGCGGTTATGTTTGCTTCTTTGATGGAGGCAGACACGTTCTGACGAAATACTTCGTTGCTCCATTCACGTCTTGCTACACCGACTACAGCGAAGTGCTCAGAGAGCAGCCCTTTTCTATACAAATTATAAATGGAGGGAAATAATTTTCGTTTTGCTAAATCGCCTGTTGCTCCAAAGAGAACTATTGTGCAATATGTATGATTATTGTTCGTCATTCTGCATCCTCACCTTTGTTAATTTACACTATTATAGTATCCCGTAAATTTAAGATGTAACACGCATTTCCATTAAATGTTATTTTTTTCGTATATTGCAAGCGATTGGATCAATTTTATTTTGTGAATTTGTTAAGAATTTGGGGTGAGAGCAGTCTGTAGAATGATGCCGAAGAGGAATGTTTCCTCCTTTTTATATGTAATTATTTCCATAAATATTATTATTTGGAGGTTGAAATGTTTTTTGACAAAAATGTATACCCTTACATTTCATTTTCTGCTGTATAAAAAAAACTGTATACTTTAAAAATTCAGTCACACAAATTATACTAACATTTATGGGATTGTTTTTTCATAAGGGGAGGGATGAACTGCATCGTATGATTAGATTTGTATCAGAGGGAGGGTATAAGCAACAACTACTTTGTCTAGCTAGTCTTCTAGCTTGCATGTTCATTTCCTGACGGTTCTATAGTTTGACTGGATAAAACACAGAGGAAGGACGGGTATTGATGGTACATGTGAAAAAGGGTCATCGGAAAATTTGCGAAAGATGCTTAGCTATTGCTAGTGATACTATCTGTCCCCGCTGTGGTTATACGCGGTTAAGTGAAGTGAGTATCGCTCTACATGATGGCAACAATAACGATGCATCAAAATTGACTAAGTCTCAGAATAAGATTTTTCGATTAGAGCAAAGCGGGTAGTAATCATTGAAACAGTTGAAGCAAGGTACAAGGTAAGAAAAAACGGCATTTTTATTGAGGGGAATCTTGTCAGAAACAAGAAAAACCAGCCATAATGTGGTATTATGTTTTAAAATGATTTTATCATCATAATGAAGAAGTTTGTCGCGTATCATGCGGACGAACGATCGATGCAAACAGTGGAGGAATGAAGCGTGAATTCTATGACTTTTGTTTTATTTGGGGCAACGGGGGATCTGGCGAAACGAAAAATTTATCCAGCCCTGTACAATTTATATTTAGACGACAAGTTACCGGACTCGTTTTCCGTGATTGGTCTAGGAAGAAGAGAATGGACTAATGATATATTTCAATCATCTGTAGAACAATCATTAGAGAGCTTTTCTAGACGTCCATTAGCTGATTCAGCTAAGATGGAGAAGTTTCTTCGTGCGTTTCACTACCACGCTCTAGATGTAGGGGATACAGAAGGATATAAACAACTTCTTGAAGTTATCCAGCAGCGTGAAGCGGAGTTAAACATTCCAGAGAATCGTCTATTCTATTTATCCGTTGCTCCAGAGTTCTTTGATATCATTTCATCGAATATTTATGCAAGCGGTTTGGGCTCTACAAAAGGCTGGAAGCGCCTCATTATCGAAAAGCCATTTGGGCATGACTTGCAAACAGCACGGGAGCTAAATGCAAATCTAAGCCGCGCGTTTGAAGAAGATGAAATTTATCGCATTGACCATTATCTTGGAAAGCCAATGGTTCAAAACTTGGAAGCTTTAGGCTTTGCTAACCCTATACTTCAAGCGCTGTGGAATAATGAGTACATTGCTAATGTTCAAATCACAGCTAGTGAAACAGTTGGTGTAGAAACGAGAGCCGGTTACTACGATCAAGCCGGAGCGATTCGTGATATGTTCCAAAACCATATGATGCAAATGCTGATGATGACAGCGATGCAGCTGCCAAAGAGGATTAGTGCAACAGATATTCGCAATGAAAAGAGAAAAGTAATGGATGCTCTTCGTCTGTTGACAAAGGAAGATGTTATTACAGAGGTTGTACGTGGTCAATATACATTTGGCGAAATGGGAGCAAAGCCGGTTGTTGGCTATAAGGACGAGCCGGGTATCGAAGCTTCTTCTACAAATGATACATTTATTGCTGCACGTTTATGGATTGATGATGAGTTCTGGAAAGATGTTCCATTCTATATCCGTACAGGAAAAAGAATGCATGAGAAATCTACAAAGATTGTCATTGAATTCAAAAATCCGCTAAAAGATTTGTACGCACACGAAGACAAGGAAACTGCTCCGAATCTTTTGGTGATTGAAGTAAATCCTGATTCACGTGTTTCTTTGCAATTAAACAGTAAAAATCCATTGAACGACGGAAAGCTTGAGACGATAACAATTGATTTCTCTGCTAACTTAGATGAGGTTCCTGAAGCGTATGAATTATTAATTTTTGATGCTCTTCGCGGCGATGCAACCTTCTTTGCGCACTGGCATGAAGTTGAATTATCCTGGAAATGGGTACAGCCTGTTCTAGAGGCATTTGCTGAAAATATTGTTCCGCTTCATCCATATAATGCAGGTTCTATGGGACCAGAAGCTTCTCGTGAGCTATTGGAGCAAGACGGCTTTAAATGGTGGTAAAATTTTTTAAATATTAAAATTTCTCTGCTATTTAGTAGATAAAGAGACTGATATGCTTATTGTGTCAGTCTCACAATCTTTTTATAGTAATGCATTTGATTTCTATCATGCAGAAACTAGTTTTAAAATTGCTATAGAATTAAGAGGCTATTACATATAATAATTTATCAAAACGTCTTTGCAGTTCTAGAATAATTATGAGCAAGTGAGTATAGCTGCAGAAGCGAAATGACAAAAGAGGAGAAGGACAGATCTTGTATAGATTTGTTCTTCTCCTCTTTATTGTAAAAGGTATATGAAATATCTCGTTCCACTGTAGGAAAGGATAAAATTCCAGCTGGAAGGTGAATTCGACGTAGTCAGAAATTTTAGGAATACAGTATAAGTAGGGATACGCCTCTGTCTTCGCCAATCGGCGAAGATAAGAAAGAATAACTTTTTGGGATGATGTCTAGCTCCCAAGTCCCAAAATGGCAGACTCCAGGCTGAACCTCCGCAAAAGGAAAAAAGCGCCTTTTACTCCGGCCCATCCCTACGCTGCCATAAAAGACGGGACTTGTCCGCTTTTCTTACGTGACAGTTAGCTTTTGTACACTTAATGGAGACAAAGCATTTGTTTCCTCTATGTGAATAAAGGCATCGTATCTGTCTGATAGACGAGAAGGAACGTAATTTCCAAGATGCTCCATTTCAGGGTGATACACGACCCCGATAGCGCGGTGCCCGATTGTACGCTGGAATACCTTGCGATTTTCCTCTGTAAACATAATATATTTATTAAAAGCACCAGCTTGATGGAGGGTATCTTCCCAGCTGCCTCGTTTCGCTTTTGGCACAATCATTTTCTCGAGCGGATCACCCCAGCTACTTGCAGCAATTACAGTGCCGTGATGCGTGCCGAAACCAATAGAGTAAATATGTTCTTGTCCATATTTTTCACGAGTGAGCTGCCCGACATTCTCCAGACCTTGTCTTGCCATATCAGTAGCCCGAGCATCTCCGATATGGGTGTTATGCTCCCAAACGATTCCATTTGCCTCTGCACCATAATAATGTCCGATAAAGTCAAGAGCCTCAACCATATGTCGGTCCCGAATATTCCATGATTTATCATCATGAGTGACCATTGCATGATAATAGGCTTCTGCATTGGCTGTTACGAGCGCATTGATTTGCATATTTAATGAAGCTTCAGAGTCGCTGTTATAGGTATGCTTGTTTTGTTGAATTGTCTGCAGAAGCGCTACGACTTCTTCCATGCAATTCTCTCCATATAAAGCGGCAGACACCCCATACATTTCTGCCTTTCGATGAAACGGCTCAAAACATGCAAATGCTTGTTTGGCTTTTTCAACATCAGGAGATTGAATTTTTTCTAAGTATTGAATTATAGCTTCCATCGACTCCCATAGACTGTACACATCCATACCGTAGAATCCGACTTTTTTATGCTCTGTCGTTAGCTTTTGATTATAGGTGTAAAGCCAGTCTATAAGCTCTACAATTTCCTCATTTGCCCACATCCAGCTTGGCCAACGGTTAAAGGCCTGTAATGCTTCCGTTGCATTTTTATACTCTGGTGCATTTCCTTTTACATAGCGGTTCACTTCATAGCAAGAAGGCCAATCTCCTTCTACAGCGATAAAGGAAAAACCGTGCTTTTCAATAAGCTGCTTTGTAATAGCGGATCGAACCGTATAAAATTCCGATGTTCCATGAGAAGCCTCTCCAAGCAATACGTATTTGGCGCTACTCGCGGTCTGAATCAAGGGCTTTAGATGAGATTCGTCAGTAAAACGAATAGCATCTTTCTCAATTTGCTCTACATATAAATCTGTTCCAATCATTTGTATCCTCCTTTTTGTTAGAGAATAGGAAAGTGCAATTCTGGGCAGTGCTAGCCGTATCGGTTAGCTCGCTGTGGAAGAAAGCCTTTTACTCCGGTCCGCCCCTACGCTGCCATAAAAGGCGGGCCTTGTCCGCTTTTTTTAGTATGACCTTTGTGTTTGGCTTTTGGATGCGGTGAATTATGGTATCTCTCTTTATCATCAGGGTAACGATTCTAATTGTTATAAGATTTGTATTTCTCATGAGTGGGAGTGAGAAGAGGGAATCGAGCATGGAGGAAAAGGGAAGGCTTTGTTATAAGTCATGTGTCTCACATGATAATGATTATATTATTTAGGAAAGGAGGTCGCGCAGGATTGATTCTGCTCCGAAAAACATGGCAGTTCAAGCTTTCTTGTGCGGTTGAATATGAAGACCTTCCTGCTAGCCACAATCCTGTTAGTTAGCCTTTTTTTAGTTAGCCCCATGAAAGGTGAGAAGGCAAACGCCGCACACAATCATAAAGTGTCATCAACTGGGCTCGTCACTTCTTTAGTGCCGCAAGAGGCGGCGTGGAGAGAGGCAAGCAATGTGAGTAAAAAGCCTGCGCAGTCTATTCTACATGATTTGCCAGTCGTTGTTCATGGTCTTGGCTTTATCGAGGGGCACTATGTGACAAACTCTCTGGATGCGCTTCTCGTCAATTATAAACGAGGATTTCGTGTGTTTGAAATCGATTTAAATATGACGTCAGACGGCCATTTAGTAGCCCGCCATGATTGGACACCAGGACATTATCAATATTTAGGGCAAGCATATCAGCCTGTTGCAGGACCCATTCCGTTTGAAACCTTTATGTCGCTAAAAATTCATGGCAAATATCAGCCTGCATCTTGGGAAGACATTTTACAGGTAATGCAGGAGCATCGGGATTTATATGTTATTACCGATACAAAGGAAAGAGATAAAAATCAAGTTCACCAGACATTTTCTTATTTAGTGAAAGCAGCAAAAAAGGTAGATCCGAAAATATTGGATCGTGTTATTCCGCAAATTTATGATCCGGCTATGCTTAGCTATATTCAATCGCACTATGATTTCAAACATATCATTTACACCTTGTATCATCATATCAATATCCAATCTCCAGAACAGTTGGCGGATTGGAGTGCACGTAACCATATTACGGCTGTTGCTGCGTTTCCTTTTCGTCTCAAGGATGATATGCGCACAGCTTTACAAAAAAGAGGGATTCTCGTCTATGCCCACACGATTAATGATCCAGCGGAGGCTGCTGCGTATAGGGCGCAGGGGATTGGGATTTATACAGATTATTTGTTTTATGACGGGATAAGCTTTGTTGGACCATAGGAGTAATTCGCGATAGGTTTAGTAGTTAAAGAAGCGGATCGCCACGCAATCAGTGCAATGGGTTATGATCGGGAGCTGGGTAAGCCTTTAAGAACTTCTCAATGGAATTGGCTAAGATTATTCAGTTAGGAGCATACCCCTTTTATTATGCTGCGTGACAGGTATGCTCCTTCTTCTGAGTTGTACCTATTTCTAGTATTTATCCAATTTATCTGTAAAGCAGATATAATTGTTGATGTTTGCTTATGAGGAATTTTGAGCTCTTTAAGATCTTTATCTCCACTCATCCCAATAAATATTGACATACTCTGGCTTATGTTCTTTCTTCATCTCGTCAATACTTGCGATTATATCTGATGCTTTCTGTTGACTTGCAGGTGCATTATAGTTTCCTTTTTGTTTTACTCCCTTTTTATTCAACATATAAACTCTCCTTTTTATCATTTTTTTATAGTTTGTATCCAAGTTCTTCTTTTCATTCTTTAGGACATACATCTTGCCCTCACTAAAAAGAATAAAACCAGATAAAACATCCAAAATACAAATAAAAAAGGAAAAGACATTTGAAATTAGTTACGGATGGTGTGATAGCCAGAATTGGGATGTATCTATTCTGGCTTTTGCTGAAGGGGAAGAGCATATTGGCTGCTGCTTTGATGGCAGGTACTACAACGCAATTTCCAAACCAATTTTAAAAAAGGAAAAACCTAGAAAGCACATCATATGCTTTGTAGGTTCTTCCTTTTAACTCTTGGGAATCTATTTTACCTTTGCTTCGGTTTATAACGTAATTCCTTAAACAACTGATCCAATTCATTTTTGGTTAAATCTCTCCATTGTCCGATAGGAAGACTGCCTAAGTGAATGTTCATGATGCGAACACGCTGTAGCTTGCGAACCTTGTAGTCGAGCGCTGCACACATACGGCGAATTTGACGGTTTAAGCCTTGGGTTAAAATGATTTTAAACACATATTTGGACATTTTTGTTACCTTACAAGGCAGTGTTACCGTATCTAAAATCTCGACACCTTCTTCCATTGCTTTTACGAAGGAAGGAGTGATAGGGCGGTCTACCGTTACGATATACTCCTTTTCATGTTTATTTTCTGCTCGCAGGATTTCATTTACAATGTCACCATCATTGGTGAGGAGAATTAAACCTTCTGATTCCTTATCGAGCCGGCCAATGTGAAAAATGCGCAACGGATGATTGACGAAGTCAACAATATTGCCTTTCACATGTCGTTCGGTTGTACTTGTGATGCCCACGGGTTTGTTTAGCGCGATATAGACATGCTGCTGCTGAGTGACAATCGGTTTATTGTCAACACGCACATCATCGCCAGGCTCAACCTGGCTTCCTAGTTCTGCAACAACTCCATTAATTGTTACTCTTTTACTCGTAATCCACTTGTCGGCCTCCCGCCGAGAAGTAATGCCAGACTCACTAATATACTTATTAATCCGCAAATGAAACACACCTTTAAATAGAATTATGTCTTTAAGATAACGCAAATTCCCTTTTTGTACAAATAGGGAGTGCTAATGAAGCAATAAAGAAAACTCGCCAATCGGCGAGTTTTCTTTAAAAAATCTTGCTCGGTCATTCATGTATGTGATTCTTATACTAGTCTGTAAACTCTAGCTTCATAAGGCTGCAACAATACATTTTGAATATCCGTATTTTCTGTATCATGGTTGCTCATTAATAGCTCGGCTGATGTATATGCTATATTGGCAGGCAAGATAAAGCATGCCTCTTGATCAGAAATATTTGTAAGGATGAGTATCGTTTCATTTTTCCATGTTCTTGTATAGGCATAAATTTGTGTGTCTTCCTCTAGTAGCACATCATAGGCGCCATATATAAGGGCTGGATTGTTTTTGCGCAATTGAATCAGTTTTTTGTAATAATGATAAATGGATGCGGGATTCTCAAGTGCACTTTGTACATTAATTTCCTGATAATTTGGGTTTACCTTGAGCCATGGAGTTCCTGTAGTAAATCCGCCATTTGGCTCAGCGTTCCATTGCATTGGTGTTCTGGAATTATCACGCCCGCGCTTCCAAATAATTTCCATTACTTCATCGTGCGTTTTTCCGTTTTCTAATTCAAATTTATATAAGTTTTTGATTGCAACATCATTATAATCTTCGATTGAATGAAATTGGACATTTGTCATGCCAATTTCCTGTCCCTGATAAATAAAAGGTGTTCCTTGCATCAAGAAATACATCGTTGCAAGAGCTTTGGATGATTGGTCCCAATACGCTGTATCATTTCCCCATGTGGAAACAGAACGAGGCTGGTCGTGATTTTCAAGGAATAACGCGTTCCAGCCGATACCTTCAAGCCCTTTTTGCCATGTGGTAAACGTTTTCTTTAACGCTGGAAGATTGATTGTATTTTCGATACTTCTGCCCCATAGCTCTAAATGCTCAAATTGGAATACCATATTAAATTTTCCATGCTCTTCTCCTACCCATAGGTGGGCATCCGCCGGTGTGACGCCATTGGCTTCACCAACAGTCATAATATCATATTTATCAAATGTTTCTTGCTTTAGCTCTTCTAAAAATACATGAATACCTTCACGATTCATATGACCGTCTAAGGAAGGCACATAGCGCTGCTTCTCTGGATTTGGTAGCTCAGGGAATCCTGGTACCTTTTTAATATGGGAAATGGCATCGATACGGAAGCCGTCAATTCCTTTATCAAGCCACCAATTGACCATTGCATACAAGTCTTGGCGAACTTTAGGGTTTTCCCAGTTTAAATCGGGCTGCCTTGTTGCGAAAATATGCATATAGTACTGCGCTGTTTGTTCATCGTACTCCCAAGCGGAACCGCTGAAAATACTTTCCCAGTTATTGGGCTCCGTGCCATCCTCTTTCGGATCTGCCCAGATGTAATAGTCCCGTTTTGGGTTATCCTTGCTAGAACGAGATTCGACAAACCATGGGTGATCGGCTGAGGTATGATTGATAACAAGATCCATAATAATCTTCATTCCTCGTTGATGAGCTTCTTCCAATAGCTGATCAAAATCCTTCATAGTTCCAAACTCATCCATGATATCTTGATAATCTGAAATATCGTATCCATTATCTTCATTTGGAGATTTATAGATTGGACAAATCCAAATCACATCAATTCCCAAGTCCTGCAGATAATCTAATTTAGAAATGATTCCTTGCAGATCACCAATTCCGTCTCCGTTGCTATCCATAAAGCTGCGCGGGTAAATCTGATAAGCTACTGCTTCTTTCCACCATTTTTTTTGCATAAAAAATGTCCTCCCTCTCTATATACCACACAGATTATCATATTTACGAAATGGATGGCAACCGTTTGCGCTAAAAATAATTTTTTCTAAATAAGATACTTGTGTGTTTTTTGTATAGTGAAAATTTTTTCTGCAAAAAGAAGGGGAAATAAGTATCAGTAAACGTTGGTACGCAGCAAGTATTTAAGTTCCTTTCCAGCTTTTTTGTATTTTGATAGGATTCAAAATTATGGAATAAAAAAATAGATATAGGGTTGATTTATGATACGACTTTTATTACAATACATCCATGCAACCGTTTGCTTTTGGGAAGGACTGTTGTTTTATGGTTTCTTGTAAAGAATGTTTTAGGAGATTTCTAAAGTTGGGGGTTAGTAGAAAATGAAACTTGCTTCGTTTGATTTCTGGCAGAAATTTGGAAAGGCTTTAATTGTAGTAGTAGCAGTGATGCCAGCTGCCGGGTTGATGGTTTCAATTGGTAAGTTAATTGGTATGATGGGTGGCGACATGGCTATTGTGGAATCGATTGCACATGTGGTCGAGGACATTGGTTGGGGTTTAATTGGAAACTTGCATATCTTATTTGCTGTTGCAATTGGGGGATCTTGGGCAAAGGAACGTGCAGGCGGTGCGTTTGCCGGGTTGATTGCTTTTATCCTCATCAATCGTATTACAGGAGCTATTTTTTCGGTGAACAATGAGATGTTAGCAAATCCTGATGCAACAGTTACCTCTTTGTTTGGAACTGAATTAGTAGTAAAGGATTATTTCACATCTGTCCTTGGAGCGCCAGCATTAAATATGGGGGTATTCGTAGGAATTATTTCCGGTTTCTTAGGAGCAAGCTTATTCAATAAGTATTATAACTTTGATAAGTTACCGCAGTCTCTTTCTTTCTTTAACGGTAAGCGCTTTGTACCGTTTGTTGTAATTGGCGGCTCTGTTGTAGCAGCTCTCTTATTATCTATCGTATGGCCATTTATTCAAGGGATTTTAAATGATTTTGGGAACTGGATTGCATCATCCCGCAGTTCGGCACCATTTATTGCTCCGTTTATTTATGGTACGCTAGAGCGTCTATTATTGCCGTTTGGTTTGCATCATATGTTAACGATTCCAATGAACTACACAGACCTAGGCGGCACATATAAAATTTTAACTGGGTCTAATGCAGGAAGCATCGTATCGGGGCAAGACCCATTATGGCTTGCTTGGGTTGCGGATTTAAATAACTTGCTTGCAGCAGGGGATACAGAGGGCTACAAACAATTATTGCATGATGTGACACCAGCACGTTTTAAAGTAGGACAAATGATTCTTTCAACTGTAGCGCTGCCGGCGATTGCGTTAGCGATGTATCTAAATGTTGATAAGGAAAAGCGGTCGAAATATAAATCAATGTTTCTTTCTGCGGGATTGGCAGTATTCTTAACAGGTGTAACAGAGCCGATTGAGTTTATGTTTATGTTTGTCGCTCCTGTTTTATATATTGTGTATGCAATTATGACAGGGCTTGCATTTGCAGTTGTCGATTTGATTCATATTCGTATTCACTCCTTTGGATTTATTGAGCTGCTAACACGTACACCAATGAGCATTAAGGCCGGCTTATGGTTGGATTTGGTTAACTTTTTAATTGCTTGTGCAGTATTCTTTGCGTTAAACTTTTTTGTAGCAAACTTCCTCATTAAGAAATTCAACTATGCAACTCCTGGCCGTGCAGGAAACTATATCGAGGAAGAGACAAGTGCAGCAACACAAGGCAGCCAAGCTGAGAATACTGGGGATGATTCCCTTGCTGCCACAATTATTGGTTTGCTTGGCGGAAAAGAAAATATTGAAGATGTAGATGCTTGTATGACTCGTTTACGTGTAACTGTAAAAAATATTGATAGCGTTGCCGCCGAGCAGCAGTGGAAGCAAAACGGTGCACTGGGGCTTATCTTGAAGGATAAGGGGGTACAGGCCATCTACGGACCGAAGGCGGATGTATTAAAATCTGACATTCAAGACCGATTAGGAGCGTAAAGAATGAAATTATTAACATTAAACTGCCATGCATGGCGGGAAGAGAATCAGCTTGGAAAAATTGACACTCTCGCGAAGGCTATTCAAGAAAACGCTTATGATGTGATTGCGTTACAGGAAGTAAGCCAGCCTACTGATGGACAGGTGGTACGAGAAAACGTCAAAAGCGGCAATTATATTATTGTTTTACTGGAAGCACTGCAAAGGCTTGGTGTTACTGATTACGAGTATGTATGGGATCTTTCTCACTTTAGCTATGGGGCATATGAAGAAGGGCTTGCGATTCTCTCAAAGCATCCAATCGAAGGAAAGCATTCGTTTTTCGTTTCACAAAGTCAAGATATTATGAAGTGGAAAACAAGAAAGATTGTTGGTGCAAGCATACGTTATAAGGAGGAGCTGGTTTCCTTCTACTCCTGTCATCTTGGCTGGTGGCATGATGAGGAAGAACCATTTGTGCATCAAGCAAAATCTCTCCTTGAGCATGTGCAGGGGGAAGAGCGATTTTTCCTGATGGGTGATTTTAATAATCATGCCGACTTGAAGGGTGAGGGATATGAATATCTTATACAGCATGGCTTGTACGATATTTATAGCCTTGCGAAGGAAAAGGATAGTGGTGTAACGGTGCAAGGAAAGATTGCCGGCTGGGATCAAAATAAGCAAGATTTGCGAATTGATTTGATTTTGACGAATCAGCCGTGCCAAGTAGCCTATTCACAAGTGATTTTTAACGATGTAAATCGATCGGTCGTCTCTGATCATTTTGGGGTAGAGGCTTTGGTGGATGAAGAATAATGTTTGTTATAAAGAAAACTCGCTATTTGGCGTAGCCCCACTTACACTGTATTCCTAAAATTTCTGGCTACGTCGAATCACTTTTAGTTGGAAATTTATACTTTCCTATAGTGTAAAACAGGCTGTGGAGCAAGTTGCTCTACAGCCTGTTTTGCTTATTGCTTTAACGGTAATTCTACTATAGCCTCTGTTCCTGCACCAAGCTGGCTATCTATGCGGATGAATCCTTCAAAATGGTCGATAAGTTCCTTTACCATATACAGGCCTATTCCCAAACCGCTTTTATGAGGATTGAATTTCCCGTATTTTTTAAATAATGCCCTTGTTTGTTCTTCAGTCATTCCTATCCCGTGATCCTTCACTTTCATGACAATTTTATCATGAGCAGCTAAAACGGAAAGTGTAACGATGGATTGTTCATAACTATATTTAATGGCATTGCTTAAGAGATTTGATAAAATTAGTTTTAAACCAATCTTATTCGTATACATCTTTTCGTTACCTTGCAAGTCGAGCGTATGTTGAAGCTCTAGATTTTGCGTACGTACGTGCTTTAATGGTCATAAATTCAATGACGTCTCGAATCACAGGTAATGGCTCAACAAGTTCTTTCTTCCAAAGCAAATCATTGGACAGCATCTGTTCTGTATGAATAATATAATTCATTTCATTATCAATTACATCGACATAGTCTCTTATATCTTTAATTTTACTGAGGTTCTCTTCGATGGAATTCAATCCTTGCTCTAATATGATAGAACAATATGCTTTGATTACAGTAAGAGGATTTCTCACCTCGTGGGATACAACATGTACAAAATCTAGTTTTTGCTTATATAAATCCATTTCCGATTGCATTTTAATTTGGACAGAAAGCGAAGGGAAAATTACTGTTTTTTTTGTATTTCTATACAAGTAAGACCGAGTAAGTTCTTTGTCTGTCATGAAATATTCGTGACTGCGCATTAAATCCATTTGAAGAGGAACAGTTAGCGTATGAGCGTCATAAGCACAAACAGAAACGAGTCCTGCATCTTTTATACAACAATCTGCCCGATCTTCAAATTCTTTAAGAATGGAAGCTATATTATCTTGTTCTTTCCAATCAACATGTGCCCATGTACGGATAGAGATGTCTTTCTTGAAAAAAGGCTCTAATATTTGCTCAAAATGATTTACAATGCTCTTCACATCAAAATTTCCATGCATCTGATAAAAATCAAAGTTATCTGTGTAATGTACCATGGCTAGCTTTTCCTCGGGAAGGATGTTTTCCAGTTTTTGATTAATAAGTAGTAATAGTTCCCGATTATCTACCACCAATAGATGATGTTTTTGCTCGAGACCGCTAACTATATACGACACTGCATTGTTTACATAACATTCTGTATCTTCATAAACATATAGTATATGACCACCATTTGATAGCTCTATTATTTCATTTAATTTTACAAAATCATATTTCATTTGTATCTCCTGTAGAAGAAATATAAAATGTATACATTTTTGACTATTCAATTAAATTATACTTAAAATACATCGACTTTTAAAGGAATAATCTTTTCCACTTTCGCGTTCATCCAAGCTGGTATGAAAAATTACTAAGGTGATTGATAAAAAATCAGTCTTAGGTCTTATGAACTTGAGTTATGAACTGTTGTATAATAAAAATATAGCAAAACAAAATATAATTAAAAAGGAGTTCAGCTCAAATGGAACATAAGGGACTTAAGATCCTTGTTCATGCTAGCACATGGTTTGCACCGGTGTTAGTTCCTATTATCGTATATTTTCTTAGCTCAAATCGAGAAGTAAAAAGCTTATCGCTGCAGGCAGTAATTTTTCACCTTGTTATGGGTGTATTGATTTCCATTTCAATATTCTTTTCTTGGATTTTGATTGGCATACCATTTCTTATCGTGTTTGGACTGATGGCATTGATTGCTCCGATTATGGGCATTATCCGTGCGCTGGATGACCGTCCATTCCGCTATCCGATTATTGGTGCATTGTTTGCCTAATAATTAATAGAAAGAAACGGGTGTCTCCACGCTGAGACACCCGTTTTGCTTTTGTATTACATATTTAAGAATGTATAAATTTCTAGCTAGAAGCCAACTCGACGTGGCGAGAAATTTTAGGGATAAAGTATAAGTAGGGCTACGTCTCTGTCTTTGCCAGGGAGCAGGGCTTGCCAGCCGGCGAGTTTTCTTTACTGTCCCCATTTTTCATGAAAGATAAGCTTCTCTAATGCCCGCCTTTTCTCCCAGTTCGCTGTTTCTAAAATAGGAGCTGTCGGATATGTGTCCGTGTATCCAATAGAAACTAAAGCTATTGGATCAATATGAGGAGGAATTTCTAAAATGTCTCGAATATCCGACTTTTTATAAAAGCTCACCCAGCCCATCGCCAACCCTTCAGCACAAGCGGCTAACCACATATTTTGAATAGCACAGGCGGTTGACATGATGTCAGTTTCAGGAATCGAATTACGACCTAGTACGTGCGAGCCTCCCCGGGAAGGATCGCATGTAACGCAGATTGTTAAAGGCGCCTCTTTCATGCCCTCAATTTTGAGATTAAGGAATTTTGCGGCCCGCTCATCTTGTTCATAATGGATCGCAAGTGCCCGTCTTTCTTTATCTGCGGCCCAAGCTAAGCGATTTTTCAGTTCATCCGATTGGATTAAAATAAAATTCCAAGGCTGCATAAATCCAACCGAAGGTGCATGATGCGCAGCTTCTAATATACGTGCCACTGCTTCCTGCGGCACCGCGTCAGGGAGAAAACTTCTAATATCTCTTCTCTTTTCTATTACTTTATAAATCGCATCTTTTTCTTCATGAGTAAACAAAGCTTCAACACCACCTAGTCTTATTTGTATTTGTACGGAAAGGTATAAGTTTCTTAATAGCAGCTGATATGCTCTTCTTGCGTGAAAGGAGTATGTAATACAAAAAACCTTAACCATTGAAGCTAAGGTTTTCAAATAAGCATATTGACAGAATATGGGGAGATTCTATCAATATACGTATGAAATCCTTTCCTTCCCACCGAAGAAATTGGAACTAGTATATAAAAGCAGGTCTCCTGGCTTCGTAACTACCCGATTGTCTTTCTTTCCGGGCAATGCTATTTCACACTGTGGGAAGGTATAAATTTCTAACTAGAAGTGAATGCGACGTAGCCAGAAGTTTTAGGAATACAGTGTAAGTAGAGCTGCGCCTCTGTCTTCGCCCAGGGAGCAGGGCTTGCCAATTGGCGAGTTTTCTTTAACGTTTACAGTAGCGGGGGCTGCGTTGGATTTTCACCAACTTCCCTATTATCTCGTAACAGATTCTGTCTTGAGCACTTTTATATTTTTATTCGTTTCATTCATTATAAACTATGGTTACATATGGTTCGCAAGCTAATTGTTACATATCATCAACAATGATTTTTAGCATATAATCTTCACGGTTTGTGCAGTGAATCCTTACAAGAATAATGAAAGGGAAGATAAGCAAACTAGCGTTATTTCCTTGCATATTTTGGATGTTACATATACAATTAATTCATTAGGTTAATTATCCTTTTTAGAACAGTTTTTATTAGAATGGTTCAAATATGAACAAGGAAGAGAGGGAGCATATGAATGAAAATAACCCACAATTAGAACAAACCATTCAAGTGTTGCGATCTTTTTGGAGGATTCAACGAAACTTTGGACGATGGGGGCAGGCGAGCATCAAAAACAGTAATTTGAGTATGCCGCAGTTTTTGATTTTACAAGCAATGTTCCCTGCACAAGTGATTTCGCAAAAGAGTTTGGGCGAACGGTTGCTATTTCCGAAAAGTACGCTGAGTACAAGTGTCGATGGCTTGGTAACGCTAGGATTTCTAAAGCGCAGCATCCCAGAAGAAAATCGTCGAGAGGTAGAGCTTGAATTAACTGAGGCTGGCAGAGAGCAAGTACTGCTTATGCATAATGAGCCAAATGGAGTATATCAAAAAATGATGGGTGTCCTGTCGCAACTATCAGAGGAATCCATCCACACATTATTAGAACTCCACCAGCAATTGTATGAATTGATGATAGATACAGAAACGACAGAGAACGGAGAGGATGCTCGTTGTTAAAACTATTTCGTCAGTTACGGCCATTTGCTGGGATGATTGCGGGAGTGCTGGTGCTTGTCTTCATCCAGTCCATGTCTGATCTCTATTTGCCAACATTAATGTCAGATATTATTGATACCGGTGTTGTAAAAGGAGATACGAACTATATTTTGCGAATCGGCGCTCTTATGCTGCTCATTGCGGCGATTGGGGCAGCTTGCTCAGTGGTTGCCAGCTATTTTTCATCGAAGGCTGCAATGGGGTTTGGCAAACAGCTGCGCAAACGGGTTTTTTCACGTGTTGAGGCATTTTCACTTCAGGAATTTGACAAGATAGGAACAGCTTCCCTTATTACCCGAACAACGAATGATATTACGCAAGTACAGCAAGTGCTTGTGATGCTCATGCGGATGGTGCTTAGCGCCCCGATTATGTTTGTTGGCGGGGTGATCATGGCAGTGACAAAGGATGCAAAGCTATCACTTGTAATTGTAGCAATTATCCCAATTTTGGCTTTGACGATTTTCCTTGTTATGTCCAAAGGGCTTCCGCTTTTTAAAGTCATGCAAACAAAACTCGATACGCTTAATTTAATTCTTCGCGAGGGCTTAATGGGAGTTCGAGTTGTACGCGCCTTTAATCGCGATCCTTATGAACAAAAGCGGTTTGAAACAGCAAACTATGATTTCATGAGCGTTTCTATTCGAGTGAATAAAATTATGGCATATATGATGCCGGCAATGATGCTGATTTTCAATTTAACGACAGTCGCCATTCTTTGGTTTGGCGGACTTCGCGTTGATACAGGCAATATGCAAGTTGGTGACTTAATGGCGTTTATGCAATATGTGACTCAAATTATGTTTGCACTCATTATGGCTTCGATGATGTTTATTATGGTGCCGCGGGCTGCCGCATCAGCAGCCCGCATCAACGAAGTACTTGGTATGGAGCCGAGCATTGTTGATGCAGACGTTACAGCAACAGCGGATGAAAACTGCGGTGATCTCGAATTTGACCGAGTCACCTTCCGTTATCCTGGTGCGCAAATGCCTGCGTTATCGGAGATTTCATTTCGAGCAAAGCCTGGTCAAGTAACGGCTATTATCGGCGGGACAGGTGCCGGCAAGTCCACGCTCGTAAACCTAATTCCTCGCTTTTATGATATTGATGCGGGAGAAATTCGTATAGGCGGTGTGAATATCCAGAAAATGAAGCAGACGGAGCTGCGATCTAAAATCGGTTTTGTCCCGCAAAAAGCAGTGCTATTTTCAGGAACCATCCGTGAAAATATTCGCTATGGCAAGGAGGATGCAACAGACGAGGAGATTATACATGCTGCTCAAATTGCACAGGCCGCAGGTTTTATTGAACAAATGGAGGAGGGCTATGAATCCATTATTGCGCAAGGTGGAACAAACCTCTCAGGCGGTCAAAAGCAGCGCTTGTCAATTGCGCGGGCGCTTGTTCGTAAGCCGGAGCTATACATTTTTGATGATAGCTTTTCAGCGCTTGATTTTAAAACTGATGCGAAGCTGCGCAGTGCTTTAAAGATAGAAACAGTTGATAGGGCAGTATTAATCGTTGCTCAACGTGTTAGCACCGTACTGCATGCTGATCAAATCATTGTGTTGGATGAAGGAAAAGTAGAAGATATTGGTACACATGAACAATTGCTTGAGCGATGTGGGGTATATCGCGAAATCGTTGCATCACAATTGTCAGAGGAGGAAAGTGCATGAGTACGTCAGACAAACATCCGCGTCCTGGCGGTCATCCGGGCGGCTTTAGGCCAGGCTTTGGTCCCGGCGGCAATATGATGGTGCAAGGTGCTAAAATCAAAGATTTTAAGGGCACATTTCGCCGTTTGCTCACGTATTTGCAGCCGCGTCGGCTGCATTTAATGGCTGTGTTCCTCACGGCGATTCTCAGCACGATTTTTTTAATTGTCGGTCCGAAGCTGATGGGAAAGGTCACGACAAAATTATTTGAAGGCGCCATGATGAAATGGAAAGGGCTTCCTGGTGCAGCCATTGATTTTACCTATATTAAAAATATTCTGCTTCTATTGGTCGGGCTGTATATTATCAGTGCATTGTTTAGCTACCTGCAGCAGTATATTATGTCCGATGTTTCGCAAAAGGTTGTGTATGATTTACGGACGGAGGTCAGTGAGAAGCTATCAAGGCTGCCGCTGAAATACTATGATGAACATTCTCATGGTGATACGCTGAGCCGGGTAACAAATGATATTGATACAATCGGTAGCACACTTCAACAAAGTATTACACAATTTATCACCTCGATTGTTACAATTATTGGAATTATTATTATGATGTTAACCATTAGTCCGGTGCTTACTTTAATCAGTGTCGTGTCCATTGCGCTCTCGATTTTCGTTTTAAAACCAATTATGCTGCGTTCGCAGAAGTATTTTGCCAACCAGCAAAAGTCACTGGGACAATTGAATGGGCATATTGAAGAGATGTATACCGGACATCAAATTATTAAAGCATTTGGACATGAGGAAAAGGCAAAAGAAACATTTGATGAAGTTAATGAAAAGCTATACGATGCCGGCTGGCGTGCCCAATTTATCTCTGGCATCATTATGCCGCTGATGATGTTTGTCAGCAATCTTGGCTATGTATTCATCTGTATTGTCGGCGGGATTTATGTGACCAAGGGCTTTATTGCAATTGGTGATATTCAAGCGTTTATTCAATACTCCAGGCAGTTTTCGCAGCCGATTACCCAAACAGCAAATATTGCTAATATTATTCAATCAACTATTGCTGCAGCAGAGCGCGTTTTTGAATTGCTGGATGAACAAGAGGAAGTAAAAGAAGCAACGAATCTAACAAATCTAACAAATCTGCCGACAGTGAAGGGGCATGTGGTATTTGAGCATGTGGACTTTGGCTATAAAGAGGCTGCGTTGCTCATTCAAGATATGAATCTGGATGTAAAGCCAGGCCAAATCGTAGCAATTGTTGGTCCAACTGGTGCTGGCAAAACGACACTCATCAATTTGCTCATGCGTTTTTATGAACTAAAGGGCGGTGCGATTACAATTGACGGGGTGGACACGCGCAAGCTATCACGAGAAAATTTGCGGGCAATGTTTGGAATGGTACTGCAGGATACATGGCTGTTTAACGGTACTATTCGAGAGAATATTGCATATGGCAGATTGGATGCAACAGATGAGGAGATACGGGAGGCAGCAAAAGCGGCGTATGCCGATCATTTCATTCGAACGCTGCCTAATGGCTACGATACTGTGCTTAATGAAGATGCATCTAATATTTCGCAAGGGCAGCGACAATTGCTTACAATCGCCCGTGCTATTTTGGCAGACCCTGCGATTATGATTTTAGATGAGGCAACGAGCAGCGTTGATACACGAACAGAAGTGCATATACAAAAAGCGATGACCAGACTCATGCAAGGGCGCACGAGTTTTGTTATTGCGCATCGTCTCTCCACGATTAAGGATGCGGATTTAATTTTGGTAATGAATCAAGGGACAGTTATTGAGCAAGGAACGCATTATGAATTGCTGCAGCAAAATGGATTTTATGCTGACTTGTACAACAGTCAGTTTGGTGAAGAAGAGCCTGCTATGTAAGAAATAAGGGACTGATGCAGAGGATATAGGATATATATCTTTTGATGTCAGTCTTTTTGTCTTTGTCAAATAGGATTGAAAGTATCAAAAGTAGAGCTTTTCCAGAGAGACTAGGTTTTCTATTTGAACGACAAATAAGACAAGCAGAATGGCTGTGTGACTATGACGTTGATCATATCGTTTATGGGATGCTGGAAATAAAATGGAAGTCAATTAACTAAACAAGAAACTCAGATAAAAGGACTAATGGCTACACAAGGTCCTTTTTCTTCTTGTTGAATTCCTAATCATCATTTTTTAAAACTATTTTTCAAAAACCTATTCACCTTGACGTTACGTCAAGGTATATAGTGTTTATATCAGGAGGTGAGAAGATGGAATACACAGTGCAAAGATTGAGCCAAATGGCAGGTGTGAGTACGAGGACGCTGCGATATTACGATGAAATTGGAATTCTAAGGCCGGCAAGAATCAATTCGTCAGGGTATCGGATTTATGGGCAAGAGGAGGTTGATCGACTTCAGCAAATTCTGTTTTATCGGGAGCTAGGGGTAAGCTTAGAAAATATTAAGAAGATTACTACCTCCCCATCCTTTGATAGCACTCTTGCGCTGAAAGAACATCGGGAGCAGCTTCTGGTAAAACGAGAACAGTTAGATCAATTAATTGCGAATGTGGATAAAACAATAGCTGCAGCGGAAGGGAGTATAACAATGACAGATAAAGAAAAGTTTGAAGGCTTTAAGCAAAAGTTGATTGATGATAATGAAAAGAAATATGGGAAAGAGATTCGAGCAAAGTATGGGGATGAGCAAGTCGATAAATCTAACCAAAAGGTAAAAGGGATGACAGAGGAGCAGTATGCGGAAGTAGAAAAACTGGCCGCTGATGTTCTAGCTACATTAGCCGAGGCATTCGCAACAGGTGATCCTGCGGGAGAATTAGCCCAAAAAACCGCACATTTACATCGGCAATGGCTCTGCTATTATTGGGATAGCTATACGAAAGAAGCACATGCAGGCCTTGCGCAAATGTATGTAGACGATGAGAGGTTTACAGCGTACTACGATAAAAACCAACCAGGAACAGCTCTATTTTTGCGGGATGCGATTCATATTTATACAGGATTGAAAAAATAATGAGTAAAAGCGATTGGCGAAAGCCGGTCGCTTTTTTTCATTGTAGGAAAGTATAAATTTCCAACTAGAAGTGAATTCGACGTAGTCGGAAGTTTTAGGAATACAGTATAAATAGGGCTACGCCTCTGTCTTCGCCCGGGGAGCAGGGATCGCTAGTCGGCAAGTTTTCTTTATAAGATAAGTATAACTTTTCGGGGTGATGTCTAGCTCCCAAGGCCCAAAATGGCAGGCCTTGTCCGTTTTTCTTATGCTTTAAAATTTGTAAACGTTATCTTTACTTAACGTTATAAAATATTCACATTTTTGAAACATAAAACCGGATTTCCGTGCTTATTTTATAACTAAGTAAGATTATACCGTGTGAGGAGATGGTCTCTTGGCAAAAAAACAATGCATTGCCATGTTATTGGCAGGTGGCAGAGGCTCTCGTTTGAAAACATTAACACAAGACATTGCTAAACCAGCTGTACCATTTGGCGGGAAATATAGAATCATTGATTTTGCCTTAAGCAACTGCAAAAACTCAAACATTAACACAGTGGGAATCCTCACTCAATATCAACCTCATGTACTGCAAAACTATATAGGAAATGGATACCATTGGGATTTAGACAGAAAGGACGGTGGCGTGTCCATTTTACCTCCCTTTCAATGTCAGGATCGAGCACGATGGTATGAAGGAACGGCAAATGCTGTGTTTCACAACCGAAAATATATTGAAGAACAAAACCCGGAGCATATCTTAATTATTTCAGGCGACCACATTTACAAAATGGATTACAATGAGATGCTGGAGCAGCATATCCACACAAATGCGGATGTTACCATTTCAGTTGTGAATGTTCCGTGGAGTGAGGCGAACCGTTTTGGGATTGTAACAAGTGATAAGAGTGGCAGGATTATAGAATTTGAAGAAAAACCAGTCCATCCAAAGTCTAATCAAGCATCGATGGGAATCTATATTTTCAAACGTGAGGCTTTACAAATGTTTTTGGAGCAAGATAGTTACTTAGATACACCGGCAGACTTTGGGAAGGACATTATTCCCGCTATGATCAAAGGATCTATGCATGTATTTGCATTTCAGTTCAAAGGCTATTGGCGGGACGTAGGTACGATTGATAGCTATTGGCAATCCAACATGGATTTATTATCAGAAGAAAAGAACATTTTTTTATGTAATACGAATTGGAACGTCTATACGAAGGAGCAAAACCATTCCCCCTTCTTTTTAAGTGAAACAGGGAGCATTATGCGTTCATTAATTAGTGAAGGATGTAACATTGCTGGGAGAGTAGAGCATTCCGTTCTTTCTTGCGGAGTGAAGATTGGGAAGCATGCTGTTATAAAGGATTGCGTGATTCTTCCGAATACAGTGATAGGAGATCGTGTATATATTGAGGGAGCTGTTATTGGAAGCAATGTCACGATTGAGGAGGGAACTGTCATGAAGCCTCATTCCTCGAAACAAAAGATTGCACTTATAGATAATAGACGATTATCTCCTGAAGAAAGCTATAAGAAGCAAGCAAACATTATTTGATAAGACCGTGGATCCTTTTATCGTAATTTGAAAGAAGTTCCCTTTTTCCAGGAAAGCGAAGGGCGGAGCCTAGCTAGTAGAGAAGGGGAATTTCATTCAGGCATAGCCTGAAAAGTTTAACTGAGAAAGGTTAATTTCTCATTCTGATGATTGAAAATGCATATTGAGACAAGTTATTCTCAAATAATAAAAACCCTTTCCCATATATAGGAGAGGGTGTTGAGGCCCCATTAGGGACTGTTCGAATACTGTTAATGTGTAGGGTGGAGATGGTTGTACGAGTATGGCAATGGATTGATCTCTCTCTCATATATGATATTCGAGGCAGCATGATATGGTATAGGTATATGTGAATGTATCCTTAATTGGGCTATCATCCTGTCCTGCTGCTTTATGATAGCTGATTGTTCTGAACAAATGAAATATAAGGTGAACTTTATGTGTTGGTATAGCACTAATTAGTACTTCAATGTTTCGTTTGGGTCGATTTAAACATCGGGATACATGTGCAAACAAACAAAAACATTACAAATGCAAGTATACCTGCTCATTTTATACTAACAGTTTATGCAGAGGCCCATTGGTTGGAGGAAAATACAATTGGATAGGAAAACCCCTTATCCATTTGATATACTTGCAGTAAGATTATGTTGTGCATATTCATCGGTATAACGAGTATAGGAGTCAATCATGAAGGAAGAGTTGTATGATGCTTTACTGAACATTAAAACAACGGGAGATCAAAAGGGATTCAATCAATCTCTACATTATCATCGCTATGAAGCAACGCCATACTTTGCATTAGAACTATTATGTAAAACATACGAGTTCAAAAGCAGCGATCGTATCGTGGATTTTGGTTGTGGAAAAGGCCGTTTAAATTTCTATATAAATCATGTTTTTGATGCAACTGCTGTCGGAATCGAAATGAACGATGGTTTCTACCGGGAGGCAATGGAGAATCGGAATCGCTATCTAAAGAAGAAGAAACATAGCAAAGATAAAATTTATTTCCACTGTTGTCTGGCTGAGGAGTATGAAATTCATCCAATGGACAATCGGTTTTATTTTTTTAATCCATTTTCTACTCAAATCTTTATAAAGGTTATTAATCGGATATTGCGCTCAGTCGAAACATCACAGCGAGAGGTAGAATTGATTTTATATTACACATCAGAGGATTATATCTATTTCTTAGAAAACAATACCTCCTTTGAGCTGAAGGCAGAAATTAGATTGCCGGATGCATATGAACATAATCCGAATGAGAGGTTTTTAATATATCGGTTAGCATACTGAACGGGGTTCATTCTTATGGAGACTAACCAGATAACAATGGGATTACAATGAAATATCTACAAAAAACACCATCCTTTTCAATAATTCTGCGAAAAGGATGGTGTTTTTGTCGTTTGAGGAATATGATGTTTCCTCGGGTGCTGGGTGATAGGGAGGAGAATGCCTCTATTTTTACACTGTAAGAAAATATAAATTTCCAGCTGGAAGTCAATTCGACGTAGTCGGAAATGTTAGGAATACAGTATAAGTAGGGCTACGCCTCTGTCTTCGCCCAAGGTCAAGGCTCGCCAATCGGCGAGTTTTCTTTATTTTATAAGAAATCAACTTGTTTTTTCGCCTTGGGACCCAGCAAATTCCTGATTTAGATTGCTATGCTTTCTTGAATATGATACATACAAGATAGTTCCTGCCGCAATCCAAATTACAAAGCAAATCCATGTGATAGCAGGCAAGCTCAGTGATAAATAGATACATAAAAGTGCGCTAACAACTGGCAGGACAGGAACAAAAGGCACTCTGAATGCTGCTTTTAACTCTGGCTGTTTCTTTCGCAAGACAATAACAGCGATAGAAATGAGGGTGAAAGCAGCCAATGTTCCCATGTTTACAAGATGGGCAAGAGTTGTTAAGTCAACAAATCCAGCAATTCCTGCCGCAATAAATCCTGTAAGCCATGTATTTTTAAAAGGCGTTTGGAATTTTGGGTGTACCTTCGCAAATACCTTTGGTAATAAACCGTCTCGGCTCATTGCGTAGGTTAAACGGATTTGAGAATACAATAGCGCTAGCAAGACAGTCGTGATCCCTATAATAGCACCAACTGAAATAATACCAGCTATGCTATTTTGGCCGACAAAGTTAAGAGCAAACGAAACAGGGTCTCCGACATTCAGCTTTGTATATGGAACCATGCCTGTGAGCACAAGTGAAACTACAACATACAAGAATGTACAAATAGCTAAAGAAGCTACAATTCCGATTGGCATATTCCGTTGCGGGCGTTTCACTTCTTCTGATGCATTAGCAATTACATCAAAGCCGATGTAAGCAAAGAAAACAGTGGCCGCACTTGTAACGACTCCCTCTAAACCAAATGGCATAAATGGTGTCCAGTTTTCCGGCTTTACATATTTAATCCCTGTAAAAATAAATAATAAAACGATGCCGATTTTAAGGAGAACAATCACGTTATTAAAGCGTGTGCTTTCTTTTACGCCTTTACTTACAAGAGCTGTGATTAATAAAATAATAATCATAGCAGGCAGGTTGACCACTCCGCCTTGATCGCTCCCTGGTGCAGAGGCAAGGATAGCAGGAACATGAAGATTAAATCCGGCAATCAACGATTGAAAATAAGCGGACCAGCCTGTTGCAACAGCAGCAAGCGCAATAATATATTCGAGCATTAAATCCCAACCAATTAAAAAGGCGATAAGTTCTCCCATTGTAGCATACGTATACGTGTATACACTCCCAGATACTGGTATAGAAGATGAGAATTCAGCATAACAAAATGCAGCAAGCGCGCAGGCGATACCTGCGAGAATAAACGAAAGAATAATAGCTGGACCTGCACTTTTGGCAGCAATTACACCGGTGATAACGAAAATACCAGTTCCAACGATACAGCCGACTCCAAGAAGTATTAAATCGAGCAGGCTAAGCGCACGTTTTAGCTCTTTGTTGTGGCTTTGAGCTATTAAATCGGCAATAGACTTCTTTCTAAAGATTTTGTCCATTTAGTTGTCCTCCTATTTCAAAAAATAAATTTCCAAAAATATCTATATAAATCAATTTCACAATAAATAAGCATAGCCATAAAAATGTTAAATGACTCTAAATTGGTACAGTCTATTATAAGATGGCTCTCATCGGTATTGAGCAGGCTTTTTAACTCCATTCACTTTTATTTCTTAGCAGACCATTTATGAAATTGACTGATATAAGTTTAATTAAAGTATATACCTTATCTCTTCGTATAAACCATGGGCTTTTCTAAGTGCAGGTTCAGATCGAGGTACAGAATAGTATATAAAAATCAAAATTAACTTATATGAAGAAATCTTCTGACTTTTTTTAAGTTAATTGTATGCCGCACTTATTATAGCACGGGTGAATTGATTAAAAAAGAAAAAAAGTTCGCGAATTGAATACAAAAACAAGTTTTTACAATGATTGCTTATGTAAACGATTAAATAAATACGCGTTATGCGTATATCTGAATGCTACAACTTGTCTGCAAACATATCAGACAGTTAGAATCAATCGAAAGCTTGAAAAAAAGTATTTTAGACAGTTTGTTTTTAAATTCGACAAATTGCGACTTATGTTTCTTAATTTTAATACAAAATGGGAAGATGTTCTATAAGAAAATGAATTTTGAAGCGAGATTACAGCGAAGTACAGTATACAACAATGCAGCTACTTTAAAAAAGTACATTGAGGAACGTATTCGTGAGGTGGAAGAAGATATACTATCCATCCATAGAACAGCTAAGCAACAAGAAGGGATGGAGTTCTTACGCTCTTAGCTTGAAAAGTTACAATTGCGAATGGCAAAAGAGGAAGGGGATACAAAGGCTAACAAGGAAATATTATTTAATTAACAATAGAGTATTGATAATTTTTAGGGGGAATTTGCTTTGAAGATTAATAAGAAAAGCACCCATCCGAGTGCTTTCCTTATTAATTCTATTTATTAAACAAACTTCTTACCCCTTTGTAAATTAAAACAAGTGAGAAGATTATAACAGTTAATATGCCAAGGGTATCAGTAACAATTGAAACGCTTTCAAGAAATGAGTTAGCTAAAGGAACTTTAATAAGTGCAAAGCCAGAGAGAATCGTAGCAAGGAATAAAAAAATCCGATTATCCATGGGTTTTTCCTCCTTCCTAGGTGATTGATAAATTATATGTCCTTGGTATTACAAGTATGTCAGTTTTGTAAATTGAGAGCATACCTGTAAAAGTGAGAATTTATTTGAGGAAAAGGTAGGGGAATAATTAGAGTTATTAACTGGTATAAATAGGGTCACTAGCTCTTCAATGTCTTTAAATCATTTAGATGGAAGGGAATAAAACCGCATGGAAAGTATTGTTTTTCTACCCCACCAAATGCAAATGGATTGAAAAAGAGGGATATATAGGAGGATAGGCGAAACTTATGTATGGAGAAAGATGCATTTATAGTTTGCTAATGAGAGGAAGTAAATCATGCTTAATATCGGAATAGTGGGAACAGGTTGGTTCAGTGGTGTACATGCGAAAATTCTATGTAGGATGGAAGGAGTACGTATTGGGGCGATTTGTGGTACAAATCAGGCGAAGGCCGAGGCGTATGCCGCACAATTTGATCATGCAAAAGGATACGGGAATGTTGTTGAGATGCTGGATGGAGAAAAACTGGATGCAGTTTATATTTGTGTGCCTCCATTCGCTCATGGAGAAATTGAAGTACAGTTAATTGATAGAAGGATTCCGTTTCTAGTTGAAAAGCCTCTTAGCGTAGACCTAGAAACGCCACAATACATATTGTCTAGGCTACAAGAGCAAGCAGTGATTACATCTGTCGGCTATCACTTCCGCTATCGTGATTCCGTAAGAATGTTAAAACAGGAATTGCAGGAAAGCACCCTCGGCATGGTAACAGGCAGCTGGATGGACTCTATGCCAACGGTTGGTTGGTGGCGCAATCAAGCAACGTCAGGCGGACAGTTTATCGAACAGACAACCCATTTGGTCGATCTCCTGCGATATACTGCGGGAGAAGTAGAGGAAGTGTATGCAGTGTATGGTAATCGTTCAATCGGCCAGATGTATGACCATGTAACCGTTCCTGATGTGGGGACAGTGACGCTTAAAATGAAAAATGGTGTAGTAGCCAATCTCTCTAATACATGTGTCCTTCCAAATGGCGATTGTAAAGTAGGCTTAGACTTTTATCATAACAAAGGCATATTACATATTGACCGTAATGGACTAGAGAAAAGTGCAGAAGGCGTGAGAACGATATGGACGGATACGGTTGATCCGTATGTGAAGGAAAATGAAGCCTTTATCCATGCAGTACAAACGGGAGATGCTTCACGGATTCTGTCTGATTACAGAGATGCATTCCGTACTCAGGAGGTTACGGTTGCCGCTTTACAGTCAGCTCAAACTGGAAAGCCTGTTACGATTAATGAATAGATAAATAATATGAAGCGAGAATAAATACTGTTCCGAATCAAAAGGGGCTTCTTCTAGGGATTATTTTACTGAGGAAGCCCTATTATTTTACACTTTAAGAAAGTATAAATTTCTAGCTGGAAGACAATTCGACGTAGTGGAAAATTTTGGGGAACAAAGTAAGTATAAGTGCAACTACGCCTCTGTCTTCGCTCAAGAGCGGGGCTTGCCAATCGGCGAGTGTTCTTTATGGATGTTCTTGAACCGCTGAGATTCTAGGAAATTACGGATTGTACATAATTAAAAACTTGAATTCAAAAATTTTTGTTTAGCTATTGAAAATATAACTTCTTTATGTTTATAATAGATATAGAACAAATGTTCTGTATCGAAGGGACATAATGAGATATGTCAATTCAACAAGAAAATGAGTCTCTCGTGAGAGGCTACAAGCAGCAGCTCTTATCTAAAATCCCTTGTGTATTGCCAATCTTTTAGGATTGCATTCTGATGTAAGCAGAAAATGTGCAAAGTAGGGGGAGAGGCCGTGGCAGAAAATAACGAAACAAACAGCATCATGGTAGAAGCAGATGAGAGTGAGCTTGTAGCTAAGGTATAGACTGAGTCTGAGCATCTGAAATAATGGTGGAAAGCTTTCAGCTAGATGAAAATAAGCAATAGTAGTAAAAAAATAATTTTAAAGAGGTGTTTGCAATGATTTTAGGAATGCATCCGTACTTAGTACTCAATGGAAATGGACAAGAAGCTATTAGATTTTATGAAAATGCGCTTGATGCCAAAGTGCTTAATGTACAAAAGTTTGGAGATATGCCGGAGAATCCAGAAGCGCCTACTCCTGATGCTGTAAAAGAACTGGTTTTAAATGCTCATTTGAAGGTCGGGGACACTGATTTGATGCTTTCTGATACATTCCCAGGTCAAGAGCATTCCATTGGCACGAATGTAACGATAGCGCTTATGCCGAATGACATTGAAAAAACAAAAGAAGTATTTGAAAAATTGCAAGATGGCGGCCAAGTCAAATTACCGCTGCAACCAACATTCTGGAGTCCATTATACGGACAGGTAGTTGATAAGTTTGGTGTGTTCTGGCAAGTCTCAACAGCTGCTCCTAATAACTAATAGTGAATTGTGTCGAAACACTAATTCTACAAATCATAGGGGGAACTATGCCTGACATCAAAACTTTTCTTATGTTTGACGGTAAAGCCGAAGAAGCGATGAATTTGTATACCTCTGTATTTGATAATTCAGAGATTATTAGGATTGTTCGCTATGGAGCAAATGAGGCTGGTGCTGAAGGAACTGTGCTGCAAGCCGTATTCTCAATCAATGGACAGGAGTTTATGTGCATGGATAGCAGCATAAAGCATGATTTTACCTTTACTCCTTCCATGTCATTGTATGTTACGCTTGAAAGGGAAGAGGAAGTTGATCATGTTTTTGAGAGGTTATCTCAAGGTGGAGCGGTCTTGATGCCATTGGCAGCTTATCCGTTTAGTAAAAAATTTGGCTGGTTAACCGATCCATACGGTGTTTCCTGGCAGCTTAATGTTGCGGGTAGATAGTAAAAGATACTTCCATGAGAGAACATACATAGCAAAAGGAACCGTCATTCGGTTCCTTTTGTTGTATCAACTCAATATTACACCATGATTTTGCAAATATCGTTTGTGAATTCCACTGGATCTTGGATTGGCAATCCTTCAATAAGAAGCGCTTGGTTATATAATAGGCTTGTGTATAAAGCCAGCTTCTCTTTATCATTCGCAAACGCATCCTTTAACGATTGGAAGACCTCATGGTTTGGATTGATTTCTAATACCTTATCTGCTTGGACATTTTGGTTGTTCGGCATGGATTTTAGTATTTTTTCCATTTCGATGGTCACTTCGCCCTCGGCAGATAGGCATACAGGGTGTGTTTTCAAGCGCTTAGATATGCGTACATCCTTTACCTTATCTGCTAACATATCTTTCATATAAGCAAAGAGATCTTTATATTCGTCCTGCTGTGCATCTGTGTTCTGCTCAGTTTCATCCGCTTCAATTCCTAAATCACCACTGGATACAGATCTGAATTCTTTTTCTTTATAGGCCATGAGCATCTTGATGGCGAATTCATCGATATCGTCGGTGAAATATAAAATTTCATAGCCTTTCTCAAGCACCAGCTCAGTTTGCGGCAGCTTTTCAATTCGTTCGTAGGATTCTCCGGAAGCATAGTAGATGTACTTTTGATCCTCAGGCATTCTTGATACATACTCATCTAAGGTTACCAGCTTTTTCTCCTTGGAGGAGTAGAACATCAATAGATCCTGCAATACGTCCTTGTTGCTGCCAAAATCGCTATACACGCCAAATTTTAATTGGCGGCCAAAGGCGTTATAAAACTCTTCATACTTCTCGCGTTCCTCTTTCAGTAAGCTTTGCAGCTGATTTTTGATTTTACTTTTAATATTTTTGGCAATCAGCTTTAATTGTCGGTCATGCTGCAGCATCTCCCTTGAAATGTTCAGAGATAAATCCTCTGAGTCAACCATTCCTTTCACAAAGCTAAAATAGTCAGGAAGGAGGTCCGCACTTTTGTTCATAATCAGTACGCCATTGGAATATAGCTCTAATCCCTTTTCATATTCCTTTGTATAATAGTCAAATGGGATTTTCTCCGGGATAAATAAAATGGCATTATATCTTACAGCGCCATCAACACTGATATGGATATGTTTGCTTGGTTTGTCAAAACCGTAATGCTTTTCCGCATAGAATTTCTCGTAATCCTCAGAAGTAAGCTCCTTTTTATTTTTTCTCCAAATCGGAACCATACTATTGATTGTTTGTTCCTCGCGATACTCTTCAAATTCATTGTCGCTGCTTTCTTTAAGTCTTCTTCCAGTTACGTCCATTTTAATTGGATAGCGAATGAAGTCAGAGTATTTTTTGATAATCGACTTTAGTCGATACTCGTCTACATACTCATCATAGTTGTCATCTTCTGTATTTTCTTTCAGTTTTAGAATAATCTCTGTGCCGACGGAATCTTTTTCATATGATTCAATTGTGTATCCATCCGCACCTGTAGATTCCCATTTATATGCTTCGTCGCTGCCTAAAGCCTTGCTGATAACAGTTACAACGTCAGCTACCATAAAAGCGGAATAAAATCCTACCCCAAATTGACCGATGATATCATAGCCATCCTTCAGCTCATTTTCATTTTTAAATGCCAAAGAGCCGCTCTTGGCAATCGTTCCAAGATTATGCTCAAGATCTTCCTTTGTCATTCCGATACCAGTATCAGAGATTTTCAATGTTCGATTGTCTTTATCCGCAACTACTTTTATGTAGTAACTGTCTTTGTCAAACTGTAAGCTCTCATCAGTAAGTGCTTTGTAATAAATTTTATCGATCGCATCACTGGCATTCGAAATTAATTCTCGTAAAAAAATCTCCTTTTGAGAATAAATGGAGTGAATCATCATGTCTAACAATCTTTTAGATTCTGCTTGAAACTGCTTTTTTTCCATTAAAAGCTCTCCCTTCCATTTACAAATGTATCCATATTGCCAAGCTAGATATTTACTGGTTAGCACTTCGGTGATGTGAGTGCTAATTATTATTTTTATTATCATAGAATACGGGTTTTGTCAATATTATCCCGTGTACGAGGAATCACATCATCATTAAAACAAAGCTGTGCGCTTACAAAAGAAAGCACACTTTTTCTAGCTCGAAAAAGAACCTCTGCATACGTAAACAATACTATGTAAAAAGGTCTCTTTTGCAAGTGTGATGGAATTATAAACGAAATCGGCGCAGGAGATCTTTTATACAGTGTATCTGCACATCAACCAGCTTAGAGGGGGATTGTATGAAACGAAGCGGCTTATTCGAAGGGAATTCGAAAGAGAGTATACATCTCAGTATCTACCAGCATGTTATGAACGGTGTATCCCGTACCTTTCCGTTTGTCGTATGTACTGGTGTTTTACTTGTTTTTTCTTATATAGTTCATTTGCTGATAGCGAACTATGCTCATGTACCACCTGCCGGATTTACTGAACAACTCATTTCCATTACAGAGAATGGGAATCAAGCAATGCAGTTTATCATTCCGGTGTTATCAGGCTTTATTGCGATGAGTATCGCAGGTCGATCAGGTTTAATTGTAGGCTTGGTTGGCGGCTTCATCGCACTAATAAGCAATCAAGGCTTTATAGGAAGCGTACTTGCCGGTTTTCTTGCAGGATACACGATTACAGGACTGAGGCAGCTAAGCAGCAAGCTTCCGCAAATTGTAACGACCTTACATCCTGTGCTGCTGTATCCCTTATTTGGGATAATCTTTACATGTCTTATCATGATATATATCACGCGTGGTCCTATACAGGGAATTAATAATGCCCTTATAGGCTGGCTTGAGAACTTAGGAACAGAGCATATCCTGCTGCTGGGATTGCTTCTAGGCGGGATGATGGCAATCGATTTGGGGGGACCCTTTAACAAAATAGCCTTTACCTTTGGTATTACCATGCTTTATAGCGGTAACTATGCCCCGCAGGCAGCCGTTATGGCAGGCGGCATGGTGCCTCCGCTAGGTCTTGCTCTTGCAACAACATTCTTTTCTGCGAAGTTTACCGAGCAAGAGCGAAGGGCAGGGAGAATGTGTTATGTCATGGGAGCGTCATTTATTACAGAAGGTGCTATTCCATTTGCCGTAAAGAATCCAATTTGTATTGTCCCAGCCTGCATCATTGGCTCAGCAATCGCAGGCTTGCTAGCAATGTTTTTTCATATTGGCTTGTCAGCTCCTCACGGCGGTATATTCGTTGTCCCCCTTGTAATAGGAAATCCATTTTTATATCTCACAGCCATTCTGGCAGGTTCTTTTGTAACCGCTATCATAATTGGGTTTCTGAAACAAAAGCCAACGATAGAATGAGAGAGTGGATGGAAGATGCCGATCGATATGAGTATCCTTATGCTGAACAAAAAAGATCGCTTGTTTTGCTTATAAGATACGTGCAGTCGTCATCTATCTTTCTTTCTCACTTCTTGCAAAGGAGGAACCATGTGTATCTACAAGGCATCAATTTTGCGCCAGTTGCAGCATGGCTAGGGGAAGCCGGCTTATGGTTATTTGGTGCATGGGACGAAAGCTTAAAGGTTTTATGTGTGCTCGTAATTATTGATTATTTCACAGGCTTTGCCAAAGGAGTTGTATTAGGAAACGTATCACGCAGGATTGGGTGGAGGGGAATTTTTAAAAAAGCACTTCTATTTATTGCAATTATTGTTAGTCATCTATTTGACAAAATCCTATTTGAAGGTGCAAGTGTGTTAATAGCAAATGATACTCCTTTTGGTATATTCAATGAATCAGGGATGATTCGAAATATTACCATTTGGTTTTATGCAGCGAACGAAGCCCTTTCCATTATTGAGAACCTGCAACAAAGCGGTGTGAAAATTCCAAAGTTCATTGAAAGAATCCTTAGGGATTTAGAAGAACGCTTGAATGATAAAGGAGAAGAGCGTGATAATTAACGAATATACAAGTTCTGAGATGTTAGTATCTTCAGCAAGCCCGGAGTCATTTTCGCTAAAACAAGAAATGTGTATGCCTCATGGATTGCACATGCACTAGCGGATCTTGTAGCAATCGGATTATTTGTGTACGCTATGTGGGCAGGGAAGGAGCGGCATTACTATCAGTTTCATAGTGAAAAAAGAAGAAAGAGCAAAAATGAAATGATAAAAACACTAAAAGCGAGATTGTACATAACCACGCTTTTAGTGTTTTTATTCGCAACAACTAAATGAGCTTTTTTATTGCAATGGAAGTTTTTTCTTTCGCCAAGGTTTTAAGAATGAAATAATGAAAATGAAAATCGTGACGGCAACTTGAAACAATACAGCATAATAAAAACTGTTACCTTTATCTCATAATAGACGATAGTTTTAGTTAAATCCCTGTTGTGTTAAGGATTTTAGTCGGAATGTTTTTGTTTTTCCTTTTCCTTCTTTTTATTATTCATCAAGGAGAAGGTTAATGGCTGATCAGAGCCTGTCATGAATTTATAAACATAGGAAGACGTTAGTTTATAGCCATCTTCAAGTTTGGTGGCCAAATAGTTTGTTCGTTCAAAAATAATAGAACGGATATGATTGAGCTGACGAGAGATTTTTTCCGTTAATGCTTCTTGATTGTCTAATCGTTTTAGCATTCCAGCTTGAACTTCTTCCTGATTTGCCAATGTATCTACGACGTCTTTTTGTAGCTCAAGCTGCTCGTTTAGCTGCAAAGAGAGCTGCTCGTTAGTCGCCTCATTCTTCTCTAAGCGGCTTGCAATTTCGCGATTAGATTCACATAGACGATCCACTTGCTCTAGGAGGGATTGCTTGACCTGACTTTCATGTTCTAACAGCGATTGCAGACTAACACTTTTTTCCTCTAATATGTGTAACTGCTGCATCAGCTGACCTTCAAATGCTTCACGCTGACGGCTATTTGCGGTAAGGCCGTTCATTTGGTTTTGAATATGATTCCACTGATTACTTTGCTTTTCTTCAAGCTGCTCATAACGCATATTAAGCTCAGCCATTGCTTGGATAAGTGTCATAGTGGCTTTTTGCTGTTCGTTCATAAGCTCTGTTAAAGCATTACGCCGTACAATTTCTTGATTGGACGTATGAAAGGTTTGGTTATTTTTATAGATATTGGGATGATTATCTCGATTAATAAATACTCCCATTCTCTTTTCTCTCCTCTCCATTAATTTGCTGTAATATCCTATGCATGAAAAACAAAAGGGGGAACACAAGCTGCCGCACCTTCACCGGCGGCAGAAGGGTTGCCCTGCTTCCATGCCTTGTAGGTGAGAGCAAGAAGGAGGGAAAGAATTGCAATCATAACGAGTTTGTTTAGCATGGGAATCACCTCTCTATAAGAATATGAGGGGAGATGGAAAAATATTTAGGCTGTATGCTGATATGTAAGAAATAGGGATTTTGGTATGATAGAATTAGGAAATAGACGAAGGGGAGAGGAAAAATCATGCCAATTTACAATAAACTTGTACGAGATCATATTCCAGCAGTTATTGAGAGGGCAGGGAAAGCATGTACAATAAGAAGATTAGAAAAAAGTGAATACATACAGGAATTGAAGAAAAAAAGTCAGGAGGAGCTGACGGAGTATTTGCAGGCATCCGATAACGAGAGTGCGGTGGAGGAACTGGCGGATTTGCTGGAAGTGATGCATGCGCTCGCAAAGTGTCACGGCGTAGATATAGAAGAGGTAGAACGGATTCGGGAGCGGAAGGCTGAGGAGCGCGGCGGATTTGAGGAGCGGATTTTTTTAGTTGAGGTGCAGGATGCGTAAGATAGAGCTTTATACAAGCCATTTGGGAGAAGAGGTTGTTCGATATATCGAGCGATCTTCTACCATCTATATCCTAACCTCCTTCATTATGAGGTCAGGAGTTCGTTTATTGCAATCAGCACTTCAACAGGCTGCTGAACGTGGTGCGGATATTAAAATTTGCACAGGCGATTATCTGTACATCACGCAGCCGGAAGGACTAGAGGGACTGCTAGGCATTCATTCAAATCTTGAGGTGCGGATCTTTCAAAGTGAAGGGGTATCCTTTCATCCAAAGGCTTACATTTTTGCAGAAGAAAAGGAAGGGATGCTGTTTGTCGGGTCTTCTAATTTATCGAAGTCTGCTTTACGTAACGGAGTAGAGTGGAGCCTTGGGATGAACAGGGGAGCAGAAGAAGCAACATTCGAGAAGGCTGTAGAGGAGTTTATGAGGCTTCATAATCATGACAATACAGTCTCTTTAAATGAAGAAACATTAAAGTCATACAAACAGAAATACAGTGCTTACCATCAGAAACATCCAAACCTTGTGCGGAATTGGACAGATGCGGAGGAGCAAAATTTAATGCTGCCTTCCGTTGAAAAGGAGAAAGAACCAGAATTCGTGGTTGAACCCTCACGATCATACGACGAGATACAACCGCGCTTTGCGCAGATAGGGGCACTAAGAGAACTGGAAGTAGCTCTGGAAGAAGGTTTTGATAAATCCTTAGTCATTATGGCGACAGGACTTGGAAAAACTTATTTGACTGCTTTTTTCGGTAAGAGGTTTCAGCGAATCTTATTTGTTGCGCACCGTGAAGAAATCTTATATCAAGCCCAGCAATCCTTTCAAAACGTACATCGGGAAAAAACAACAGGGATTTACAATGGAAGAGTTAAGGAGCGAGATGTAGACTTCCTATTTGCTTCCATCTATACGTTAAACCAAAAGCGTCATTTACAGCAGTTTGCACCGGATCAGTTTGATTTGATTGTCATAGATGAGTTTCATCATGCAGCCGCGAATTCATATAAGAATGTCCTAGCATACTTCAATCCGCAATTTCTGCTTGGCATTACCGCTACACCGTATCGGAACGATAATCGGGATATCTTTGCTTTATGTGACGGCAAGGTTGCTTACCAAATTGATTTTTTAGAAGCAATCCAGCATCAGTGGTTAGCTCCGTTTCATTATTATGGAGTTTATGATGATACGGACTATTCTAAGATTCGTTGGATTGGGACGCAATATGATCAGGAAGAGCTTACGGCGGCTCAGATAAGAGAGGAACTATTTGAGAAAACATTGGAAGCATGGAGAAAGCATAGGCAGTCTCGCACACTTGTATTTTGCTCGTCTATTAGACAAGCACAGGCGTTAAGCACCTTTTTTAATCACAGCGGTCATAAAACGGTTGCACTTCATTCAGGACCGAGTTCTCCTTCTCGTGCGAAAGCCATTCAGCAGCTCAAGGATAGTGAAATTGAGGCTATTTTTACTGTGGATTTATTTAATGAAGGTGTTGATATCCCTTCTGTTGATACTCTCCTATTTGTACGTCCAACAGAATCATTAACCGTATTTACCCAGCAAGTCGGTCGCGGTCTTCGTCTGAATGCGGGCAAGGAGTACTGTGTTATCATTGATTTAATTGGAAACTATCGCAATGCCGATGTCAAAATGTCGTTGTTTCAGCTTCCAAGTGACAAACCAAATGTGAGGCAGGATATAAAAAACCCCATTGTGCCAGAAGGTTGTGTATTAGATTTTGAGTTAGCTGCAGTCAGCTTACTAGAAGAAATGGCATTGAAAAAAGCACCGCGTAAGGAACAATTACGCGATAATTATTTCAAGGTTAAGCAAGATTTAGGAAGAAGACCGACATATACAGAAGTGTACCAAGACGGTTTTATCGATAAATACGATATGTACCGACAGGAATTTAAATCTTATATTGGTTTTTTGCATTGGATAGACGAACTGGACGAGAAAGAAAAAGTGGCATTTAAGCTTTACGAAAAATGGCTTCGTGAAGTCGAAAGTACAGGGATGGCAAAGAGCTATAAGATGGTATTGTTGCATGCAATGCTGGAAAGGGGACTGAATAAGTGGTTCCTGCCTATTACATCACGCGAGGCCGCGCCGTATTTTCATCAATACTATATGGAAAAGAAATATCGACGTGATAAGGATTTCTCTGACTCTAAGACAAAAAAGCTGTGGGAATATGATGAGGAAAAGGTAGGTAAGCTAATTGCGGATATGCCAATGGCGAAACTAAGTGGCAGCTCCAATGGGCTAGTGCTATTTGAGGACAATACGCTTCGTCTCGGATTTGATGTATTGCCGAAGTATCAAGGGATTTTATGGAATTGGACAAAGGAGATTTGTGAGTATCGATTACGGTACTATTTCTTTTGGAGATAGCTCTTTAATAGCAGTCTGCAAGCTTCTCCACCAAGTCTTTTCCATCTTGTCCATCGGGATGGAATGGATTCAGCGGTGCTATTTCTAATTGCTATATCCCATGTTGTGCATGTGCTGATTGCCTTATCATCTTATAACCTTTGAAGGAAAAGGGAACAGTATACATAACTACTTTTAGTGAGGTGAGAGGTTATGGTGCATGATGAACCTAGGGATTATATTACAGTTGAAGATGATCGGGGTAATCGGAAGGATTTTGCTGTAGAAGCATTGTTTGACATGAATGATGAATCTTATGCGCTTTTAACGGCTGCGGATGAAACAATCGTGATGAAGATTGAGGGAGAGGAAGGAGATCAGTACCTGGTAGGCATTTCTGATCCTTCAGAAAGCGAAGCGCTTTTGGCTGCATATCAAATTGCTGTAGAACATGCACCTGCTGAATAAGTGAGTTAGTCTGGTATCTGTCTATTATGTTCAGACAAAAAGTGTAAGGTATGTATCTATAGGATAAGAAAAAAATAAGAAGGAAAAGGGGGGACAATGACTATGAATAGACAACGAATTCCAGAGCACAAACTGAACTTTACAACGACAGCAGGGCAAGCTATTGAAAATATGACGAGCAATGAATTTGCTAAGGCTGCTGCTTCAGAAAAAGCGTCCACAAAGCAAGGGAATGTAAAGCAAGAAAAGTAAAGCAGTGTGGTAAGGTAGGAACTCTGCTTCCTGCCTTTTTAGTGCTAGCCTTTCCTAGCTTAAAGCGTGATCTTGCTTCAGTCATTTCCTCAGCCGTTAGCTCATATTGAAAAGCATACATTGATAATTCCACACGTTTATCAAATTCCTGATCGGTTAACTGGCGAATTTGCATCTTAAGGTCACCTCATTTGAAGGAATTAAAATCGGTAAGCACGTACATATTCCATGCTTACCGCCTTGTTTCCTCCGATATATGAAAATATATGTATGGATAGTATTTTCTTCTGTAAAATGCTAGACTTGCTTCAAATATAGATTGTGGAAACATGGAAAGGAAGCGGAAGGATTGAAACAAGAGCAAGCATATATAGACGAGATTCTTGTCAGGTTTTTCCCTAAGGGCAGCTGGAGAACATGGGAAGGGGGGACTGGTGCAAACAATACGACCCGATTTGTAGAGGTGCAGGATGAGCGGTATGTGCTGCGTATTTACGAAACTCACCAGGATGAGGATAAGGTGCGGTATGAACATAGTGTACTACTCGCCTTAAAGGAATTGCCGCTTTTGTTTGGTATACCTGAGCCAATCATGACGCCAGAAGGAGATACGGTTGTGAGAACGAAGGACGGCAAGATTGCTGGATTATTCCGTTTCTTAGATGGTGTCAATCCAACGCTCGATGACCCGGCTCAGCTCCGTTCCTTTGGATGGACAACCGGTCAATTAACCCGGTTTTTAGCAAAGGTAGGGGTAAATCAAGCTCCGGTTTATAGACCATATTATGAAATTGAGAACACCCATCCCCGCTGTTCCCTGCAAGAGGTAATACGTTTTTGTATGAATCCTCCAGCTGAATTTACAGCGCAGGCTGCTGAACTGCTCTATATTTCTAAGCAGCTTACGGTGTTTCAGGAGAGTATTCCTATGCTTAAGCAACTGCCGCACCAACTTGTTCACGGTGACTTGAACGGGTCTAACATTCTAGTGAATGAAGCGGGCGAAGTCTCGGCAGTTTTAGATTTTGAATTTGTCACAAATGATTTGCGGGTGATGGAACTGGCGGTTTGTTTAGCTGATTGTATTCGCCCAGGTCAGGATGAGGCGATAATCTGGACAAAAATCGATGCCTTTTTATCAGGATATGGCAGTGTCATGAAGCTGACGGAAGCGGAAATAGCGATGATACCGATCCTTATCCAACTTCGGAGACTTGATGTGTTTCTTCACTTTCTCGGTCGCCATTGGGATGGAATTGACCCGGTTGAGACTGTCCAAAAATATGTGTATGAAGCTGTCAGAAGAGCGGATTGGCTGGATGTGAATCAAGACAAGCTGATTTTGATGTGCATGGATGATGTGTTAGATAAACAATGAGGCTGATAGATTTCTTCGCCCAAGGGCAGGGCTTGCCAATCGACGAGTTTTCTTTACAAAAATATCTCTCCTATGTTTCTTTAGGAGAGATATTTTATATAGACCCCTTGATTCATTGTAGAAAAGAGTTAACTTCACTTTGCAATGAGTCTTCGTATAGCCCAAATAGATAAGTTTTTGAAAATTTATGATTTTAGCAGCAGCTTTTCGGCTCCTCGACTACAAATTTGAATAAAGGCACCTAGGAAGAACACAAACACAACGCTGCCCAGTCCAACAGGTCCGCCTATGAAATAAGCAGCAAGCAATCCTGCTCCCTCAAGGATTGTTCTTGAAAAGTTCATGTTTAAACGGAAGCGTTCCACAATAGCTAACATCGTTCCATCATATGGCATGGAGGGGAACCTAGAGGTTAGATAGACCCCGATTCCGATCCCGATGAAGATCACTCCCGCCAAGAAAACCAGCCATCTTGATAATAAAGGTAAATTGGCAAGATAGACATTTTTGAGTAGAAATTTCATACAAAAATCAAGAATGAGTCCCCATAAAATAATAGTGATAGCGGATTCAAAGGCTGGCCGCTTTCTTAATAGCAAACTGTTAATCAGTAAAAATACAATTTGTCCGATAATCACGCATGTTCCGATAGAGAGTCCTATTTTTTCGGAAGTTCCCGCATAAAAGGCATCCCACGGACCTGCGCCCATATTTACTTTGATGACCAAATCTACACCCGTACAGGCCATTATCATTCCGGCTATATAAAAGATACTTCTTTTTAGCATTTTAAATCCCCCATGGTTCTGAAACCGTTTTTCTTTTGTAACTCGATTTTGACTATATATTATATAAAGTTAATGGGGAAACGGTAAACAAAATTTAACAGAATTACAAAGGATTTCTGATCGGTGGGGAAGGCCGGTATAAAGCGTACGGCGATTACATTTCTGAACCAGCCTTGCTAAAGAGCATGAAATAGTAACTTGGACAATACTCAGTCTAAGTTGAGACGTCTATAGGCTCCAGGGGCTACGCCATATTTTTTCTTAAATACCTTGTGAAAATAAGGATAGGCACCAAAGCCGCAACTTTCAGCTATCTGCTCAAGCGTCATGGTTGTATATTTCATCCGTTCCATTGCAGCTGATAGCCGGACTTCTTGCGCATATTCCATCATTGTCTTCCCAACGCTTTTCTTAAACAGGTGAACGGATCGAGAGACGCTGAGACCGGCATGCTGCGCTACTTCTTCAACTTTAAATACTGCCGTCGCATGTTCTTCAATATATCGCATCATTCGTGTTACTGTATACGGATAACTGAAGGAGGGAGCTGTTTCGTTGATGGTGCGCTCTAGAGACAAACAGAGCGACCGAAGCAAGTATTCCGTAAGCTCTTCGTTTTCCTGGGACGGCGGCCTGCGTTTTTCGACAATGATATAGCGCCAGAGGGAGAGAAGCTTTTCGTCAAGATCAATCCGGGAGACTGTTGGTTTAGCGGAACGATTCCACCATTCCTCGACCCAAGCTCCTTCACAGGCTAAGTGGTAGTCTCCGCTGTTTTGACGTTCTTTAACGAATAATTCATAGTGATCCCCTGGTTGAATGAGCAGAAGGTCTCCTTTCTTAAGTTCCATTCGTCTTCCTTTAACGACTACTTCACAAATCCCTTCCGTTTGCAGGCGGAACAGATAGACTGGGAATCCGGACTTATGTTGGGAGTGAAATTGCTGTGTATGATATGAATAGCCGCAAAAGAAAATATTTGTCGTCATAAGCTTCTCCTTTTTCATAAAATAGCAAAATAGTAGATGTTTTAATTATATCGTTTATGTTCATTTAAAGGAACATTGTGTATGATGGAATCAAATAAGTAATATATTAGCTGCATCAATAAATATGAGATTTTTGAGAAATCGTACGAATGACTGTACACACTGTGAAACAAGACGCTATAAAAAGGATTATACATTTAAATTTTTTTTACGGCTTTTTGAGAGCGCTTTCTAATAGGGGTATAGCGATTTCTTTCAAAAATCTATAGTACAGGATGTTGTTAAGAGAAGAATAGGAGAAAACAATAGCTATACGTGTTTCATACTAAATAGTAGAAATGGGGATGTAAGATGAAAAGAATTCCAGTAGCTGTACAAATGTTTACATTACGTGAGGAAAGCGGGCAAGATTTTGCAGGTACATTAAAGAAGGTTGCCGACCTCGGCTTTGATGGTGTTGAATTTGCTGGATATGGCGGATTAACTGCGAAGGAAGTAAAAGCATTGCTGGACGATTTAGGTCTTCGAGCTGCAGCAAGTCATGTGCCGCTTGAACAATTAGAAAACAATCTGGATCAAGTCATTGAAGATCAGAAAATATTAGAAAGTAAGTATGTTGTATGTCCTTATCTCATGCCAGATCGCCGGAGCGAAGAAGATTACAAGGCACTTATTGCAATATTAGATGAAGCAGGTGAAAGATGCCAACGTGAAGGCATCACTCTTTGCTATCATAATCACGATTTTGAATTGGAGCGTCTGTCTGATGGCAGAACGGCATTAGAGACTATTTTTGATGATACGAATGCAGAAAATGTGAAAACGGAGCTCGATATATATTGGTTGACAAAGGCAGGAGAACAGCCGGTTCAGTGGATTAACCGTTATACAAATAGAACGCCGCTCGTTCATTTGAAGGATATGACAACAGATGAAGAGAAATTCTTTGCGGAGCTTGGAACAGGCGGGGTTGATGTAGAAGCGGTGCTTAACTTAGGAGAAGAAGCCGGTGTTCAGTGGTGGGTAGTGGAGCAGGACGTAAGCCGCCGTACGCCGTTTGAAAGCATTGAAATCAGCATCAATTACTTGAAAACAAAGCTGCCGCATCTTTTAAATAAATAAAAGAATGGGACATGCATGGGTGTTTAATGCTTGAGTAAGAAATAGATCCCACAATGAAGAAGAAAAATGAGGAGGAACAAAAATGAGTACATTAAAGGTCGGAGTTATCGGATGCGGAAGTATCGCAAAATATCGTCATTTACCAGAGTATCATGCAAATAAAGAAGTAGAGATCGTTGCGGTTTGTGATATTGTCACTGAGCGTGCTGAGAACATGGCTGCACAGTACGGTGCTAAAGCGTTTACCGATTATAAGGAAGTATTAGAGCTTGATGACATTGATGCAATCAGCGTCTGCTTGCCAAACTATTTGCATGCACCAGTATCAATTGCCGCGCTCAATGCGGGAAAACACGTTCTTTGCGAAAAACCGATGGCAACATCAAAAGAAGAGGCAGAGGCGATGATTGAAGCAGCAAAAGTAAGCGGTAAAAAGCTGATGATTGCACATAACCAGCGTTTTGTTTCTTCACATCAAGCGGCAAAAGAGATTCTTGACAGCGGTAAGCTAGGGAAAATTTATAGCTTCAAAACAACATTTGGTCATCCAGGCCCAGAAGCGTGGAGCGTAGATGGCGCAACGAGCTGGTTTTTCAATAAAGAGCAGGCTTTTATCGGTGCCATGGGTGATCTTGGTGTCCATAAGGCAGATCTCATGCGGTATTTACTCGGAGAATTTACAGAAGTCGGCGCATTCATTGAGACGAATGCGAAGCAAAATACAGAAGTAGATGATAATGCAGTTTGTATTTTACGTACAGACAGCGGTATTATCGGAACACTCACAGCAAGCTGGGCATATGTGGCTGGCGGCGACAACTCAACAGTTATTTATGGAGAAAATGGAGTTCTTCGTTTAGAAGATGATCCAGAATACTCATTGATTGAAGAATATCGCAACGGTAATGTAGTAAACCATAAGCTTGCGAAAATCCAAACGAACGAGGAAGGTGGTCAGACAACCTCGCATGTGATAGACCATTTTGTTGAAAGCATTATTGAAAATAAAGAACCGCTCATTAATGGTGAGGAAGGTATGAAATCATTGCAAATTATTTTGGCTGCGCTTGAATCACAGGAAACGAAACAAATCGTTTCATTGCAAAAAGAAGGAGTGTCAGTGAAATGAAGTTAGGTGTCTTTACTGTTTTATTTGCCAATAAATCTTTTGAAGAGATGCTCGATCATGTAAAGGCTGCCGGACTTGATGCGGTTGAAATCGGTACAGGATGCTATCCGGGGAACGCGCATTGTCCTCTTGATGAACTTTTAGAAGACGAACAAAAACGAAATGCTTACTTAGAAGCTATTACTTCACGTGGTTTGACGATTAGCGCTTTTAGCTGCCACGGTAATCCGCTTACACCAGACAAATCCTTTGCAGAAGAATCGGATTCCGTGTTGCGCAAAACGATTAGATTGGCATCCCTTCTTGGTGTGCCGGTTGTTAACGCTTTTTCAGGTACTGCAGGAGACAGTGAGGAAGCGAAGCAGCCGAACTGGCCGGTTGTGCCATGGCCGCTGGAATACGGTGATATATTAACATGGCAATGGGAAAATAAATTAATCCCCTACTGGAAAGAAATCGGGGAACTTGCTAAGCAGCATAATATCAAAATCGGTCTTGAGCTGCATGGCGGATTCCTTGTTCATACGCCATATACATTGCTGAAGCTGCGTGAGGCGACATGTGATGCGATTGGTGCAAATCTTGACCCAAGCCATATGTGGTGGCAAGGAATTGATCCGGTTGCAGCAATTAAAATTCTCGGTAAAGCCGGAGCCATTCATCACTTCCATGCAAAAGATACGTATATTGATCAGGATAATGTGAATATGTACGGATTGACGGACATGCAGCCATACGGAAATGTGCAATCACGCGCATGGACGTTCCGAAGTGTCGGCTGTGGACACAGTATGCAGGAATGGTCAGATATGATGAGCGCGCTTCGTATGTACAACTATGACTACGTTGTAAGCATTGAGCATGAGGATGCAATCATGTCAATCGACGAAGGCTTTGCGCGCGCTGTCAAAAACTTAAATGCTGTTTTGATTCGTGAGTCTGCAGGCGATATGTGGTGGGCGTGAGGTGTGAAAAGAATGGTGCAAAGGATGTTTGAGGGAGTGAAAGATCCTTTGCGCCTTATATTGTCCCCCCTGGGTGTACTTTGGTAGAAGGAGCCTTCTGATTTCTGAAAAACAAACTTGTTAATAGGCATTGGGAAAAACAGGTTCCATATATTAAGTATAAAGAACCTACGATGAACGCTATTTCCGTTTACGTTTTCCATTCTTCTAGTTACTTCCAAAAACTTGAAGAATATAACTACGGCACCCCCGTTGATCTGGATTACAGAATAAACGGGGGTGCCGTAGTTAAAATATGAACGTTATACAACGTAGATTTTTGTCAGATATAAGGGATGGAGCCGAAGGGAATCGAACCCTCACCAACGCAATGCCATTGCGCTATTCTCCCATTAAACTACAGCCCCATAAATTTGTGATCAAGACCAGTTATACTATGTAACGGTTTTCATAATCACTATTTGTTTTATATTCTACTCATCATCCTACTAGGCGTCAAGATAAACTTCAAATATTTCCAACATCAAAAAGAAAAAAGGGACAAAAGCATCCTTCACACATCCTGAGTGTACTGAAAAAATGAGTTTGTTTAGTGAGTATCTCTATTCCAGTCCAGTCAAACGATAAGAGGAGCTGGCTATTTGTATTTGGGCAGCTCTTTTTCCAGGAGTAAGAACGCATACATTTTGGGAGCAGTGTCTAGCTTCAGTGGCCTGCTCGTTGCGGGAGAACCCTCGGATCAATGAGGAAAAAGCGCTGCATTGTCTGGAAAATTGTTTTCCCTTCCCGAGCAAAGCAGGACAATTGTGCCGTTCTGAATGCTGCATAAAAATGAAGAAATTGACAAAAGGTAAAAGGGTAAAAAGTATAGGGCTGGAGGTTATGCCGATGGTGCTCGATGAAAACGATAAGGCAATTATTGCACAGGCTTTACGAGTAGCAGTTTTGAACAGCACAGATTATGAAGAAATCACGCTGTATGAAGGCTTGCTGCACAAGCTGAGCTGGAAAAATGGTTCGCAACGCAGTATGAATACAGACGATTTAGATATGGATAAGTATAAGGATGGCTTTCGATATGATTATGATGATTCATCTGATTTGATGTAGACTGTATGGTATATACGGTCTCTTTTTACGCCTTTGTCTTCACTCAGGAGCAGGGATCACCAATCAGCGAGTTTTCTTTATGTTTACGAAAAAAGCGGCTCTATTGTAGAGTCGCTTTTAACTGGTGACTTGTGTTGGTTTGTGAACGGGTTTAGGTTTGGCGGTCGATTTTGTTTGCTCGATACTTGCATTGAGCGCTTCAATAATGGTTGCGATGCGTTCACTTGTGGGACTTAAAATCGGTTTACTTTGGACGTCGTGCTGTTCAATTTTGGATTCAATAAGGTCTAAAAGAGCGGTGCGATATTGATCTGTGTAATCTGCTGGTACAAATGGAACGGTTAATTGGTTGATAAGTGTAGTTGCGGCAATAAGCTCCTTCGTTTGGATGGTAATTTGGTCGTCCGCTGGGATGTTTGGCACCATATCGACAGTACGCACTTCATCTGGATAGTGAATGGTTTCTAGGATGAGGCAGCGCTCATGAGCACGAATGACAGCGAGATGCTGGCGGCTGCGGAGTGAGATGCTGACAATGCCTATTTTTCCGGTTCGCTCAAGTGCTTGTCTGAGTAAGACGTACGCCTTTTCTGAGCCGCCGGTAGGCGAAAGGAAATAAGAACGGTCGAAATAGACAGGATCAATTTCTTCTAATTGAACAAAGGAAATAATCGTAACAGACTTGACCTCGTAAGCCTTCTTCAGGGCTTCTAGCTCCTCATTGCTAATGAGTACATATTCATTGGGACGGTATTCGTACGCTTTAATAATATCATTTGCCTCAATACGGTCATCATCACAGCCTGGAGCGATTTTTTCATGTTGAATCGGGACGAGACAATCTTTGTGGAGACTAGTCAATTTCACGTCTTTTTCTTCGATGGCGCTGTGCAACTTTACACCGATATTGACAAGACCAAATGAGAGGTTCCCTTTCCATACCGTATGCATCATATCACCTTCACTTTTTGTCTTAGTTTGTTCCAAGAAGGAAGAATTCATGAAAATAGCTCGCCAAGGCAGCGAGCTTTCTTCATGCAGCTTTCTTTTCCTTTTGTTTTATTCGCTGTACATGTACAAGTCGTACCGATAAAAATACTGCCCCGCACGCAAGCCCGGAAATTAAACCGATCCAATAACCTGTCGCGCCAAGAGAGGTATAGGTCGCAAGGATATACCCGGACGGTAAGCCGATAACCCAGTAGGCCACGAGTGTCATAATAAGAGCGGTATTTACGTCCTTATATCCGCGTAGTGCGCCTTGCACAGGGGTAGCAATGGCATCCGATACTTGGAACAGAATAGCGAAAAATAGGAAGTGCTGTGCCAATTGTAAGACATGTGCATCCTTTGTATACAGTGACGCCACTTGTTCGCTGAATAAGAAGATAATGATTGAGTAGACAGCAGCGAAGCAGAGAGCGAGACCAATGCCGATAATGCTATACTGCCGTGCGTCTCGATATCTTGTTGCGCCGACCTCGAAGCCGACCGCGATTGTAATTGTCATAGAGAGGCTAAGCGGCGTCATATAGAGCATAGAGGCAAAATTAATGGCTGCCTGATGCGCTGCAATCGTTGCGGTATCAAAGGTACTCATCAGCAGTGTAACGGCGGCGAAAATGCTCGTTTCAAAGAAAATTGCAAACCCAATTGGCACACCGAGCTTGAGCAATTCTTTCCACGTTGCTAACGAGATGCGATACAATTTTTTAAAAATCTCATACGTAGAAAAAGATCTCTTTGTATGGATGATGAAAATAGCGATGGCGAGAATGCACCAATATGTTACAGTTGATGCAATGCCGGCTCCAACACCGCCCAATCGCGGCGCACCAAATGTTCCGAATATAAATACATAGTTCAGCGCTATGTTAATAGGAAGTGATAATAATGTAATCAGCATTGATACACGTGTTTGGCCGAGCGCATCTATAAAGGAACGAAGCACGTTATAGACGAGCATCGAGGGGATACCGAATGCAAGCATCGTTAAAAATCCTTTAGCAATGCGGCGCACTTCCGGTTCGAGTTTCATCTCTTGTAAAACAAGCGGGACGGTGAAAAAACCGACAATAATGATTATAACGCTTGCGGCGATAGCGAGGTAAATTGCTTGTATGACAAGCGGTGCGACTTCTTCCTTCTTTTTGGCGCCTGTTAGCTGCGCGACAATTGGTGTAACTGATAATAAAATGCCGCCGATACCGGTACTGACGGGAATCCAAATGCTTGTACCAATGGCGACGCCTGCTAAATCCGAGGAGCTGGCATGCCCCGACATCGTTGTGTCAAAAAAGCTCATCATAAACAATGAGAGTTGTGTAACAAATACGGGCAGAAATAGCATAAGAAACTGTTTGAGCTTTTGTCGAATCGTTGTTGTATGTTCCATAACTGTCCTTCCTTGTGCAAAATACAGATTATTATAGCATATCCTCATTCTGATGTCAGAATAAAAAACATAGTAGAACCATTATATTCTGCATCAGGAGTAATACGTACTCCAATCCCATTTTACAAAATAGGGAATTTCCCTTTTATGTTTTGATGTCGTTCAAACAGAGAGGCTTTCTTAAGGAGCGTAGCTGCTGGAGATTTGTATACTATAAGCTGCTACAGTAACAACAGGTCGTTGTATATAAGTATGTTAAAAAATGTAAAAAAACAAAGGATGATCAAGAAAAACAGGAGAATTTTTGGTACATTCCCATCACTCCTTTAGAATGCAGGGATATAGAATAAAAGTATCTCGTTTCAAAGGGGGATGTGAAGGTGGAATGGCTTTCTAATAAAATACAACAGTGTCCTTGGCTGTTTTATTCGATGATGTGTCTCGTTTTGTTTGCGGGTGTTATGGCTTATAGCGGGGTAATCAAGCCGCAAGCCGTATCTTTGTATCAAACTGCTGTAGAGCTGCCATCTCGTACGTATTCTCTGCCATCTGATGAAGAGGTGCTGAGGCGGTATATGACACCTGTTCCGGAGCAGTTAATTATTATCAATCGTGCGACCAATGAGCTGGCACTATTTGAGAACGGACATCTTGTAAAGAAGTTTATAGTTGCCACAGGTAAAAGCTCAACACCAACACCGACAGGAAAGTTTCCGATTGTAAATAAAATTAAAAATCGGCCATTTTACAAATTAAACATTCCAGGCGGTGATCCTCGTAACCCGCTTGGTGATCGATGGATTGGTCTGGATATAGACGGTACGAACGGTACAACGTATGCTATTCATGGAAATAGTAATGCATCTACAATCGGACGTTATGTATCAAACGGATGCATTAGGATGTACAACAGTGATGTGCACGAGTTATTTGAACGAGTACATATTGGAACAATGGTTATTATTCAAGATTTTACGAGCCCTTGGGATGCTGTTGCTATGGAGCACGGCTATAAGCTGTACAGTTAGGCGAGAATAGAGATGTAATTGCAGTTACACTTGCACTGTAAGAAAGTATACATTCCTAGCTGGAAGCCAATTCGACGTAGCGAGAAATTTTAGGAATACAGTATAAGTAGGGCTACGCCCACAGGCACGACTCGTCAATCGACGAGTTTTCTTTACACTGTAAGAAGATATAAATTTCCAGCTAGGAGTCAATTCGATGTAGTCGGAAATTTTAGGAATACAGTATAAGTGCAACTACGTCTCTGTCTTCGCCGAAGAGCACAGCTCGTCAATCGACGAGTTTTCTTTATTCTTAAAACATAAAAAAGAAGGGCATGGTACTTCTGCCCTTCAAAGGTAAAGCTTGTAATGAAAGCAACTGTTATCATGTATTGCCAAGTTTACATGAACTGATACTATCTGTAACAAAAAGAAATGACATGTACAAGAGAATATTATATGTTACTTATATACATACATCATTAAAAACGGGAGAGGATAGAGTGGAAAAACGTGAACGGCTTATGAATGATTTATCTGTACAAATGCTTGCAACATTTCGTTCGTTTCGCAGCGACATAGGAAAGATGTTCGAGCCTTATATTCCATGGAATGAGTTTGTTGTATTACGTATTCTAAAGCATCAGAATAGAGAAATGGTGTCACGTGTGGCCAGTGAACTGAACGTGTCTAATAGTCACATTACAGCTGTATCTGAAAAGCTTATCACAAAAGGGCTGCTCACTCGTTTTCGATCTGAGCTCGATCGGCGGATTGTGTATTTAGAGATTACTGAAAAGGGAAGGCAGCTTATTGAAGAGATGGAGCAAAGGCGGGAGGGCTATTTTCAACAGAAATTTTCTTCTTTAACAGAAGAAGAGATGGAAATGATGATTTTGGTTTTGCAGCGGCTTGTGTAAAAGGTAGTGTAGGGGGTAAAGGTGGGAATATACATAGAGCATCATTTGTCTATTTTTGCAGAAAAGGCAGAGGCAATAGTGAGTAATTCGCTATAGATCGAGGCACAATAATTCTACGGATGAAAAAAGGGAGGGATCATAATGACAAGCAGAAATGGAAGTAAAGGAAGTAAAAATCAAGGTTCTCCAGAAGCTGGACATAATCAAATGCAGCTAGGGTCCCATCTTGTTACGGGAGACGATAACAAAGGAAAGGAATATCGTTCCCGCAAAGGAAGCAAGTCAAAAGAGATACATGATCAAAAGGGGTGAGCGTGCTCATCCCTTTCTTTTATATTTTTTAGAAAGTATAGTGCAGCCAATGTGAAAGCAAAACGAATTTTAAGCATTGACCGAATCTGAAGAGGGCGGTAAAATTTGGACATTATGAGTTCGATTAGGAGGAGTCACGTATGACAAAAAAAGTAGCACTAATCACAGGGGGAACGAGAGGAATCGGGAAAGCAATTGCAAAGCGCTTTGCGCGCGAAGGATACGATTTAGTGCTGAATTATATGCGTAAGAAAAGTGATGCTGAGCAAACAAAGTTGGAGATTGAACAAGAGTATCGCGTGGCGGTTCATCTTGTAAAAGCGAATGTAAAGGAAATGGAGCAAATTCGCAGTTTATTTCAGGAAACAGAGCAGTACTTTGGAAGATTGGATGTGTTTATTAATAACGCAGCTTCTGGTGTGATACGGCCCCTGATGGAGATTGAAGAGAGCCATTGGGATTGGACGCAGGAAATTAATAGTAAAGCATATTTATTTGCGGCGCAGGAGGCGGCAAAGCTGATGGAGAAAAGTGGCGGGGGCTCTATTGTGGCGATGTCAAGTCTCGGTTCGATCCGGGCGCTGCCGAACTATGTAGCAGTAGGTGTGTCAAAAGCAGCGGTGGAAGCATTAACGCGTTACTTAGCGGTGGAATTGGCACCGAAAGGGATTGTCGTAAATGCTGTTTCTGGAGGTGCTGTTGATACGGACGCGCTGAAGCATTTTCCAAATCGAGAGCAGCTGCTTGAGGAGGCGGCAAATCGAAATCCAGCAGGGCGCATTGTTGAGCCTAACGATTTGGCAGAGACAGTGTATTTTTTATGTACACCGGCTGCAAGCATGATTCGCGGGCAGACAATCATTGTAGACGGAGGATTGTCGCTCCTTTGTTAGTTTTGTAAATTATCGGAAGTCAATCAGCCTGGTTTGCAGAATAAAAAGACCAGGAAGATATGGTTCTTCCTGATCTTTTAATTACACTGTAGACGTATCAATTTCCTGCTAGAAGTCCATTCGGTGTAGTTGGGAAAATTTATGCGTACAGTGTAAGGGCAACTGCGCCGCTGGCTTTCGCCAGTCGACGCGTTTTTTAGAATAATGATAAGAAAAACGCAGCTAACGCAACCCGGAATACTAATGCGAGTACTGCGGCGATGGCTCCTAAAATGATCGCGAATGTTCCTGTTTTGTGCGCGCCGCGTGCTCGCGCGTACATACCGAGCAATACGGCTCCGATTCCGAAAATAACCGGATATGTGAAGAAGGAGAGAACAGCAAGTGCTAGAGAGATAAAGCCGACGATGGTTCCTCCTGCTGTTGCATCGTCCTCCCGTCTGTCATTACGGATGCGGGCGGGTGCTACTTCTGCAGCATACTCTTCATCTTCGGTTTGAAAATCGCGAAGCAATCTGCGATTGTTGCGTTCATAATCTGCCATAGCGATTCCTCCTTGAGTCCATTGCCTTCCTGAATAAGAAGGCTCTCTTATTATGACCCCAATGACCGACTTTCATTTACGAAAACCAACCCTAAAAATTTTGGTATGGTTATGTGGTTTTTGGAAAACATATGAGAGACACCGAAAGAAGGCAGGAGGATTTTCATGACAAACCATCCAATTGAAGACTTAATGAGAACTGCTATGGAAAATTTAAAGCAAATGGTCGATGTAAATACAATTATGGGTAAGCCCGTTTCTACGCATGATGGAAGTGTAGTGTTAACTGTTTCGAAAGTGGCGTTCGGTTTTGGGGCGGGAGGAAGCGACTTTGGAGACGGTGTGAAAAAAACGCGTACTGCAGCGGGAGAAAAACCTGCAACTGATGTTCAGTTCGCGTTTGGCGGCGGAAGCGGGGCTGGCGTATCAATGTCGCCGGTTGCGTTTTTAGTCGTTGGTGCTAAGGGAGTTCAAGTTATGCACTTGCATAGCGGTACACATCTTATTGAAAAAGCAATGGACGCGGCACCGCAAGCACTGAAATCAGTTCAAAGTATGATGAATCAAAATCAAAATCAGAGTCAAAATCAATAAAAGATGGCGAGAGCCATCTTTTATTGATTTTGAAGGGCTTTAGCCCATGTAAGTGATCTTCCGTGTTTCAGCACTGGTTACTTCCTCTCATCAAGCGGAAAACGTGTATGAAATTGATACGTTATGTGGAATGATGTAGACGAGGAGGTAAGCAAATGATTAATGTAAAGCAATTTGCGGTTGGGTTAATTTTATTAATCAGTGCCATTCTCATTTATTTCCTCAAGGAGCGTATACGAAAGCTGTTTGATGAGAAGACGTATATATAAGTTGTGGAGGCGCCAAGTCAAGAATACCTTATTCCTGACTTGGTGCATTTATGCTGGAGTTTATCAGCTTGTCCTGCTGCAGTGTTTTTGTATGTAAAACATTTACATATTGCTTTTTGGTGATTTATGATATACAATGTTATCCTGTGTCTCAGTTGTAAGTGGTAGTATTCATTAGCTAGTATAGAAAAAGAAAAAAGCAATGCTTGTCTGCACTTGATAAGAAACTGTATAAAGATCGGGCTTTGTATAAAGAGCCAACAACTTTAGCAGCTTTTTTGCCATTCGGCCTTGTGTTCGTGAGCCGGACAGCGCACTCTATGAATTTTTTGTATGCTGGCTTTCAAAGGGAGCGGTCATTGGAACCGCACAATGAAAGAGAGGCAGGGCTTTCATAAGAGTACTAAGTGATTGTTGCTTTCCCGTTTATATAAAAACCTCCTTGTTCTATGTGAACAAGGAGGTTTTTTTGCTGAAGAGAAACGCAGCCATTAAAGAGAACTATGACTACTGAATTCTGCTTTCTACCTGCTGACAAATTTCCTCAGCGGTTAAACCGCTTGCTTCAATAACAGGTCCATCGATTGAACGATCGCTCATCCCCATTACATTCGAGTCTATTCCAGTAATGATGCAGCAGTCACATCCTTGTGCGTCCTGCTCAGAATGAAGTTGAATAATTTGATGACCCTTCTGTTGCAATGCTTGCTGTACGTTTGTTAATGAATGCTCTACTCCGATTTTTGCCATGTTGTTCACCCCCTGCTATGTTATACAATCTGTAATATGTTTCATTTTCTACAGAATTATGCAAGGAGTTCAATTTCAATTGCTATACAAGGAAAGAAGGACTTAATCATTATAGACACCAGTAAGCATTTTGATAACAAAGCTGTCGGCTTCGTTGGCTTCATGATCGTTTAACTCTATATTTGAGGAAACAACCAGCATGTCAGCTTTATGTGTTCCATTGTCTCTCTGAAGACGAAGTTCTACACAATGTTCAAGTGGGAAAAGATTGGTCTTCTCTATAAAGTTAAACAAATCCAGTATTTTTTGAATTTCCTGTTTTGTACCTTTAATCTGCAAAATCGTCATTTTTCGAGCCCTCCTTGTCGATTTGGCTAATAGAACTTTTTGAAAATAGAAATATGAGTTATTTTACTGAAATATGACTGTTATGTTGATTTGTCTTTTTTTCCGCTATATGGAAGGTGCATGTCTTGTTATATATGGCATACTAACGAAAAGTGAATGATTTTACAGCTTAAAACACTGTAAAAATATGTAAAAAAGTTCCTGCTAGCACAAAAGTATTTTTAAAATGCAGAATTTGTCGAAAAAAAAATTTTCTTTTTTTGAAAACGTTAACACATTTGATATAACAATGTTTTTAGCTTGTTTTGAATATCCATTATTAAAAAATTCTAAAAATTATTTTGATTTCTTGGCGAAGGAGTCGTAAACTAAGTAACATACAAAGATAAATTGAAAGCATATAGGGGGATTTCAAGTGAACGAACAGTTGATTTTTTTAAACGGAGAATTCGTTCCTAAGCATGAAGCAAAAGTATCAGTTTATGATCATGGGTACTTATACGGCGATGGCGTTTTTGAAGGAATCCGTGTTTACAGCGGCAACGTCTTTCGCCTAAAAGAGCATCTTGTGCGATTATTTGAATCCGCAAAGTCCATTTTGCTGGAGATTCCATATACATTAGAAGAACTGACAGAGCTTGTAGCTGAAACAATTCGAAAAAACCAATTATCAGATGGCTATATCCGTTTAGTTGTATCTCGTGGAACAGGAAACCTCGGATTGGATCCAGCTTCTTGCCCAGTTGCTACCGTTGTCATCATTGCGGAACAATTGGCGCTTTTCCCAGCTGAGTTTTATGAAACAGGTATTCCAATCATCACGGTGGCAACGAGACGCAACCGTCCGGATGTATTAAGTCCGCAAGTGAAGTCTTTAAACTACTTGAACAACATTCTTGTGAAGATAGAAGCGAAATTGGCAGGTGTATTAGAAGCCCTTATGCTCAACGAACAAGGATATGTTGCAGAGGGATCAGGCGACAACGTATTTCTTGTTAAGGGAAACAAGCTTATTACTCCTCCAAGCTCCGCTGGTGCGTTAGAAGGCATTACGCGCAATGCAATTATGGAAATCGGTAAAAAGCTTGGCTATGATGTGCGTGAGGAATTGTTCACACGTCATGATGTGTACGTAGCAGACGAAGTATTTTTAACAGGAACGGCAGCAGAAGTAATTGCTGTGACAAAGGTGGACGGCCGCACGATTGGCGATGGAAAACCAGGTGCCCATACAAACCGTCTCCTTGAGGAATTCCGAAAGCTTGTAGTAGAAGATGGAGAAAAAATTTATACAGCAGATCAAGTTGGTTAATGGAGGAGATACCTTTGCGCAGTAATATGATTAAAAAAGGAATCGATCGTGCTCCGCACCGCAGTTTACTTTATGCGGCGGGTGTAAAGGAGGAAGATTTCGATAAACCATTTATCGCTATTTGTAACTCCTATATCGATATTGTTCCAGGACATATTCATTTAAGAGAATTGGCAGATGTGGTGAAGGCAGCGATTCGCGAAGCAGGCGGCGTGCCATTTGAATTTAATACAATCGGGGTAGATGACGGCATTGCGATGGGACACATCGGTATGCGCTATTCCTTGCCAAGCCGTGAAATCATTGCGGATGCGGCTGAAACGGTTATTAATGCCCACTGGTTTGATGGTGTATTTTATATGCCTAACTGTGATAAAATCACGCCAGGTATGTTAATGGCATCCGTTCGTACAAACGTGCCGGCTGTTTTTGTATCAGGTGGACCGATGGAAGCAGGCGTATCCAAAGATGGAAAGCCGCTCAACCTTGTATCCATGTTTGAAGGTGTAGGAGCAGTAAAGTCAGGAAAAATGAGTGTAGATGATCTGATTGCTATGGAACAGGCAGCCTGTCCTACATGCGGCTCCTGCTCAGGAATGTTCACAGCAAACTCTATGAACACAATTATGGAAATGCTTGGAGTTGCACTTCCTGGTAACGGAACGCTCGTTGCAACAAGCAAAGAAAGACATGAATTAATTTATAAAGCTGCATTCCATCTTATGGACTTAGTTAAAAATGATATTAAGCCTCGCGATATTATTACAGAGAAAGCTATTGATGATGCATTTGCTCTTGATATGGCAATGGGCGGCTCTACAAATACAGTATTGCATTTATTGGCTATTGCTAATGAAGCGGGTATCGATTATGATTTAAATCGTATCAATGAAGTAGCAAAGCGCGTACCATACTTGGCAAAAATCAGCCCAGCTTCTGATTATTCCATGCATGATGTACATTTGGCTGGAGGCGTATCTGCAATTATTAAAGAACTTGCTTCCATTCCAGGTGCAATTAACTCAGAACGCATTACAATTACAGGAAAATCATTGTATGAAAATGTGGAGCATGCTTCCATTCTCAACAACGAGGTAATTCGTTCGAAAGAAAATCCTTACAGCGCCACAGGGGGACTATCCCTACTGTTCGGAAACATCGCGCCAAACGGCAGTGTAATCAAAGTAGGTGCTGTTGACCCATCGATTACAAAATTTGTTGGGGAAGCGATCTGCTTCGAGTCTCACGATGAAGCTGTAGAAGCAATTCATAATGGAACTGTAAAAGAAGGTCACGTTGTTGTTATTCGCTACGAAGGACCAAAAGGCGGTCCTGGTATGCCAGAAATGCTTGCTCCTACGTCCGCTATTGTTGGAAAAGGATTAGGCAAAAAGGTAGCATTGCTTACAGATGGACGTTTTTCTGGGGCAACGCGCGGAATTGCAATTGGTCACGTATCGCCAGAAGCGGCAGAAGGCGGTCCTATTGCTTACATCAACAATGGTGATACAATTACTATTGACTTAGTGGAAAGAAACCTTAATTTAGATATTTCAGATGAAGAATTAGAAGCACGTAAAACTCAATTCGTTGCTCCTGAGCCAAAGGTGAAGAGCGGGTACTTAGCACGTTATGCGAAGCTCGTTACATCAGCGAATACAGGCGGCATCTTAAAAGTATAAAGCGTTGACGGGGAGGAGTAGTTGAAGGCGAAGCCTCACAGAGAGTCGGTGGCTGGTGAAAACCGACGGTTCGTCTCAATGAACATCGCCCCTGAGCGCCAAGCTGAACTTATGTAGGCTTGGACGGTAGCTGCGTTATAAGCTTGATTCCAATAGGAGTCATTGAGGCAGGATTATATTCCTGTGAAGAAGGGTGGTACCACGAAAATCTTTCGTCCCTTCAGCATAGCTGAAGTATGGGCGAGAGATTTTTTTGCTGGAAAAATTTGGTGTTAGGAGGCCTAAGAACGATGTCCCAACAAACTCAAGAAAAAATGGCTACAGGGGCAGCGCTTCTGCTTGAGGCGCTGAAAGAGGAGAACGTAGAAGTAATTTTTGGGTATCCGGGAGGAGCGGTTCTTCCTCTTTACGATGCTTTATATGACTTTGAAATTCCACATATTTTAACGCGTCATGAACAAGGAGCAATCCACGCTGCTGAAGGATACGCTCGTGTTACAGGAAAGCCAGGGGTAGTTGTTGTGACAAGCGGCCCTGGTGCTACGAACGTATTGACGGGTTTAACGGATGCGATGATGGATTCTTTACCACTCGTTGTTTTTACTGGACAGGTAGCATCAACAGTAATCGGAACAGATGCATTCCAGGAAGCGGATATCATCGGTTTAACAACACCGATTACAAAGCACAACTATCAAGTGCGTAAGGTATCAGACTTACCGCGTATTATCAAAGAGGCGTTTCATATCGCATCTACAGGGCGTCCAGGTCCTGTTGTGATTGACTTGCCAAAAAATATGGTAACAGATGCTGGAGAAGTGCTTGAGAAGGCTCCTATTAATTTGCCGGGATATCAGCCAAATTATGAGCCAAATCGCATGCAAATTGCTAAATTGCTTAAAGCATTACAAACAGCGGAAAAGCCTGTTATTTTAGCAGGAGCGGGTGTCTTGCATGCAAAAGCTTCTGAAGAATTAACACGCTTTGCTCGTATGTACCAAATTCCAGTTGTGCATACATTGCTTGGCCTAGGCGGATTCCCGCCGGAAGATCCGCTCTTCCTTGGAATGGGCGGCATGCACGGATCATATGCAGCAAACATGGCACTATATGAGTGTGACTTACTGATTAATATTGGTGCACGCTTCGATGATCGCTTAACTGGAAATTTAGCACACTTTGCTCAAAATGCTGTGGTTGCTCATATTGATATCGATCCAGCTGAAATCAGCAAGAATGTTCCAACACAAATTCCGATTGTTGGAACAGCGAAGCTTGCGCTAGAGGCACTACTTGAGAAGAGCGGCTCTAAGACAAATCATATGGAATGGCTTGTTTTACAGCAAAATCGAAAAGAAAAATATCCGTTTGCTTATAAAGAAACTGATGAAGCAATTAAACCGCAGGCAGCGATTGCAGCTCTTCATGAAATAACAGGAGGAAATGCGATTATCACAACGGATGTAGGTCAGCACCAAATGTGGTCTGCACAATATTATCCGTTCAAAAACCCTGACAAATGGGTAACATCCGGCGGTTTAGGAACGATGGGCTTTGGCTTCCCTGCCGCTATTGGAGCGCAATTTGGAAAACCGGATGAGCTTGTTGTTGCGATTGTTGGAGACGCTGGTTTCCAAATGACGCTTCAGGAGCTAAGTGTTTTGAAAGATCATGATCTTCCTGTTAAAATTTTGATTATTAATAACGAAGCTCTCGGCATGGTACGTCAATGGCAAGAGTCATTCTACCAAAAGCGCTATTCACATTCCCTGCCTCAAAGCCAGCCTGACTTCATTGCGCTTGCGGCTGCATACGGCATTCACGGTGTGCGCATCGAAGATCCTGCGCTCCTAAAGCAACAGTTGCAGGAAGCGATGGACTATCCAGGTCCGGTGCTTATCGATTGCCGTGTTATCCAGTCGGAGAAGGTTATGCCGATGGTTGCGCCGGGTAAAGGTGTTCATGAAATGGAGGGAATAGAAGGATGAAGCGCATTGTAACAGCTACAGTCCGCAACCAAAGCGGAGTGCTAAACCGCATCACTGGTGTTATGTCAAGAAGACAATTTAACATTGAAAGCATCTCCGTAGGTCATACCGAATTTCCTGATGTATCGCGCATGACGATTGTTGTGCATGTAGATGATCTACAGCAAATGGAGCAGCTGACAAAGCAGCTGAATAAACAAATTGATGTACTCAAAGTAACAGATATTACGGATGAATCGATGATCGCCCGTGAGCTTGCCTTAATTAAGGTAGCGACTACGGTTGCGACACGCTCCGAAATATATAGCTTAGTTGAACCGTTCCGTGCGTCCATTATTGACGTAGGCAAGGATTCTGTCGTTGTACAGGTAACGGGGACACAAGACAAAGTAGAAGCTTTAATTGAATTGCTGCGCCCATATGGCTTAAAAGAAATCGCCCGTACAGGCGTTACAGCTTTTACTCGCAGCATGAAAAAGCAAGAAAAACAACAAGCAATGCTCATTAACTAATTATTAGGAGGCCCACTAACATGGCAAAGGTTTATTATCAAGACGCAGTACAAACTAACGTATTAAAAGGAAAAACAATCACAATCGTAGGATACGGTTCCCAAGGTCACGCACATGCGCAAAACCTTCGTGACAATGGCTTTGATGTAATCATCGGTCTTCGTCAAGGAAGATCTTGGAATATCGCAGTGCAAGACGGATTCGAAGTGAAAACAGTAGCTGAAGCTGCAAAAGCAGCAGAAGTAATCATGATCTTGCTTCCAGATGAGCTTCAAGGAGACGTATACAACCAAGAAATCGCACCTAACCTAGAAGCAGGCAACGCGCTTGTATTCGCGCACGGCTTTAACGTTCACTTCGGCGAAATCAAGCCTCCTGCAGATGTAGATGTATTCCTAGTAGCTCCAAAAGGTCCAGGACATCTTGTACGCCGTACGTTCGTAGAAGGCGGAGCAGTTCCTGCATTGTTCGCTGTATACCAAGATGCAACTGGCACAGCACGCGAAAAAGCATTATCTTATGCTGATGGAATCGGATCTACTCGCGCTGGTGTACTTGAAACGACATTCAAAGAAGAAACAGAAACAGATCTTTTCGGTGAGCAGGCAGTACTTTGCGGCGGCACAACAGCGCTTGTAAAAGCAGGATTTGAAACGCTTGTAGAAGCTGGCTACCAACCAGAGGTTGCATACTTTGAGTGCTTACATGAATTAAAATTAATCGTAGACCTTATGTATGAGGGCGGATTAGAAAACATGCGCTACTCTATCTCTGATACAGCTCAATGGGGCGACTTCGTAACAGGTCACCGCGTTGTAACAGATGCAACAAAAGCTGCAATGAAAGACGTTTTAAAAGACATTCAAGATGGAACATTCGCAAAAGGATGGATCGAAGAGCATAAATCTGGTCGTCCAAACTTCAATGCAATTAACGAAGCGGACAACAAACACCAAATCGAAGTAGTAGGCCGCGAGCTTCGTGCGATGATGCCATTCGTAAAACCAAAGGTGAAAATGGGAGTTTAATCCTACAAAGAAGTAATACACACGCTTCGTGAAGCAGCTGCATTGTTATAGTAGCTGTTTCCGGGCGTTCAAATTTCCGCCCAACATGTGCCAAGAACGGATAATCTGTTCTTGGCATAGGCGGTTAAAGCAGTAATTCGCTGCGGTACGAACGCATTTGCGCCTATTCACGTTGAATTGGAATAAAACGAAAAAACGTCTTTCCGGATTCGGAGTAGCGCAGGACATGCTGGAAGCTTCCAAGCGAGCGTACTTTATGCGGCGGGCAAACTGAACAGATTGGCAGCTGTCGTCAAATCGTAAGGGAGTGAGCATGTATGGAAAAAACAATCGTTTGTTTAGCTGGGGACGGGATTGGCCCGGAAATTATGGAAAGTGCCAAAAAGGTACTTACATTAACAGAACGTCTCTATGAGCATCGCTTTCATTTGCAAGACGAAGCATTTGGCGGAGCGGCAATCGACCAGTGTGGTCAACCGTTTCCTGCTAAAACGTTAGAAGCTTGTTTAGCTAGCGATGCAGTGTTATTAGGAGCAATTGGTGGTCCGAAATGGGACAATGCAACGGAGCGCCCGGAAAAAGGCCTTCTCGCTTTACGTTCGGCACTTGGATTATATGCAAATGTCCGTCCTGTAGAGGTTGATGAAGCGGTAGCGTATTTATCTCCACTCAAGGAAGAATCAGCGAAGGATGTACACTTTGTCGTCGTGCGAGAATTAACGGGCGGCATTTATTTTTCTCAGCCGAAGGAGCGCACAGCGGATCAAGCTACGGACACGCTGACGTACACAAGAAAAGAAATTGAGAGAATTGTAGAATATGCATTCCAGCTTGCTCAAACACGCCGTAAAAAGGTTACTTCCATTGATAAAGCGAATGTGTTAGAGTCCAGTAAGCTGTGGAGAGAAGTTGCAGAGGAAGTGTCAGGGCGTTACCCTGATGTACAGCTTGAGCATCTTCTTGTAGATGCAGCGGCTATGGAGCTGATCGTTCATCCAGGTCGTTTTGATGTAATTGTAACTGAAAATTTATTTGGTGATATTTTAAGCGATGAGGCCTCAGTATTAGCTGGTTCACTAGGCATGCTGCCGTCTGCCAGCCATTCGGAAACAGGTTTATCGTTATATGAGCCGATTCACGGTTCAGCTCCTGATATTGCAGGACAAAGTAAAGCAAATCCAATTGCGATGCTTCGCTCGGTGGCGATGATGCTTGAGCAATCGTTCGGTTTACGAGAAGAAGCACAGGCGATTGAAAATGCAATCTCCTCTGTATTAAGATCAGGCCGTCGTACAGGTGATTTAGGTGGAACAGAGACAACTGTGTCATTTACTGATGCTGTATTAGAGGCAATGGAGGAGCAAGCACCAGTTGGGAGGGGAAGATAATGGCAAAAACATTGTTCGATAAATTGTGGGAACGTCACGTTGTAGCGGAAACTGAAGGCGGGTCTGAACTCATCTATATCGATCTTCACCTTGTCCACGAAGTAACGTCTCCACAAGCGTTTGAAGGGCTTCGTCTTGCAGGCCGTAAGGTAAGAAGACCTGATTTGACTTTTGCTACGATGGATCATAATGTTCCGACAAAGGATGTTTGGAATATTACAGATGAGATTGCGAAGAAGCAAATGGATACGCTAAGCGCAAACTGTAAGGAATTTGGTGTGACTCTTGCCGGTATGGATGACGAGCGCCAAGGGATTGTTCACGTAATCGGTCCTGAGCTTGGATTAACTCAGCCGGGCAAAACAATTGTTTGCGGTGACAGTCACACTTCTACACACGGTGCGTTTGGCGCTCTGGCGTTTGGTATTGGGACAAGCGAGGTTGAGCATGTATTAGCTACACAAGCGCTTTGGCAAAAGAAGCCAAAGTCAATGGGTGTGGAACTGAAAGGCAAGCTTGCAAAAGGTGTGTACTCTAAAGATATTATTTTACATTTGCTTGCGATGTACGGCGTTTCCATGGGAACAGGGCACGTGATTGAGTTCTACGGAGAAGCAATTGAAAATATGACGATGGAAGAGCGAATGACGCTTTGTAACATGGCGATTGAAGGCGGGGCAAAAGCGGGATTGATTGCACCTGACGAAACGACATTCGCTTACGTAAAAGGCCGTCCTTTCGCTCCAGAGAATTTCGAAAAAGCTGTAGAAGACTGGAAAACACTTTTTACAGACGAGGATGCTGTCTACGATCGCCACGTAACTGTGGATGTATCTAACCTTGCTCCGTACGTGACTTGGGGAACAAATCCTGGCATGGGTGTAAGTATAGATGCAGTGCTTCCACCAGCTGCTGATGTGAATGATGAGCGTGCTTACGAATATATGGGTCTTACACCAGGACAAAAGGTTGAGGATATTGAAGTGCAGCACGTATTTATCGGCTCCTGTACAAACTCTCGCCTTTCTGACCTGGAGGAAGCAGCTTCCTTTATCAAAGGGAAAAAGGTAAAAGAAGGAGTGCGGGCTCTTGTTGTTCCTGGTTCAAAGCAGGTGCGTAATGAAGCGATGAAAAAAGGGCTTCATGAGGTATTTATTGAAGCAGGTTTTGAATGGCGTGAAGCAGGCTGCTCTATGTGTCTTGGAATGAACCCAGACCAAGTGCCAGCAGGTGAGCATTGTGCATCTACTTCTAACCGTAACTTTGAAGGACGTCAAGGAAAAGGCGCACGTACACATCTAGTCAGCCCAGCAATGGCTGCGGCAGCAGCTGTACACGGACGTTTCGTTGACATTCGAAAGGAGGAGCACCATGCAGCCGTTTCTTACGCATAAGGGAACAGTAGTAGCATTAATGAATGATAATATTGATACGGATCAAATTATCCCGAAGCAATATTTAAAACGCATTGAGCGTACAGGTTTTGGTGAGTTTTTATTTGATGAATGGCGTTATCTGGATGATCGCAGCGATAATCCAGAATTTCCGTTAAACCAACGAAAAGGCGCTACGATTCTTGTCTCTGGAGAAAACTTCGGGTGCGGTTCTTCCCGTGAGCACGCGCCATGGGCGTTAGCCGACTATGGTTTTTCAGTGGTTATTGCTGGAAGCTTTGCTGATATTTTTTATATGAACTGTACAAAAAATAGAATTCTTCCGGTTGTTCTTGATGAATCTGCACGTAAGAAGCTTGCTTCTCTTGCTGCTGATGTTGAGATTGAGGTAAACCTTGAAGAACAAACTGTTACAGCAGGAGATGAAACTTTCTCTTTCTCTATTGAACCGGTTTGGCGTGAAAAGCTGTTAAAAGGCTTAGATGATATTGCTGTTACTCTTCAATACGAGAAAGAAATCGCTCTGTACGAACAACGCGTATAAAGTGTAGAAAACCTTCAATGCGGCATAGGCCAATTGAAGGTTTTTCTTTACACTTGTAGGGAATTTTAGGAGCAAAGTGCAATTACACTTCTGCCTTCGCCTAATGGCTTGTCAATCAGCTGGTTGTCTTGATAAACCTAGATCCATCCGGCAAAGGATTCTTGGCTATGCAAAGAAGAAGAGCACCTTGGATCGTGAGGAACATAAGGGAACTTTTTATGAGTGGGCTTCGTAGAACTGCACGTTTTGTGTGCTGGATATTTTAAAAGATAAGAAAGCTTTTTGGATGCGGACCTGTTCTGAGCTGTAGAATAACTTTTGGCATAAAAAGGAAACAATGCCTTGTGTGTCAAAGAATATTCTCCCGCAGGGGCAAGGGCGGACCATGTCCGTTTTTCCTTGATGAGACTGAATGTGTCAAGCCCACTTTTTTACACTTTAGGAAAGTATAAATTTCTAGCTAGATGCCAATTAGACGTAGCGATAAATTTTAGGAATGAAGTATAAGGGCGCAACTACGCCTCTGTCTTCACCAGGGGAGCGGGGCTTGCCAGTCGGCGAGTTTTCTTTACAGGACAGATTCCGACATTCTTTCCTTTCTTTCGGCTCGAAACTATTTGACATACCTTTCGTTCCTCTGTATCTTTTAGGTAGCAACTTTCGTTTCGAAAGATAAGGGGTGTTTTGATGACAAAGTGGAAACGAGCAAATCCAAGCGGAACGAGGGACGTTTTATTTGAAGAGTGCACATTAAAGGAAGAAATTGAACAGCGCCTGCGCCGTGTGTTTATATCGCGTGGTTATGAAGAGGTGCGTACGCCAACAATTGAGTTTTATGATGTGTTTTCCTTCCGTAATCGCCCAATAGATGAAGAAAAAATGTACAAATTTTTTGATCATCACGGTCGTATTTTAGTGCTTCGTCCTGATATGACGATTCCAATTGCCCGGGTAGTAGGCTCTACGATGATGAAGCCGCCGCTCAAGCTCACATATAGTGGAAATATTTTTCGTGCGAACAAAAGCATGACAGGAAAGTACAATGAATTAACGCAAACTGGGATTGAAATTATTGGCGTTGATAATTTGCGTGCGGAGATTGAATGCATTGTGAGCGCAATTACAGCATTGCAGGATGTAGGCCTCACACAATTCAAAATCGAGATTGGTCAGGTGAAACTCTACAAGTCTATCGTCAAAAAGCTTTCCTTAACAGAGGAAGATGAGGCGATTTTACGTGAATATATCGAAAACAAGAGCTATACAGGACTCTCTCAATTTTTAGAGGAGAAGAAATTTGACCAAAACGATGAAACCGTTCAGCTGCTTCAGCGTTTGCCCCGCTTATTTGGCGGTTTAGACGTGATTGACGAAGCTGAGAGTTTGGCTGCCAATGCAGAAATGAAGGAAGCGATTCAGCGCGTTCGTGATATATATGAAACGGTGGAACGGCTAGGATACGGTCATTACATATCCGTAGACTTAGGCATGATTCAAAACCTTGATTACTATACTGGGGTCATTTTCCGTGGTTACGCCCATGAGGTTGGAGATGAAATTTTAAGCGGTGGTCGTTATGATGAATTAATGGAGCACTTTGGAGAGTCCCTTCCAGCGACTGGACTTGCCCTTGAGGTAGATCAAATTGTACGGGTGCTTAAGGAGCAGAATCCGCCTTCAAAAGAAGAACCAACAGAGGTGCTGATCCATTATTCATTGGAAACAATTGAAGAAGCAGAAAGGCTTCGCGCTTTATACATTAAAGAAGGTGTAAAGACCGAGTTATCTATGATGTCTTCGCTCGAGGAGACATTTAGCTTTGCAAGAGCAAATAAGGTTGCCGCTGTCGTTGATACATCAGGTGGTAAGCTTAAGGAGTACGCTTGGAAAGAAAAATGGGAGCTGGAAAAGGAGGGAGAAACCTCATGCGTCACATTCAAATCGCGTTGACAAAAGGGAGACTGGAAAAGCAGATTGTTCCACTTCTCGAGAAAATCGGTATTGATTGCTCGGAATTAAAGGATAAAGGAAGAAAGCTTGTTTTTCACAGTCATAACGCAAATGTCTCCTTTATTCTCGTAAAGGCAGTCGATGTGCTTACGTATGTTGAGCATGGCGTTGCTGATATTGGTATCGTCGGAAAAGATGTGATAATGGAGAATGAAAAGGAATTATACGAAATGGTAGACTTAGGAATTGGCCGTTGTAAGTTCAGCGTGGCATCGATTCCTTCTTATAACCCTGATAGTTATAAAAAGAAAACAATTGCAACGAAATATCCAAATGTTGCGTCTGCGTATTTCCGCCGCAAAGGCGAGGATGTAGAAATTATCAAGATAGAAGGCTCTGTAGAAATTGCCCCCCTTCTTGGCCTTGCAGATGCGATTGTTGATATTGTCGAAACAGGGGCAACATTACGGGAAAATGGTTTAATTGTCTTTGAAGATATTTGCGATATTTCAGCACGTCTCATTGCAAATAAAGCTTCCTTAAAAATGAAAAAAGATGAGATGTTTTCAATTATTACGCAAATTGAAGAGCATCTGTCAGCACGGGTGTAAGGAGGACGCAGCTTGAAAATTTTATACGGAGATATTTCCAGTATTCTAAATGATATGACTGTGCTTCGGGAAGAAGCGGGACGAGTGGAAAAAACTGCAACGGAAGCGGTAGAGCGCATTATCACAGATATCAAGACGCGTAAGGATGAAGCGCTGCGTGAATATACGAGTCGATTCGATGGAGTAGAGCTAGCATCATTTCGCGTCTCAACAGAAGCAATAGAACGCGCAGTAGAATCTGTTGATTCCTCCTTTTTAGAAGCTTTAGAGGGTGCAAAGCGTAATATCGTATCATACCATGAGAAGCAAAAGCGACAAGGCTTTGTGGATGCAGATACAAAGGGTATTATACGAGGACAATTAATTCGACCGCTTCATACGGTAGGCGTGTATGTGCCAGGTGGTACGGCTGCATACCCTTCTTCTGTATTAATGAATGTGCTTCCTGCCAAAATTGCAGGAGTGAAGCGGATTGTGATGGTGACACCGCCAGGAAAGGATGGTGTGAACCCTCATATTTTAGCTGCTGCCCATATTGCAGGTGTAGATGAGATTTACAGCATCGGCGGCGCACAGGCAGTCGCAGCGCTCGCGTATGGAACCGAATCGATTCCGCGCGTTGACAAAATTGTTGGACCAGGCAATATGTATGTAGCGCTAGCAAAGCGTGCTGTATTTGGTGCTGTTAACATTGATATGATTGCGGGACCGTCTGAAATTGTCGTCATTGCCGACGAAACAGGAAACGCATCGTTTATTGCAGCGGATTTATTGTCGCAGGCAGAGCATGATACGAATGCGACAGCGATTCTGATTACAACACATAAGGAGCTTGCGCAGCAGGTAAAGCAGGAAGTAGAGCGACAATTGCAGGAGTTGCCGCGTGCGGATATTGCTAGAGCCTCTATTGAGGCGAACGGCGCAATTGTTGTCGTGGATTCACTGCAGGAAGCATTTGCGGTATCCAATGAAATTGCTCCTGAGCATTTAGAACTTCATATTCATGAGCCGATGACGGCTCTTGCGGATATCCAGCATGCTGGCTCCATCTTTATTGGACCGTACGCACCAGAACCGCTTGGTGATTATTTCGCCGGACCGAATCATGTGCTGCCAACGAGCGGAACTGCGCGCTTTTTCTCCGCGCTATCCGTTGATGATTTTGTGAAAAAATCAAGCTTTTTATCGTATACAAGAGAGGCGTTAGAGCAAGTAAAGGATCAAATTGTTATCTTAGCGGAAAAAGAAGGTCTGCAGGCTCATGCGCGTGCGATTTCGATTCGCTTTGAGGAAAAAGGGGGAGCAGATGAATGACACGGACAGCAGAGTTTTCACGGGTAACATCAGAAACAGATATTACCGTATCAATTGATTTAGACAATCCAGCAGAAGTGAGCATTGAGACAGGGGTCGGCTTTTTTGACCATATGCTTACAGCTTTTGCTAGACACGGACGTATTGGACTAAAGGTACGGGCAAATGGAGACTTACACATCGATTCTCACCATACAGTAGAGGATGTAGGTATTGTTATCGGGATGTGCATCAAGGAAGCACTTGGTGACAAAAAGCAAATTAATCGATATGGCACGTCCTACGTTCCAATGGATGAAGCATTGGGCTTTGTTTCATTAGATATTAGCGCACGTCCGTTTTTAGTATTTGATGCAGAGCTTACAAATCACCGCCTTGGAACATATGATACTGAGTTAACAGAGGAATTTTTCCGTGCTGTTAGCTTTAATGCAGGTATCACACTTCATGCGCGCGTGCTGTATGGAACAAACACGCATCATAAAATTGAGGCGTTGTTTAAGGCATTCGGCCGTGCTTTATCGGAAGCGGTAGCGATTAATGAAAAGATTACCGGCATCAATTCAACGAAGGGAATGTTGTAATATGATCGCCATTATTGATTATGGAATGGGGAACTTGCGCAGCGTTTCAAAGGCACTGGAGCATATTGGCGTAACATGTGAAATTACCGATAACCCGGAAACAATCCGTCAAAGCGACGGAATCGTTTTGCCAGGCGTTGGTGCGTTTCCGAAAGCAATGAAGGAGCTAGAGGAGCGCGGATTAATTTCTCTTATTAAAGAGCAAGCAGCCTCTGGCAAGCCGGTGTTGGGCATTTGTCTAGGGATGCAGCTATTATTTGAGGCAAGTGAGGAAATTGAATTTACAGAGGGTCTTGGCTTACTTCCGGGGACAGTACGCAAACTGCCTGCGGGCCGCAAAATTCCGCATATGGGCTGGAACGCGTTAGAGACGAAGCAAGAGTCACCATTATTGCAAGGTCTTACAGGAAATCCATATGTATATTATGTCCACTCCTTTTATGCAGATACAGCAAATGATGTGATAGTGGCAGGAAGCGACTATGGTGTGTTTGTACCAGGTGTTGTTTCTAAGGGAAATATTTACGGTGCACAATTCCATCCGGAAAAAAGCAGCGACGTTGGATTAAAAATGTTACAAAACTTTAAGGAGTTGGTCGAAACATGCTCATCTTCCCAGCAATTGACTTAAAAAATGGACGTTGTGTTCGCTTATATCAAGGACAATTTCAACAGGAAACCGTTGTAAACGAAAATCCGCTTGAGCAAGCGATTGTATTTGAAAAATTAGGTGCTCCATTCCTTCACCTTGTCGACTTAGATGGTGCATTAGATGGTACACCAACGAATTTACCTGTAATTGAAAGTATTGCACGTACATTAAAGATTCCTGTTCAAGTGGGCGGCGGCATTCGCTCGATGGAAACAATTGAAGCATTATTATCAGTTGGTGTATCACGTGTTATTATCGGCACAGCTGCACTTTTAAATCCAGCATTTTTGCAGGAGGCTCTTGATAAGTACGGGGAGCGCATTGTTGTTGGCATTGATGCAAAGGATGAATTAGTTGCGACAAGAGGCTGGCTTGATGTATCAGATGTTCATTACATCACACTTGCAAAGCAAATGGAGGAAATGGGAGTAAAAACAATTATTTTTACTGATATTTCTCGAGATGGAACACTTACGGGTCCAAATCTTGAGCAGCTTAAGGCTTTGCAGGATGCAGTGAATGTTGATATCGTTGCATCTGGCGGTGTAAGCTCCCTAGAGGATATTAAAAACTTACATGAAATGAACCTGTATGGTGTGATTACTGGTAAAGCTTTATACGAAGGGAAATTCGCGCTAGAAGAAGCGCTGCAGGCGGTGGCGGTATGTTAACGAAGCGCATTATCCCTTGTTTAGATGTGAAAAATGGACGCGTGGTAAAGGGTGTAAATTTCGTCGGGCTGGCAGACGTTGGGGATCCAGTGGAGATTGCGGAAATTTACAACCGGGCTGGAGCGGACGAGCTTGTATTTTTAGATATTACAGCAACGCATGAAGGGCGCAAAACGATGATTGACGTTGTAGAGCGCACAGCGGCTGAAGTATTTATTCCATTAACAGTTGGCGGCGGCATTGGTTCAGTTGAAGAGATGTATAATCTATTGCGTGCCGGTGCGGACAAAATTTCCCTAAACTCTGCAGCGGTTCGTAATCCACAGCTGATTGCAGAGGGTGCTGAGCATTTTGGAGCACAATGTATCGTCGTAGCGATTGATGCAAAGCGCGTTTCTGACGGTAAGTGGAATGTGTTTGTAAGCGGCGGTCGTATCGATACGGGCCTTGACGTACTAGAGTGGGCAAAAAAGGCGGAAGAGCTTGGTGCGGGTGAGATCTTGCTGACAAGCATGGATGCAGATGGTACAAAGCAAGGCTATGATTTAGAATTAACGGAGGCTGTTTGCCAGGCGGTTACAATCCCAGTCATTGCATCAGGCGGCTGCGGCAATAATGGTCATATTGTAGAAGTATTCCAGGAAACATCAGTGGATGCAGCATTAGCAGCGTCGATTTATCATTATGGAGAAACGACGATTGCAGAAACAAAAGAAGAACTTGCCAAGGCGCGCATTGAGGTGAGACGATGAAGCCGGATTTCTCTAAAGGACTATTGCCTGCTGTTATTATTGATGATACAACGAATGATGTGCTCATGCTCGGCTATATGAATGAAGAATCCTATGCTAAAACATTAGAAACAAAAACAACATGGTTTTTTTCCCGTTCCCGCAATAAATTGTGGAATAAAGGAGAAACGTCTGGGCATTTTCAGCATGTAAAAGAAATGTACTTGGATTGTGACCAAGATACATTGCTTGTGCGTGTAAATCAAATTGGACCGGCATGCCATACGGGAAGCCGCACTTGTTTCTTTACGAAGGTGCTATAGGAGGAAAAGAAAATGACAGATATACTGCGTGCATTGTACGAAACTATTGTAGACCGGAAAAACAATCCAGTAGCGGAGTCGTACACAAATTACTTGTTTACAAAAGGCGAAGATAAAATCTTAAAAAAAGTAGGCGAAGAAGCTACCGAGGTTCTAATTGCAGCAAAAAATAATGATAAGGAAGAGCTCGTGTATGAAATTGCCGATTTAACTTTTCATTGCCTTGTTCTCCTTGCTGAGAAGGGGATTGCGCTTGAGGACGTAAAGAAGGAGCTAGAGCGCAGGCAAGGAAAGCTGTCTAAGACAGCAGATCGAAAAGAAATCGAGAGCCTGTAGGCGGCGAAGCACCAGGTTCCGATTACAGTTTCCTCTGATTCACACTACCCAGATGATACCGGCAGCTATGTGGCACAAAATGTGGAAACATTGCTTCGTCATGGCTTTACGGAGATTGCAACGTTTGAAAAACGCAAACGGATTATGAAGCCGCCTGAGCAATCTGTATTGCAGCGATAGGGAAATAATGCCATTCGTGAACTAGCGGTTTTGGTTTAAACTAAGAGCGAAGTATCATGAAGGAGGCAATTATGTATGAGCGAAAATGAGCAGTACAGAGATACGGGTAAATTGACTAACTATCATTACGGTACAGAAAAAGATACAACTACGAAAAAGAACAATAAAAGCAATACGCAAGATAGCAATAAAAATAATCCCCTCGCGTGAGGGGATTATTTTTTATTGCTACTCTTTTCAAAATGTCTGCGTCGTAAAAACTGCGATAGCATGTAAAGAATGTAGAGAGGAATAGCAATGAACAAAAATTCTGGCATGCGGTTTATCTCTCGTTTATACAAGGTGAAAATAATTGCAATCAAAAATAGTGTGACAATGATACTATATTTTGGAATTGGTATATCCTTTAAGCTTGGAATTTGAATGCGGCTTACCATCAAGATAGCAAAGATGATAAAAATGAGAATGAGTACAATGTTTGGAATCACGCGAGAAAATAATGTGAGAAATGCTACAATTCCCCCTGCCGCTGTAATTGGAACACCTGTGAAATACTTTAAGGATGTTGCAGTTGCTGTTACATTAAAACGAGCTAAGCGGTACGCACCAAATAACGGAAACAGTCCGGCTATGTACAATCCGGCAACACCGTATTGTGAAAAAGAGGTATAGTACATTAAGAGGGCAGGTGCTGCTCCAAATGTCACTACATCTGCGAGAGAATCCAATTCTTTTCCAAGAGGGGAATCAACTCGCAGCAAGCGGGCAATCCGTCCGTCGAGACTATCGAGCATCATGCCAATTAAGACGAGAATGGCAGCTGACCTGTAATGCCCAATAGATGCGTAGCCGATAGATAGAAAACCGCTGTATAAATTTCCGAGTGTAAATAAATTCGGAATGGCTGCTCTGTACAATGTGTGATCCCTTGCTTTCTTTTTAATTTTTTTCTTTGGTGTACAACAGTTTGTTCAACTTATCATAACACACTTTTAGAATCTCATACCATAAAATTCCCTTAATGGAAAAAAGGATTCAATTTATTGTTTATAGTAAAATATGAAGATAAAGGTTGTATATAGGACAAAAAAGAAGGGATGCTACGTCCCTTCTTTTTCGCCCCACAGCAAGCAGATCGTCATAATTACTCTAATATTGTTGTCATCGTTCCTGTATTTCGTTTGTTGCTAGGATCGAAACGAAGTAAATCTCCGTAAATAAGCTTATCTGAATTCCTCAGCTCAATTTTGGTTTTTTGTTTATATGGTTCGCATAGTTGTTCTTCAATCGGCACACCTGTCTGTTTCGCGTAGCAAATATTTTTTGTATATACGTAATCATTTGTGATGAAACTGCCATCGCGCATAACAACAAGCGGATCTTTCTCTTTAATAAACAGGTCTGTTCCAAATTCCGTGCTGTTCGTTGTTGAAACTCCAAGCAGATGAAGGAGAGTCGGCTTTACATCGATTTGTCCAGATACCTTGGAAATAGTTTGCCCGGACTGCTTTGGAATATGGATGATCAGCGGAACACGCTGCAGCTGCATCGAATCAACAGGTGTGATTTCGTTTTTGCCAAGAAACTGTGCCATAGCTGCATTATGGTTTTCAGAAATACCGTAATGATCTCCATAAATGACAATGATTGTATTGTCATACAGTCCTTCCTCTTTCAGACGCTGGACAAAATATTTTATTGCTTCATCTGTATACCGTACGGTCGGGAAATATCGATTGACAATCTCACTCTCTGAATTATACTCCTCAATGAGACGGTCCTTCGGGTCAATGGTAAATGGAAAATGATTGGTTAGCGTAATAAACTTTGTATAAAATGGCTGTGGCAGCTCCTTTAAATACGAGATGGATTGTGTAAAGAAGTCTTTGTCTTTCAGTCCCCAGCCGACGGAATTTTGCTGCGTACCAACGAAATCCTGTTGATGGTAATAGCGGTCGTATCCAAGTGATGGATACATGAGATCGCGATTCCAAAATGTTTTATCATTAGAGTGGAACACAGCTGAAAAGTAACCGTAATCTTTTAGTATTTCAGGTGTTGCTGTATATTCATTGTTAAAATGTGTAAAAAATACGGAGCCACGATCAAGTGGATAAAGCGAGTTTTCGATAGTAAACTCAGCATCCGATGTTTTACCTTGTCCTGTTTGATGATAAAACTGATCAAAATAGTAGCTTTCTTCTATAAAGCTATTTAGAAATGGCGTAATTTCCTCACCGTTTATTTTTCGATTAATGACAAAGCTTTGCGTGGATTCCATGGAAATTAAAATCACATTTTTCCCTTTGGCAACACCAAACATAGCTGGATTGCTTCCCTTGTCCTTTACTTTTACGTAGTTTTCAATTTCTGCAAACGTATTGCTGCTTGCAAACACTCGTTGTGCGGATGATCTGGATTGCAGAACAATATCATAGAGATGATATGTGTAAAGACCGAGATTTTTGACAATCATTTTTCTATCAAATGAACGCGCAAATAACTGAGGCCTATAGACTTCAGCCACCGTTACATGGAATAAAAACAACGAAGCCGCCCCCAGAAAATAAATAGATTTTTCTTTTTTTGTAAGAGGAGAGACATCGGCAAAGCGTGGGAACCTTCGAGAAACAAATAGCAAAATGAAGAGGTCAACAAACATAAATAATGTTTTGTATGTCATCAACTCACGGATACTTGTGCCAAGGTCAGCCATATTATTTGTTTGAAATACAACAGGTAATGTTACAAAATCATTAAAGAAGCCATAAAATATTGCATTTGAAAACAATAATACAGATAAAAGAAAGCTAATGAGTATAACATAGACGTTTCGGTATGTATCAGTTAATAGAGCAATCCCCAAAAACAGTAGAAGTGTACTAATCGAATTAAGAAAGAGAATGGCTTCCTCAAATGCGTTCTCAATGTTTATATCAAACGCAAGCTTATATACTACATACGTCTTTAGCCAAAGAAGAGTGGCTGCCAAAAGGGTAAAGCGCACCTTCCTAAATAATGTATTCATGATCAAGCTCCTCTCCGATGAAGGCTAGCAAATATATTCTTTATTTGTATACATATATATGTAAGCAGGGACATGCTCTATTCATAATGCCTTGCTTTATATTGTCTTTATTACGTTAATTATTATATAAAAACAAACAGGTGTTGTGGATGATTTTGGACACTTCTATGAAAAAATATAGATTGGGTACAATATTTACGGATACGACAGTTTGGAGGGAGAAGATGAACAAACGAATGTGTGCTGCAGTCACATGCTTTTTCCTATACAGCAGTTCGGCCGCATTGGCGAGTGCGCCATCATTTCCTATGCTGGAGGATGCTTTTTTTTCTGTGTTATTTCCGCAAATCAATGAGGCAATTCAAAAGTCTTATGGAGAGCAAAAGAAGTATGATTGTCCGAAAATTGTAGAGATGAAGAAGCTTTACAGTGGTACGTATCTGTTTCAATCCTCCATTGAGGTGATTACATATCATCAGAAGCCGCAGGGAAAGCCGGAGCCTCCCTTTGAGAAGGTAAGGATTACGTTTGATAATGAACAGGGGGAATGGGAGGTGAAAAGCACGAAGCTAACGCGATTGCCTGATAGCACAAATTTGGCATGCCGAAAGCCAGTGTAGGAATGAGAGGACCTTTGTGCCTGCTTCTTGAAGGACTGCATAATATTTCACTTTTCTACATAAATGTGAATGAGTTGCTGAAAAAGTATTTGACAATGTACATTTTTCTCTGCTATCTTTAATATCAGCAAAAATAAATACAACGGCCTCATCTGTTCTCGCGAATAGAGGCTGCAGGAGTCAAGAGTAGGCTGTGTGAAGTCGGGTAGGATTAAAGAGCGCAGCGCGAAAGGGGTAACTGCCGAAGCGGCAAAACAGCTGCCATGTTTTGTTGCTGGGTCTGCACTGAATAAGTGTGGAACTGTCACAAGTACGTCTTGTGAGGAGCTATTAGAGATGCTGATGCGGTTTCTTATATGAAAATATGTAGGGCGCATAGTTTGAAGTAGTCATTTTCTGTAAGAAACGCGTGTGAACATAGCAGTTCGGCGCGTTTTTTGTTTATACAAATAAAATGGATTGTGTTCTTAGCTTCACTGTTTCCTTTTCTTTTGAGAAATGGATGTAGGTGTGCAGAACGTATAAATAAGGGGGAAATTTAGGTGTATTTGCACGGTACAAGCAGAATTAATGAAAAGGGACATTTAGAAATCGGGGGCTGTGACACGACGGAATTAGCAAAAACATATGCTACACCGCTTTATGTATATGATGAAGCTTTAATTCGAGAAAAATGCCGTGCGTATAACCGTGCGTTTCAGGAGAGCGGATTCTCCTACCAAGTCGCATACGCAAGTAAGGCATTTTTGTGCATGGAAATGAGCCGTTTAGCTGCAGAGGAAAACATGTCTTTAGATGTTGTGTCTGGTGGAGAATTGTATACGGCGCTGCAAGCCGGTTTCCCAGCAGGGCGCATTCATTTTCACGGCAATAATAAAACAGAAGAAGAATTAGTAATGGCACTTGAAGCAAATATTGGCTGCTTTGTTGTTGATAACTTCTTTGAGTTAGAGGTTCTTCATGATTTAGCGCAAGAGCGTGAGCAAAAGGTGAATATTTTGCTGCGTGTAACACCGGGTGTTGAGGCGCATACACACGAGTATATTACAACAGGTCAGGATGATTCAAAGTTTGGTTTTGGCGTTTCTAGCGGACAGGCGCTGCAGGCGGTGAAGCATGCTGTAACGAAGCCGTACTACAATGTGCTTGGCATCCATTCTCATATCGGTTCCCAAATTTTTGAAACGGATGGATTTGTTCGTGCAGTCGAAGTATTAGCAACATTTGTAGATACTGTTCGCTCCGAAACAGGACATACAATGCCGATTTTAAATCTCGGAGGCGGTTTTGGCATTCGCTATACAGAAGGCGATACGCCGCTCCCAGCCGTACAATATATTAAAGAGATGACTGATGCGGTGCGCGAGCAGTTTACACAGCGTAATTATCCTCTGCCGGAAATTTGGATTGAGCCAGGCCGCAGCATCGTCGGTGATGCTGGCACAACGTTGTATACAATCGGTTCTATTAAAGACATCCCAGGTATTCGTAAATACGTGGCCGTGGATGGCGGAATGACAGATAATATACGCCCTGCGTTGTACGGTGCAAAGTATGAGGCAATTTTGGCGAATCGAGCAAATGAAGAGTCGAAGGAAGTTGTATCGATTGCCGGCAAGTGCTGCGAAAGCGGCGATATGCTGCTTTGGGATATAGAGCTTCCAGAAGCGGCGTCACGGGATTTACTTGCGATTTCTTGCACAGGGGCATACGGATATTCAATGGCAAATAACTATAACCGTATCGCGCGCCCTGCAGTTGTATTTGCAAAGGACGGAAAAGCGCAAGTTGTTGTGGAGCGGGAAACATTAGAAGACCTTGTACAAAAGGATCGTATTCGAGCAAGTGAGCTCGTATGAAAGCAAGAGGATGAAAAAAATTAAAAAATAGGCGGACAACAGTACGTTGTTCGCCTATTTTTGTAAGAAATTAACATAATTGTATCGCCGCAAGTCTTGCGCACAAGGGGACCTTCGCGGAAAAAGTGCTTATCATTTGCTTTGTTCCCGAGGTAAAGCAAGCTGTGCAAACCTACAGAGCAACCGTTGCTTCAGGCAGAAATACATGAATTCCCTATTCACTTACTCGGAATTGTATGTTTATTGAAAGAGAAAGTGTAGTTTTGGAAAACAGGGAAAAGTAATAGCAGAAGGCGCCTACAATAGAGAAGAAACGGTGGCTTACTGCGTTTTCAGAGCAATAGTAACATATAAACTTTATCAGAAGTGTACTGCAATATATTTTCATATTTTCAAAAATTCTTTTAAAATATAATTCATATCAGAAAACTAGGATTGCAATTAGCTGTAATTGTGATACAATACAAATTAATTACTTATCCAGAGAGGTGAAGGGACACGGCCCGATGAAACCCGGCAACCTGCATGTATGCAAGGTGCTAATCCGTCAAAATGGAATCTCATTTTGAGAGATAAGGTTAAGACGCCTCGAAAGTCTTTTCGAAATGGAAAGATTTTTTTAGTGCAAACGGATAGGGAGTATTTTAGGAAGGTTACTGCAGCGTCGGAACAAGACAGCTCCTTCCTACATAGCAGTGGAATATAGATGTTACCAAAAGAGGGGGAAATGACATGTTAACATATGAAACATGGGATGCACCAGCCATTGATTTTAATGAGGACGATGAAACAAAAGGTGCGCTTTCGGTTTTACGATGGGCGTATGATCATTATGGAGACGATGTTGTCTATGCATGCAGCTTTGGTGTAGAGGGGATGATTCTTCTGCACTTAATTGATCAAGTGAAGCCTGATGCAAAGGTTGTATTTTTAGATACAGATCTTCATTTTAAAGAAACGTATGAATTAATTGAAAGAGTGAAAGAACGGTTCCCAAGACTTCAAATTGTGTTACAAAAGCCAGAGCTTACGCTAGAAGAGCAGGCGGCAGAGCATGGTGCGGAATTATGGAAGTCTAACCCGAACGCATGCTGCAATATTCGGAAGATTGTTCCGCTTGAAAAGGCTCTTGCACAAGGGAAGGCGTGGATTTCTGGATTGCGCCGCGAGCAGTCGCCGACGCGCCAAAATGTACAGTTTTTAAATCATGATCACCGTTTCCATTCTATCAAAGTATGTCCGCTGATTCATTGGACATGGAAGGAAGTATGGCGTTATGTATACAAGCATGACCTTCCGTACAATCCGCTTCATGATATCGGCTATCCGAGCATTGGCTGTGAGGTATGCACACGTCCTTCAGAGGGTGGCAGCAGTGATCGCTCTGGACGTTGGTCAGGTACAGGTAAAACAGAATGCGGGCTTCATCAGTAAGAAGTAAAGGGGAAAAGAAAATATGGTAGCTCTCGCATTTTGTGCAGCGTTATTGTTTGCGATGAATATAGGGGCGAGTGGAGCAGCTGCCTCAATGGGGGTCGCATATGCTTCAGGAGCCATTAAGAAGAAATGGGTAGCGCTGCTCATATGTGGCGCTGCTATCATTGCTGGTTCTGTATTTGGGGGCCAAAAGGTTACAAAAACGATTAGCTCAGGCATTATTCCTGAGGATATCTTTACAGTAAAAATTGTTATTATTACATTACTTGCAGCAACAATTGCCTTATTTACGGCAAATATTCTCGGTATTCCGCTTTCTACCAGTGAGATTACGATAGGTGCTGTTGCAGGGGTGGGGATTGCATATCAAGTATTGTATGTGGAGAAACTTTTGTTTATCGTTGCTTTTTGGATTATCACCCCTGTAGTAGCTTTCAGTATTACTTATGTTGCTGGAAAGCTTATTCATAGGCTTAATTCCAAGTATCCTGATTTAGAAAAAGGAAAATGGAAGCCAATTTTTACAATTCTTGTTATTGTGACAGGTTTCTTCGAGGCCTACTCAGCTGGAATGAAAAACGTAGCAAATGCAGTTGCTCCGTTAGTTGGGGCTCATTTGCTTTCAGTGGAAACAGGGTTGCTTTTAGGTGGTATTTTTGTTGCCTTGGGAGCTTTTCTCTTAGGAAGTCGAGTTCTTGAAACAAATGGGAAGAAAATTACATCTGTTTCTTTGATTGAAGGAATTTCTGTTTCTGCTACCAGCTCATTTCTCGTGATTACAGCAGCTTTATTTGGGATTCCATTGCCGATTGCACAAATTACATCATCTTCTATTATCGGCATGGGCTCCGCGCAGCAAGGCAAGAAGGTCTTTCAAAAACGCGTTGTTTCGCAAATGCTCAAGGTGTGGTTTGTTGCCCCGTTTTTATCGCTTTTAGTATCTTATACATGCGTTAAACTATTGCTAGAAAGTGATTTGTATTCTATCTTTATTGTTGGGGCGGGAATTATCGCAACACTTGGAGTCATTAGCTTATTAAAACATACGAAACAGGAAGTAGGAGGAATTTCAAGATGACAAGTATTACAGCACATGGCGGTGTTCTTATTAATCGCGTAGACGAAACGTACAGCACAGCGCATATCCAAAAGGAAATTGAGTTAGACAATACTGCACTTAGCGACCTAGAGTTAATTGCAGTCGGTGCATACAGCCCATTAACAGGTTTTTTAAACCAAGAAGACTACAATTCTGTTGTAGAACGTATGCGTCTTGCTGACGGAACAGTTTGGAGTATTCCAATTGCACTTCCTGTAACAGAAGAAAAAGCAAACGAGCTTACAGCAGGTGAAGAGGTACGCTTAGTACAAGGCGGCGTAACATACGGTGTACTTACAGTTGGTGACATCTATGTGCCAGACAAACAAAAGGAAGCGGAAAATGTATACCGCACAACAGACCTTGCGCATCCAGGCGTAAAGAAAATGCTAGAGCGCCCGTCTGTATATGTAGGTGGAGCGATTACGTTAGTAAAACGTACAGAGAAGGATCAATTTGCTGAATTCCGCTTAGATCCGGCTGAAACACGTCAAAAGTTCCAAGACCTTGGCTGGAAAACGGTAGTTGGGTTCCAAACGCGTAATCCAGTTCACCGCGCGCATGAATATATTCAAAAAGCTGCGCTTGAAATCGTAGACGGCTTATTCTTAAATCCGCTTGTAGGTGAAACAAAATCTGATGACATTCCAGCTGACGTACGTATGGAAAGCTATCAAGTACTTTTAAAGAACTATTATCCACAGGATCGTGTATTTTTGGCTGTGTTCCCTGCAGCAATGCGCTATGCAGGACCGCGTGAAGCGATTTTCCATGCAATGGTTCGCAAAAACTTTGGTTGCACACACTTTATCGTTGGCCGCGACCACGCAGGTGTTGGTAACTATTACGGCACATATGATGCACAGCACATCTTCTCCAACTTTACAGCAGAAGAGCTTGGCATTCAGCCGTTATTCTTCGAGCATAGCTTCTACTGCACAAAATGCGAAGGTATGGCTTCTTCGAAAACATGTCCGCATGGTGCTGAAGACCGTGTGATTTTATCTGGAACAAAGGTGCGTGAATTGCTTCGCAGCGGTCAGCTTCCGCCAAGCACATTCAGCCGTAAAGAAGTAGTAGAAGTATTAATTCGTGGCATGCAAGAGCAGCCAGTGAACGCTTAAGGGGGAGAAACAATGAGCACGAACATTGTATGGCATGAGGCATCAGTTTCCAAGCAAGAGCGTCGCGAACAAAAAGGAAATCATAGCTTTGTTCTTTGGTTCACAGGTTTATCCGCATCTGGCAAGTCTACGCTTGCCAATGCGGTAGCTCGTAAGCTATTCCAAGAAAAAGTTGGTAACTATGTATTAGATGGGGATAATATCCGTCATGGTTTAAACAAAGACTTAGGATTTTCTGAGGAAGCACGCACAGAAAATATTCGCCGCATCGGTGAAGTGGCAAAGCTATTTGTGGACAGTGGTACAATTGTATTAACTGCGTTTATTTCTCCATTCCGTGCAGATCGTACACAAGTACGCGATATTTTAGAAGCGGACGAGTTCGTTGAAGTATTTGTGAGCTGCCCGATTGAAGAATGTGAGAAGCGCGATCCAAAAGGCTTGTATAAAAAAGCGCGCAACGGCGAGATTAAACAATTTACAGGTATTGACTCTCCTTATGAAGAGCCAGAAAATCCTGAAATCGTTGTTTCCACACACTTACATTCTATTGAGGAATGTGCGGACCAAGTTATCCAATATTTAAAAGAGAAGCAATTCATTTAAGTATAGACAGAAGAATGCACTGTGATGGGAGGTGGCAAAATGGGAAAGGTCTACCTTGTGGGAGCAGGACCAGGTGATCCTGATTTGATTTCTGTGAAGGGACTTAAGTGTATTCAGCAGGCGGATGTCATTTTGTATGATAGGCTGGTGAATGAGGAATTACTGTCCCATGCGAAGCAGGATGCAGATTTGATTTTTTGCGGAAAGCTCCCTGATTGCCACTTTATGCAGCAGGAAACGATAAATGCTCATCTTGTAAAGCTTGCGAAGGAAGGAAAAACGGTAACAAGACTTAAGGGCGGAGATCCTTTTGTATTTGGACGCGGCGCTGAGGAAGCGGAAACGCTAGCTGACAACAATATTCCGTTTGAAATCGTTCCTGGCATTACATCTGGCATTGCTGCTCCTGCTTACGCTGGCATTCCGGTGACACATCGTGATGCTGGTGCCAGCTTTGCCATCATTACAGGTCACCGCCGCGAGGGTCAGGAAGAGGATACGAAATGGGAGAGCCTGGCAAAGGGAATTGATACGCTGGCGATTTACATGGGTGTAGGGAATCTTCCATACATTTGCGGCAAGTTATTGCAGCATGGAAAAAGCGAGCAAACACCGGTTGCGCTTGTTGAATGGGGCACAACTGTATCACAGCGTACAGTAACGGGCACATTAGGAACAATTGTTACTATCGCGCAAAAGGAAGAAGTACAAAACCCAAGTATGATTGTGGTTGGCGAGGTTGTTCGCTACCGGGACAAGATCCAATGGTTTGAACAACAAACATCCAAAAATTACTATGCAAGCGGGGCGTTGTAAATGCAAGCAGTATTATACATTTGCCACGGCAGCAGAGTGAAAGAAGCGTGCGAACAAGCGCGCTTCTTTGTCTCTCAAGCAATGGCTGACATAGATGTACCAATTCAAGAGGTATGTTTTTTGGAATTAGCAGAACCATCCATTGAAGCAGGCTTACGAGTGTGTGTGGAAAGAGGAGCAACGCGTGTTGCGGCCGTGCCAATTTTATTGCTCACTGCTGCACATGCTAAAGAAGATATTCCGAATGAATTAGCAGAAGTAAAGCAGAATTATCCAGATGTAACTTTAACGTATGGTGAGCCGTTTGGTGTGCATGATGAAATTGTGTCGATTTTGCTGGAGAGAATCGGTAAGGAGCGTATTGCTGAAGATGCGATGGTATTGCTTGTTGGACGCGGCAGCAGTGATCCGGACGTAAAACGTGATATGGGGAATATCGCTTCGCGATTACAACATACATACCCGTTCCAGAAGGTTGATATTTGCTTTTTGGCAGCAGCGGAACCAAGCTTTGAGCAAGGGTTAGAGATGGCGCTTGCATCGGGTCATAAACAGGTGTTTGTTGTGCCGTACTTATTGTTTACCGGTATTCTAATGAAAAAGATGGAACGAACGATTAAGAAGTTAGGACGGGAAGAGCTTATACTCTGTGATTACTTAGGCTACCATCCAAATTTGCGCAAGGTTCTTGCCACGCGCGTACAGGAAGCAATGGAAGGAGAAGAGTATGTACCCACTTACGCTACACATACAAAATAAGCGTGTTGTTGTTGTTGGCGGCGGCAAGGTGGCTCTTTTTAAAATTGGGCCGCTTGTCAGAGAAGGAGCCCATGTGACTGTTATTAGTCCTGAAGCTGATGGAAAGGTACAAAAACTTGCTGAAGAGGGGCACATTACGTGGCTTGCGAAGACATATGAAGAATCAGACCTTGTCGGAGCGCTTCTCATTATTGCCGCGACAGATGACGCGGAGCTTAACACCCGAATTGCAGCGGAGGCGGGCGAGAACCAGCTCGTGAACGTCATTACAGATCCGACTGCAGGAAATGTTCATCTTCCAGCTGCATTTGAGCGCGGCCGATTAATGATTGCTGTTTCCACTGGCGGTGCTAGTCCGAAACTTGCAAAGAAAATTCGGGATGATCTGTCGGATACATATGGCGAAGAGTATGAGCAGTATTTGGATTTTTTATATGAATGTCGGATTAGAGTGAAAGCTTCTGCTCACAACAAAGCAGTGCGGAATGTATTGCTGCAGGAGGTACTTAAATCGGAGTATATAGGCTCGCTGGAAAAACAACAGCAGTTTTTAGAGAACTTATAAGACACTGATATGGCGTGGTTGCCACATCCTCAGTGTAAAAAGGGACTTTTACAGAAAAGGCACTATCGTTCGGTAGTGCTTTCTTTGCATTTTCAGAATGTATAAATTTCCATCTAAGAGCCAATTCGACGTAGTCGGAAATTTTAGAAATACAGTATAAGGGCAACTACGCCTCTGTTTTCACCCAAGGGCAGGTAGGAGGTTTTCATAAATATTCTCCGCCTAAACCGCATGTTCGCTTTGCGTACTTAACATTAAGAAAAATCCCGCCTAATAAGCAAACAAAGGTCCAAGTAAGGGATATGAATGGAAAAAAGGATCCTAGCTGAATATTTAACTGAGATCCTTTTTCGGTATTTTCCGGTTTATTCATCTGCTGGCTGTAAGGTAACCCTAAACCAACAAGGTGAATAACATTTTATGTTTGGAAGAAACAGCAGCAAAATAACGATTTTGCTTTTATAAGTATGGCATTGGGTTTACTGCGTTACTCTTTGCTAGATTCCATTCTCCTACATGCAATTCAAAGTGAAGATGCTGCCCTTGTGAATCCCCTGTATTACCCATGATTCCAATTTGCTGACCTTGCTTTACAGTTTGTCCTGTTCCAACAGAATAGCTGCTTAAGTGTGCATATACAGTTGTGTAGGTTTGTCCGTTGATGCGATGCGAAATAAATACAACATTTCCGTAGCTGCTTGAAGCATAGGCGCGTATGACAACACCATCTGCCGCCGCTACAACCGGCACTGTTCCTGATGCCGCAATATCTACACCTGCATGCAGTTTCCCCCATCTTCCTCCGAAGCCTGATGTGAAAGCGCCAGCTGCAGGTTTGATGAATCCGCCTTGATTGACAGCTGCTACGCTAGGTTGACTGGATGCTCCAGCGGAAGGCGCAGCTGCCTTTTTTGCATCCTCCGCAGCCTGTGCTTGAGCCGCTGCTGCTTGAGCTGCCTGAGCCGCTGCCTGAGCTGCTGCACGTTTATCCGCTTCCACAAGTTGCTGAGTCGCTTGTCTTTGTGCTTCTAAAAGCGCTTTTGTTTCTTCAGTGCTTTCGATTTCCTCCATCGTTTGCGATAGCTTTGCATGCATGTCATTCATAAGAACTTCCTGCTGCTGCTTGTCTGCCGCTTGCTGCTGCTGCTTTTGTACCTGCATTTCTTTTTGTTGCTGCAATGCCGCTTCCTGTTCTTTTACTGCTTTCTGTTCAGTTTCGACAGCATCTTTGTCTCGTGCCTGCTCTTGTAAAATATCATTATCAGAATTTAAGATAAGCGACACAGAATACATTTTTTCCAATAAATCGGTTATGTTTTTAGAGTTGATAATCAACTCTGTGACTAAGGTGCTGCGAGGCTGCTCCTGCAGTGTGCGCAGACGCTGATCGATGAGAACCTGTCGTTTTTCAATTTGTACTTGTAAGTACCCGATACGACGATTTTTTTCTTCAATTACAGCTTCTGTTTCTTTAATTTGTTGTTCAATTGTTGCTAGTTCCTGTTCTGTGTTAGCAATTGCTGTATTCAGTTCATCTAGTTTCTGCTGAAGAAGTGCAATATCCTGTTCGATTTGCAGTTTCTCCTGCTTATGGTTATCTAGTTGTTGAGATGTTCCATTCAATTGCGATTCAATGCTGTTTAATTTATCCTGGTTTGTTTCTGCATATATGGAAGCTGTTGGAGCAAGTAAAAAGGCTCCTGTCGCTAGCATACTCAAAACAGTATGTTTCTTCATTGTTGCGTTCCCCTTTCTCTACCGTATTTTTATACCATAGAATGAAAGAAGAATCTATTATTTTTACCATAATGTAAAGAAATTTAATAGAATGTTAGATTTTTATGCAAATGTACTGAAGTTATCTGAAATATAGTTCGTTTTTTACATATTTATTTGCATATAGTGTGATTAGGTTGTTTTAGGGCTTATAACCTTAAGGAATGAATGAGAAGTTGGTTATGATTAAATATCTTTATTAAACGATATTTAATCATATTAAAAAAACGATTTTTTAAAGTGGCTGCTGAAATAGAAAAATAATTGGGAAGTGAAAGCCTGAAAGAGGAATTTGTTTGGGGAGCGGTGCGATAGAAAACTTTGCGAGTCCGAGGGTGAAGTCGGTCTAAAGTCCTAGTGAAAACCGTTCCTTGGTTCGTTATGAGGATGCTTCGTTTCAGATAAGATAAGAGTATCAAAATGAAGGGAGGCAAAAAGGTATGAAAAAGTTTCTCACCTTTTTAGCAGCGGGAGTACTCGTTATCATTGCGCTCGCCACGCTCGGTCATATTGTGGGCTTATTGATTGGAGCAGCGATTGCGTATTGGAGTTTCAGGTCATTTCTGAAAGCCGATGCGCTGCTAGGAAAGTTTTTCTGGGGTATTATCGGTTTGATTGGCCTGTCCATTGTTTTGGGGAATTTCCCAGCTATTATTGGAGTCGGGGCAATTGCACTACTGTATTACGGGTATCGCAATTACAAGACTAAATGCGGCGGCAGAAAACAGGAAGATGCGTACAAATCGTTTCGTAGTTTTGAAGATGAATGGGACCATGTAATGAAACATTATTAAGAGAAGGGAAGAGATATGTATGAGACAATCCTTATTCCAACGAATTCGTAATATTGTAATGGCGGATCTCCATAATGCACTTGATGAGAAGGAGCGTCAAAATCCGATTGCCCTCCTGAATCAATACTTACGTGATGGTGAACAAGAGACAAAAAAAATTGAACAGCTCATTGAGCGTCACGGCATGCTGAAGACGAACTTTCTTCGTGAGAAAGAGCAGGCAGCATATATGGCAGAAAAACGGAAGCAGCAGGCTGATATTGCGCGTCAAGCAGGTGCTGCTGATTTAGAGGCGAGGGCATGGAAGGAAGCGGAATATTATGAAGGGCAAGCATCACGTTTAGCGGATGCTCATGCAAAAACAGCGGAGCAGGTCGAAGAATTACAACGCCAGCTGACTGAGATGAAAAACAAGCTCAAGGAAATGCAGACAAAGCGGATGGAGCTCATGGCACGAGAAAATATGGCGCACGCCAACCGCCGTATTCATGACACACTTGGAAAAATGTCTAAAGATAATCCATTTATACGTTTTGAAGAGATTGAAGAGCACATGCGTGATCTGGAGATTCGAGTACACGAGGCATATGAGCGTGACACGTTTGATTACAGAATTGCTAAACTTGAAAAAGAATTGAAAGAATCTGCACATTCATAACATCCATTGTCTAGCAGCTTATGATATAGTAGAGAAGAAAAGGAATTGCATAACAATTCCTTTTCTTCTGTTTCATACTTTAAGAAAGCATAAATTTCCTAGCTGGCAAGTCATTCGATGTATCTGGAAATTTTAGGAATATAGTGTAAGGGCAATTACACCTTTGTCTTCGCCAATCGGCGAGTTTTCTTTATTACAACTGGGAAAGGAGGAGAGAGGTATGAAACGGCAGCTGCTAAAAACGGAAATTGTCGCGATTGCCGCCATTTTGTTTGGGATTGGACTCCTCATTGATATTATTACGCATAACTTTGAACCGGTTGCCCTTGTTTTTTCAATTGTGATGATTGTGGTCGGTCAGCATTACCGCAGTAAAGGAAAGAAAAAAAGAGGAACCGTTCTTCTATCTATCGGTGCTCTTATCTTTATTGTACATGTGTTCTCTTCTGCTGCATTTCAGCTGTTGCTTGCAAGCGCAATTATGTATATAGGGTATGAATTGCTTCAAAGCAGAAGGCGCCCAATTATGCTGCAGATTGAAACAAAGGAAGCAGCGGACTCAGGCTCTGCAGTGCTGCGTTCTGAACCGTTTTTAAAAAATATGTTTGTCGGAAATTACCGGGTGATGGATTGTGTCTATGAGCTGCAGGACATTAATATTCGGTATGGAGTGGGTGATGTTCACATTGATTTAACGACAGCAATGATCGCTGAGGGAGAAACTGTCATTGTGATTCATGGTCTTGTCGGTAATATCCGTTTGTATGTACCATACGATATTGAGTTATCTTTGAATCATTCTATGCTGCTTGGACGCGTTTCTGCGTGCGGACATGAGGAGAAGGGGTGGAATCGAAATCTCATTTTTCAAACAGAGCAGTACAGGGAGGCTTCGAGACGAGTAAAAATCATCTCCTCGCTTCTTGTTGGTGATACGGAGGTGAGATATGTATGATAGGGAAACAATCCAGTTTTCCATGGACATATTTTAACTATTCGATTTTGTCTTGTCTCGGCGTCTCGCTTTTTGCAACGATTGTATATGCTTGGAAAAGTAAGCAGCCAGTATACGAATTTTTAGTGGGGAGGGAGATTGCATCTGTTCCAATGGTTTTATTTGTAATTGGCGGCAGCGGCTTGTTCGGTGCTGTGATCGGTTACTCGATCGGACAATATACAAAGCGCCGTCTAAACGAAATTTCTTCCGTTCTATTGGAAGTTGAGCGCGGAAGTTATCCGAAGGAGGATCTCTTTACTGCAGAAGATGAGTTAAGCTCTATTGGTAAGCGGATTGTAGCTCTCTCTTACCGTTTAGAAGAGCAGGCTGGATTATTTCAGAAGCTAACAAATGAAAGGGCTGAATGGAGCGAGGAAATGAGGCAGGCGACGATTTCTGAGGAGAGGCAGCGATTGGCGCGCGATCTGCATGATTCTGTCAGTCAGCAACTGTTTGCTATGTCTATGATGATGTCTGCGGTGATAGCGCAAAACGATAGAAATTCGGAAACGGTGAGCAAGCAATTGCAACTGGTAGAGCATATGGTCATAAATGCACAGACGGAAATGCGCGCCCTTTTGTTACATTTACGGCCAATACAGCTTGAGGGAAAAAAGCTAAAGGATGGAATAGAAGAGTTGTTAACAGAGCTTTCGCGTAAGCAGCATATTCATCTATCCTGGCATATTGAACAAATTGATTTAGAAAAAGGGGTCGAGGACCATTTATTTCGGATTGTACAGGAGGCGCTATCGAATATGCTTCGCCATAGCAAAGCGAATAAAATGGAGCTTCGCTTCCGGCGCTTCGGGAAGTATGCGATTTTAAAGATGATGGATGATGGCATCGGATTCGATGTTTCGCAGCGTAAAGCTGGTTCATACGGCTTGGAGTCCATGCAGGAGCGTTCGCAGGAAATCGGAGGTACGTTTAAAATTCTTAGCTTTCCAAACAAAGGAACACAATTAGAAGTGAAAATTCCTATCATTGCTCGGGAGGAGGGATAGACGATGATTCGGGTATTACTTGTTGATGATCATGAGATGGTTCGGATGGGAGTCGCTGCTTATTTGTCTACGCAGCCCGATATTGAGGTTGTAGGGGAGGCAGAAAACGGCAAGCGAGGAGTCGAGCTGGCGCTAGCGCTTCGTCCTGATATTATCTTAATGGACTTAGTGATGGACGAAATGGATGGTGTAGAGGCAACAGAATGTATTATACAAGAGTGGTCTGATGCTAAAATTGTTGTCGTGACGAGCTTTTTAGACGATGAAAAGCTGTATCCTGTTATTGAGGCAGGGGCGGCAAGCTATATGCTGAAAACATCGCGAGCGAGCGATATTGCTGATGCACTGCGAGCAACGCACAGAGGAGAAACTGTGCTCGAACCGAAGGTAACGGGAAAAATGATGTCCAAAATGCGTCAAAAGCAGGAGTACAAGCCACATGAGGAGCTTACGGAGCGTGAGCGAGAAATTTTGCTGCTCATTGCCGAGGGAAAATCAAATCAAGAAATTGCTGATGAGCTGTTTATTGCGTTAAAAACAGTGAAAACGCATGTGAGTAACATTCTAAATAAATTGAACGTCAGTGACCGTACGCAAGCGGTAATTTATGCATTTCGTCACCAGCTTACAAAGTAGAGAAGCGGAAACAATGGATTAAGCCCTTTTATATGGGAAACTAGAAACAGGCAAGTTCCGCTTACATACATTTACAAAAGGTAGAGATTGCCGATTCTAAACGAGGTGAAGACGTATGTATGATAATCCGTATTTTCCTTACGGAGACAGACCAATGCAGCCGCAACCACAGTCGCAGATGACACCATTGACTCCTTCTGGTTCCTATCCGCCATTTTCTCCAGGAATGTATCCGCCAGGGCATGGGGGTGGAGGTTATCCGCCATATCCGCCAGGACAGGGAGGCGGAGGCTACCCATCATATCCGCCGGGGCAGGGACAAGGAACCCACCAAGGACCTCCACAAAGTGCTCCTCCTTCGTATACACCACAAAAGCCGCAACATATGGCATATGCTGTTGATCCGGGCGGCATAAGAGGTTGCTTGTATCGCTATACGTATATTTGGCTGCAAAATGGCAAAGGCTTTTGGTTTTATCCTGTATTTGTTGGACGTACTTCTGTCGCTGGTTATCGATGGAGCCGAAATCAATATAGATGGCTCTATACAGGAATTGATTTAAATAACATTGATTATTATCAGTGTGGGTAGATAAGTAAGGGGCTCCCGCTTAAATGAAGGCACTGAGAAATTTCATTTGAAGAGAAAAAGAAGCCGATTCCCTGCGATGTGCAGAGAATTTGCTTCTTTTTATGTTCTGTGGAGGCAGCGTTAAATTAGACCTGGCTACGGGCAAGAGCTCTAACTGTACATATCCAAATTTTTAATGTTTTTGGCTAATCATGTAATAATATCTAAAAAATAAATAGAAGGAATATATAGTGGCTTTACAGAATATAGTATGTAATCCAAAAAGGGGATTAGACCAAATCTAAAGAGGTGACGGAAATGCTAGTGCCAGTTTTGTTGCTTGTCGCGAGTACAGTCACGTTATTTTTATATGCTACATATGCACGTTCTTTAAAGCAATCAGAAGCATTGCTGTTCAACAAAGGAAATATATTTGGAAAGCACTCTCGTTTTGTAGTTTGTGTCAAATGCGGAAGGGCACAGATGGCCAATGGCGGCTATCAGGAATGTTGCCGAACTAGATTATAGAAAAAAAGAAACCTTACCTCACAGGTAAGGTTTCTTTTTGGAACGAAAAACATAATATTTAACATTTAGGGTGCTGCTCTGCTTCCTTCCGCAAAATAATCTTTCCCAGTGTATAGGCAAAAATTTGATGAGAAGAAAATCAGAAAAATTTGTACGAATTAAAATTTCCAGAATCATACATATTGTGTATGTATGATTCTACGATCAGATCAAAGAATCGATCGTGTTTGCCGTTTCACTGTAAGAATGTATAAATTTCCAACTGTGAATTGTTCGACATAGTCGGGAATTTTAGAATACAGTGTAAGTGCAACTGCACCTCTGTCTTCGCCAATCGGCGAGTTTTCTTTATTATTGTAGTCTAGATCTGTACTTTCGAGCTATTAAAAATCCAATGATGAGTGCAAATAGAAGCGGCGTCCAGAATCCGGCTGAGAGCAGCGGATGAGTCATGTCGTACTGCAGCCATTCAATCGATAAAAAGCTTCCGAATACATAGAAAATGAGAATGGAAGCGAAAAATGAAAGAAGTCCGATGACAATTAAATGCAACCTCAAGCTAATCCCTGGTTCACAAAACTTACTAAAAGTTACAATTCAACATTGAACTTACAAGCTTTGCATCTCCTTTCGGAAACGTGTGCCTCACAGGATTCGCACACTAGAGGACCGCTCTCGCTCAGTCAATAAGGGATATTCTTGTTCCTTATTATAGGTGTAACCTATCTCTGTAAAGATAACCGCAACCTTCTTCACGATGTTCCAGTTAAACGGTAATCTTATTCTACATCCTGTATCCACAAGCTATCAATGGCTTTTGTATAATTCTTCCACTTTTAGTGTTGTTTTGCAACCAGTCTTCACCTCCTTTTGAAATAATATTTCATCATTTTTGCGAACTTCCAGCAGCTTATTTGCAGCTGTTGTAACCTCCTTACATACAGTTTCATATTTATTGTTGGTTGAAAATGGATAAATTATAAGGGTGATTTGGAAAAAATGTCGAAATTACAGGAACAATTTTAAAAGGAAAAGTTTTTCGTTGTATCGAATGTTACAATATCCCGTTTTTTGTAATATATGTAATATTTAGTTGGAGCAGCTGTTATCGACAGTAGTGAAGAATGCTGTACATACTTGTTGCATGAGAAATTAGAAGGGGACGTGGGTAGGAGTTGATACGATGAAACGACTGATGATTACGCTAGGGGTTTTAGCTTGTATGGCGATAGGATACGTTGCATTAAAGGAGCTGTTTATATATTATGGAAACCGCTCTCTTAGTGCGGCAGGTACTTTACATTCGCAAACAGTGGATGAGAAGGAGTCGTCGCTGCAGTTCATTCGAACTACACATGAAAGCTTAAATGCATTCTTGAATTTTGGAAAAGCTGATTCGTATACAGAGGGAGATTGGAAGAATCTGAAGCAATGGTTTCAAGAGCAGGAGCCCGCATTAAAGGAATTCCCTACTTTGCTGCGAGATACAAAGCTAAAGAACGATACAACACGCGCCTATGAAGCGCTTAAGTTAGGAGTAGATAAAAGCAATATACAGCTTGTTATATACGGTCATCGTATTTACCATGATTTAGATATTTTGGTGAACCAATACAGCCTTGAAACGAATATCTGGCATTATACAGAGTTCGAGAAGCAGGAAAACGTAAAAATAGTAGAAGGGGCAATCCAATCGGCTTCACAGTAAAAGCATGCTTGTCCTGCAGATAAATACACTGTATACCTAAAATTTCCGGATACATCGAATGGTTGTTTTCTGGAAATTTTAGGTATACAGTGCTAAAAAGCTAGCAAAGGGCTTAGGCTTCTTTGTTAGCTTTTTTCTGCTTACGCAGCAGCTAGTTTACTGTTTCTCGGTGTAAGCTGATAAAGCTGTGCAATAAACTCTTATAAATCAGAATTTCGTTTATATACCTGGAATCTTTGGGTTTACTATCAAGAAAAGATTGTAGCAGTGTCAAAAAAACGACAAATTCTCCCGTTGATAAGGTTTTTCTTTATTTTTATTGTTCTGTTTGTTACTATACTTGGTAGCGAGCAAAACTGCAATGCGAACCTAATAGAGCTAAGGGGGACAAACATGCTAGAACAAAAAATGAGTGATATTAAAATGCCTGCTGATGCGATTATTCGAGTAGAGGAAATGAAGGGCGGCGTTGTTTTATCGGTAGAGATAGACGGTCGTGTTATCTATACGATGGCATATGATCAGGATACGGACAGCTATGGCGAATTGTATGACCGTAACGACAAACGGGCACGGCAGGTACACCATGATCTAATGGGATGGCAGCTGCTTCATTAAAAGCAGATTCGTAATTGCCGGTATCATTTTTGGATGAGCATTCTCTATTATTCTTACAAGACAGAAAACCAGCTTGCTTACAAAGTGGTTTGACTCTATATCTTATTAGCCATATGAGAATAGTGGACAAGCCGTGTTTTTGGCTAGTAGACGATTTCTGATAGACAGAGCACTTTTGTTTTCTAAACTGGTTGGCTCCTTTGCAATGAGTAGATATGTGGCAGTGGAACATACTCTCAGACCTATAAATACTATATTTTCTAAAGAAAAGACGCACGACTGACGCGTCTTTTCGCTTTTTTACACTTTAAGAAAGTAGAAATTTCTAGCTGGAAAACAACTCGACGTAGCGAGAAGTTTTAGAAATACAGTATCAGTGCCACTACGCCTTTGTCTGCGCCCAGGGGGACAGGGCTTGCCAATCGGCGAGAACACTCCGGCCTTTGACTAAAAGAAGTCTCCTTGCGGGAATGAAGCGTTAGCGTAGCGAGTAGGTGGGAGTGTTCAAAAAAGGGATTGATAAATCATGCGTGCTCCAATCATAATGAGCACAGCCCGCAAGATGTTTATGATTGTTTTTCCGCTTAATTTCATATTGATATAGGCACCAAATCTCCCTCCTGCCCAAGCTCCTGGAACGAGGAGAAGTGCATATAGCCAAATGACATTTCCGAGCAGGATATGGGTAATAGATCCTGTTACCGATGATAGAAAAACGACGAGCATGGATGTCGCGACTGCAATATGAGGAGGAAATGCAAATAAAAGCAGCATTGCGGGCACGAGCAGCGAGCCGCCCCCGACCCCAAATAAACCGGATATACAGCCGATGAGAAAGGAAAGAATAACAGCCGTGGCAGGGTGAAAGCCGTATTGCACTGTTTTCCCTTCTTCTGTGATAAAGCTTCTCGTAATGGCGCGTTTTTTTGAGAATGGAACAGACTTCAATTTTTCCTTTAGCATCAATAAAACAGAAACTGCAATCATAAATATTCCAAAGTACAGCGAGAAGGAATCCTGATTAAAAAATTGGTTTGCCCATGAGCCAACCATGCTTCCAGGTCCGCTTCCTAGAAAAAACAGCAGTCCGCTTTTATAATCTACACGCTTGTGCTTCATATAGCTCAGTGTAGAGGACAGTCCTGTAAATACGACTGTCACGATAGATGTGCCTACTGCAAGTTGTGGGGACACATTGGGAAGGTGCAATAAAGCTCCTAGGCCGGTAAGCAAGGGAACAATCACAATCCCGCCACCTAGGCCCACAAGGCTCCCAATTGTGCCTGCAATAAATCCAACAATAAGTAATATGATATATTCCAAGGTACACAGCTCCTCTATGTATGGGGTATAAAATTAGTATACACTTTATTTAGTGTAAGAGAGGAAAGGATTTTCAGTGCATGTTGTGTTGTAACTTGTTATAATTTTCCTGTTCTCAAATCAACATAAATGCTGAAATTTGGTGGATGTAGAAGTGAAACAGTTTGCAGCAACCATTCGGTGTTTCAATATTCAAACGGAACCTAATTAGATCAGCAAATTAGCAATATAGCTGAGGCGGCAGCAAAGAAATTTAAGATGGAAATAGGATTCTAAAAAGAAAGGTGGTGAATCCTGCTATAAAAACATACAAAAGCATAGAGGCATCATTTAAAAACTTCACGAACGATTAGCGTGCAAGTGGTGAAATCGAATTCGTAGAAGCAGGAAATGATCTAACGGTTTGATTTGTTTATGTTTTTAGTAGCAGCGAACAGGAACATGGATGAGGGTAAGGTCATGATAAAAAATAAAATTCACACTTTATATCCTTCTTTTACGAAATCAGAACAAAAGGTTGCAAATGCAATCCTGCAACATGGGAAACAAACTATTTATTTTTCAGTGACAGAGCTTGCTGAGGCTGCGGATGTGGGAGAGGCGACAATACTACGTTTTTGCCGAAAACTTGGGTATAAGGGATATCAGGAATTTAAGCTTACGTTAGCAAAAGAGCCATCCGATGAAGCTGGGCATGGAGGGGAAGAGAAGTCAGATGTGATACAAAGATTATTACACGGCTATGCGGAAAGTCTCGAGGATAGTTCCCGCTTTTTAAATCGTGAAGTTTTAACTGCAGCGGTGAATGCTTTGTTTCGTGCCCGCTCTGTACATATATTTGGGACAGGATTATCGGGAGTTACCGCTGTTGATATGAAATACCGATTTTGGATGGCGCGCAAGCATGCTGATGCAGCAACCGATTACCATGCACAGAGAATGACTGCAGGAGCGTTGACAGAAGGGGATGTCGTCATCGCTATCTCAATTACTGGAAACGAAACAGAGATGGCACAGGCGTTGCAGGAAGCAAAACGGAATGGGGCTATTATTCTTGCTATTACACACTATGCCGATTCTGTCGTTACACAAGCTGCAGATTATGTGCTATTCACAACTGGCGCAGAAACGTTTGCTGGCGCCAAGCTCTCTCAATTATTTATTGCGGATTGTTTATGTGAGGGAATTGCTCTACAAGAAAAAGAATCATCCGATAATGGATGATTCTTTTTCTTGTTAGAAAATTAAATTTAATAGTAAGTACATAATAGCTGCGAGTGAAGCGGAAATAGGCAAGGTAATGAACCATGTAATTAACATGCGCTGCGCTGTTCCCCATTTTACACCTTTTACACGGTGAGCAGAACCTACCCCTAAAATAGAGGATGTAATTACGTGGGTTGTACTTACCGGTAAGTGAATATACGTAGCCCCAAAAATGATAGCAGCTGATGTTAAGTCTGCGGCAGCGCCGTTTACAGGGCGAATCTTCATAATACGACCGCCAACGGTTTTGATAATTTTCCAACCGCCAATTGATGTACCGAGACCCATAGCAATTGCACAGGAAATCTGTACCCAGATTGGGATATCTGTTGTGGTAAGATAGTTATTGGAAATTAGAGCCATTGTAATAATCCCCATTGCCTTTTGGGCGTCATTCGTACCATGGGTATAAGATTGTAAAGCTGCCGTGAAAATTTGGAAAATCCGGAAGCCTTTATTTGTTTTTGCTAAGTTGTAGTTCTTAAAAATAAGCTTGAAAATTGAGTACACAATATATCCAGCTATAAATGCAAGAACCGGGGAAATAATAAGGGATTCAATAATTTTTAGAAATCCTTGATAATTAAGCGCTCCAAATCCTGCGGCAGCAATGGCTGCACCTGCGATCGAGCCGATGATGGCATGGGAGGAGCTGCTTGGAATACCGTAGTACCATGTGATTAAGTTCCATGCAATGGCTGCAATTAAGGCAGCTAGTATTACCACTGACCCGTTTTCCAGCTTAAATGGATCGACAATATCCTTTGTAATCGTTTTTGCCACACCTGTGAACGTCATGGCACCGAGGAAGTTCATCGCAGCTGCTAGTATAATCGCCTGTCGCGGCTTTAATGCTTTTGTAGAAACGGCAGTGGCAATCGCATTTGCTGTATCATGAAAGCCGTTGATGAAATCAAAGGCTAACGCACCAATGACAACTAAAATAGTTAAAATTAAAAATGTATCCATTGTTATGCCATTACCCCTTATGCGTTTTTCATAATAATTGTTTCTAATACATTTGCCACACCTTGACAGCTGTCAGCAATTTCTTCAAGATTCTCGTAGATTTCTTTGTATTGAATAATTTTAATTGGGTCCTTTTCTCTTGAGAACAAATGCTTAATGGAATGTCTTAAAATGTCATCACAAGTGGACTCATGGTCCTTGATTTTAATCGCATTTGTGCGAATATCGAGCAATTTTTTGTTAGATAGAAGTTCAATCGCAGTTGCGATTTCATTTGCACAGGCATGAATTTCGTTTACAAATTTTTGTATGTATTCATCCGCTTGTGTGATGGAGTACATATCAAATAAAGCAGCTGAGTGTTCTAGACCATCTAATACATCGTCCATACTCATTGCCAACTGTAAAATATCTTCACGTTCAATGGGTGTAATAAATGCTTTGTTTAATTCCATAATCAGCTCATGCATATAAGAGTCGCCTTTTGTTTCATACTCCTTCATACGAATGGATAATTCCTTTAAATCACTTGCGTTTTTAATTTCGTGATCGGCTAGAAATTGTGCACTCTCTTTTATGGTTTCTGAAATATTTGAAAGCATCTCAGAAAACTTATCTTTCTTTGCTTTGAAAACCATCCTTGTTACCTCCACCAAAAGTAATATATAAGACACACACAACTCGGATTGTATCAGAAAAATGTCGAAAACTAAAACATTTTATCGTAATTTTTACAAACTCTTAACATTGTTGCTGTTGTTTAGTTATTAAAGTACATGATGAATTTACAAAACCTTGAAACTTATTGTATAGTATGCACAATTTAGATAGAAGTATGAAATAGTACCTTTGTTTGGTAAGATAAAGAAAATGCTGAAAAGGATTGTTTTGCTATGATTTCAATAGGATTAACTGGCTGGGGCGACCACGAATCTTTATATTCTGACAAACAAGCAGCAAAGCAAAAGCTGCGTACGTACAGTCGTCATTTTTCGGTTGTCGAGGTAGATAGCTCCTTTTACGCGATGCAGCCGACTCGCAATTATCATAAGTGGATTGAAGAAACACCAGCTGATTTTTCATTTGTAGTTAAGGCATATCAAGGGATGACAGGGCATATGCGAGGGGACATTCCATTTACAGACGCAGAAGAGATGTTTACAGTCTTTAAACAGTCCATTGTGCCGCTGCAGGAAGCAGGAAAACTACGCATGGTGTTATTTCAATACCCGCCTTGGTTTGATTGTCAGAAGAAGCATGTAGAGTTGCTGCGTTATACGAAGGAGCGTATGAATGACATTCCATGCTCCATTGAGTTTCGGAATCAATCCTGGTTTGAGCCGCAAATGTGTGACAGAACGCTTGCATTTTTAGAGCAAGGGAAGTGGATTCATACGATTTGTGATGAACCCCAAGCGGGAGTCGGTTCCGTACCAGTTGTTTTGCAAGCGACTAGTCGTGAGGCAGCGCTTATTCGTCTGCACGGACGTAACATTCATGGCTGGAGCAATACAGGTTTGCCAAATTGGAGGGCAGTCCGCTGTTTATACCGCTACAATCAGGAGGAGTTATTAGAATGGGCAGAGAGACTGCGATGGCTACAAGAACAGACGAAGCAAATCTATGTTTTATTTAATAATAACTCTGGCGGTGATGCTGCTGATAATGCGAAACAGCTGATGAAGCTGTTAGGGGTGGAGGAGCCACAGAAGGATTCAGAGCAAATGCGTTTATTTGATTGAGGGAGAAGGAAGTGGAGAAAGAAGAAAAACGCTGTACAAACAGGGGGGATGCGCAGCGTTTTTCTCATATACATATAGGGGGTGAACCCCATTTAAGCTTCTTGTTAATAATGATAACCATTATCAATTAAAATGTCAACAGATTTATGGAAAACGGAGGGAGATGCGTTGAGACAGCAGGAACAGATTTATCATGAGATGCTTCATGCCTTACATGAGGCAAGAGACAGCCTTACGTTCGCAAGCTTGTATGAGCATCTGCTGAGAAAAGGGATTATTGAGGATACTCGTGATGATCGTAAGCTTGTGGTCAGTGTGATGAGGCAGCTTGAGAGGGAGGGGAACGGTGTAGTTTCATTAGTATGTCCAATCAAAAAAAATAAAGAGCAGTGAACTGCTCTTTATTCAAAAGAATGACGAAAGTATAGTTAAAAATATCGGTTTGCAGCAGTAACGGCAAAGCCGCTTCTTTACAACGTAAGGTATAAATCTCCAGATAGAAGCTAATTCGGCGCAGCAGAAAACTTTAGAACAAACTGTAAGTGCAGCTACGTTCCTGACGTCACCTAACGGCTCGTCAACCGGAGCGTTTTTTTAAGCAATGCCAAGATATTTTAATGTTTTTGCAGGTGTACTATGATTAAAAAAGTGCTGTAAAAAAGCAATATCTACACCTGCTTTATAGGCGCAATAGCCCCATGTTTTTCGCAACGTATGGGAACTTATACCCTCTAACCCGGCTTCTTTTGCTGCTTTATTCAGGATAAACCATGCATGCTGCCGGGTAATCGGTCTTGTTCCTTTTTGTGACTTTAGGAGCGGCTCACTCGGCTTAGAATTCTGTCGCTCTGTTATATAAGCTGAGATAGCTTCTTGCAGCTCGGAGTTAATTGAGAACCATTTATGTTTTGTCGTTCTATCATTTTGAAATAAAATAGAGTTACGTACATGTCCCCTTTCATCCATTACGTCTGCTACTTTTAGCTGCAGAAGCTCACTTACTTTTAATCCGGAGTTTACAGCTAAAATAAACAGCAAAGCATCGCGTCTGGACGATTGTAAAAGGATTTGCTTTATGTGATGCAATTGCTGTTGATCTTGAATCGGTTGACCCATTTGTTTCACGTATGACACCTTCCTCATGGAACAAGTAAACGAAGAGGGAAGAATCCCTGATTTTCACACTGTAGGAAAGTATAATTTCCAGCTAGAAGTCATTCGACGTAGTGGGAAATTTTAAGGATACAGTGTAAGAGCAACTACGCCTCTGTCCTCGCCCAAGGGCGGGGCTTGCCAATCGGCGAGTTTTCTCTAATATAACGAGAAGATGTGTATTTCGTGTGAACTTTTTATAGAATATAGGAAAATTGTCAAGATCCGTGTTCAGGTTTCTGTAGCTGGAAATAAAAGGTGACTCCGTCTTCTGAATTTTGTACACCGAAGGGAGCTTTGTGCAGTTCTAATATATGTTTAGTAATTGACAGCCCGAGTCCAGTTCCTCCTGTATGCCGGCTTCGGGATGCATCAATACGATAGAACCTATCCCATATCCTCTCTAAACTATCCTCTGGAATCGGCTCACCGGTATTATGGATAATAACCTTTACTTCGGAGCCGTAATCATATGCACCAAGTGTAATACATTGTCCGGTAGGAGTGTGGCGAATTGCATTACTTAGTAAATTGACTACCACCTGTTCTATTTTATTTCGATTTGCTTGTACGATAAGAGTTCGGTCTGCTTCAAGCTGCACATGCAGATGTTTGTTTTCTATGTTAAACGAAAGCTTTGCGTGTACTTGGCTCAATAAATCGCCGATAGAAAAGGGAGTCATTTTCAGCTTATACGTCCCGGATTCGAGCTTCGCAAGCTCCAACATCTCCAAAATTAGCGTATTCATGTTGTCGACTTCCTCTAAGATGACATCCGTATAATAGTCTGTATCTGAACTTATTTTGTCTTTAATTCCTTCTGCAAAGCTACGAATCACGCTAAGTGGGGTTTTTAGTTCATGGGAAATACCCGAGATAAACTCTTTGCGTGTTCGCTCAAGCTGCCGCTCCTTTTTTACTTCCTCTTTGAGCTGTTCATTAGTAATCCGGAGCTTCTCAATACGGTCCTTTAAATTAACAGAAAGCGTATTAATACTCTTGGATAGGCTTCCAATTTCATCATGAGATATAACGGGAAGCTTTTGGCTGAAATCGAGGTTTGCCATTTTTTTTGTTACATTGTGAATTTCTAAGAGAGGGCGTGCAATCATTTTAGAAAAATAGAATGACAGCAGAATAATGATGAAAAATACAAAGATAAAGGCATACAAATAATAATGCTTTAGTACATTCATCGCTTCATCAACGGGCTGGAGCGATGTCATCGCAAAGGCAAATGCTTGAATCTTTCCGTTTTGCATAATAGGCTTTACAAACACTTGATTCCGAACCTCTTCATTTTCCTGAAACGAGTACGTAGTCAGCTTTCGTTGGTCTGCTTCCCCGAGACGCACCGCAAGTTCCCAACTTTGTACCGCCTGCATGAGTGAATCCACATTACTAATAAAATGTAAGTCAGCTTTCAAAGGAAGGTGCAGCTTTGTAATATATCCTTCGGTGTCAATCATAAATTGATGAGAGTCAAGTTCATCCTTAATCATATCCCACTGAATGCCAAAGGCTTTCAAATCTTCAATGACACTGTCGCTCCGCCATTTTTGATTTTTTGTCTGTATTGTTACAGGTATAATTACATTATCCTTTAAAATCCCTTTTATAAATACATGGTCACGTTCTTGGAGGGAGAGGTTCATAAATGACGAATAGGCTTCTCCGTTTAGAATGGTGTTTAATGGAATATAAAATGTTTTGTTTGTGTTAAGTTCTTTTATTTCCATATAATAGTAATTCTCGTCCTGTACGATGCCATTTCGATCGAGCAAGAGCAGCTGTGCGTTCGTTTGCTCGTAAAATCTTTGCTTAAGCTGCTTGACTGTAGTAAAATCTTTCCTGCTATGTTCATAGTCAGTGACAAATTCCTTAAACGCTTGTTGCACACGATCAGTTTTTTTCTGTATATAAAACTTTTCTAAAAAAAGGGATTGTCCGAGAAAAAAGAAAAGAAATGTAATGGTGAACAATCCCACTGTTAATAAAAATAGCTTCCAAACAACGCTTTCTCGCTTCATGTCTGCCCCCTAAGTTGCCTTAATTATTTGCTTCATTATAGCAAACGGATGAACAGACGGATGGAAAAATCAGAAGTTTATCCTAATGTTTGTTATTATTCAGCGTTTGTGCTTCTTGTTCTGAGGTATATTAAAGAAAACTCGCCGATTGGCGAGCCCTGCCCTTGGGCGAAGACAGAGGCGTAGTTGCCCTTATACTGTATTCCTAAAGTTCCCCACTACGTCGAATGAACTTCCAGCTGGGAATTTATACTTTCTTACAGTGTAAAGAAAACTCGCCGATTGGCGAGCCCTATCCTTGGGCGAAGACAGAGGCATAGTTGCCCTTATACTTTGTTCTTAAAATTTCTCACTACATTGAATTGTCTTCCTGCTAGAAATTTATACTTTCTTAAAGTGTAAAAAAACGGAGCTTGTCGTTGCAACGACAAGCTCCGTTTTTTCGGAAAAGACCTCCCCCACTGCTTTACAATTGTGAGGCCGCCTCAAGTGCAATTGTAATCATATCGTTAAATGTTGTCTGCCGCTCTTCAGCTGTTGTTTCTTCACCGGTAAAAATATGGTCACTTACTGTTAATACAGATAGTGCGTTCACACCATACTTTGCTGCTAATGTGTATAATGCTGTTGTTTCCATTTCGACAGCTAATACACCATAATCACCCAGTTTTTTTACTATATCCATGCTTTCGCGATAAAATATATCGGCTGTTAGTACGTTTCCGACACGTACATATAATCCTTTTCCAATGCCTGCTTCGTACGCTTTTCTTAATAAATCAAAGTTGGCGCATGGCGAAAAATCAAAGCCGGGGAAAGTTAAGCGATTGATGCTAGAATCTGTACACGATGTCATAGCAAGAATAACATCTCTCACCTTTACATCCTTTTGAATACCGCCGCATGTACCAACACGAATCAAATTCTTTACACCGTAGCTTTGAATGAGTTCGTTCACATAGATAGAGATAGAAGGAATCCCCATTCCCGTGCCTTGAACAGATACACGCTTTCCTTTATAAGTTCCTGTAAAGCCGAACATACCGCGTACATTGTTATAACACGCTGCATCCTCTAAAAATGTCTCTGCAATATATTTGGCGCGTAACGGATCACCAGGAAGCAAAATCGTTTCTGCAATCTCACCTTGCTTGGCCTCGATATGAATGCTCATGAATTGTCCCCCCTAAATATATGTAATCCAAATTATACAATAGTGTGGGAAAGAAAACGATAAGAAAGCTGTGGATGAAGCTGCTTGAACAATTGTAGTATGCACGTCTGCTGCAGAAATCAAACTTTGGTGAACCCTTTCATATAAATGAGTGGAATCGAGCAGACTAGTAGCAGGATGACGAAGTTTTATGCCAGCTCATGCTTTATCATCTTTTGTCATCGGAATGTATCATCTGCAAAAAGAGGGGACAGGTGGTGAAGGTGGCAAGGAAAGCATTGAAACCGTCAATCATGTGAGGAAAGAGAGGGTTTCAATAGAAAAGGCTGACATTAGTCCAAACGGAACCGTTAGTGTAACTGCGGAAATTGCATAAGAAACGTTAGGTGCATTTTCTTTTGATGAGCGAATTGGATGAGAGACAGCTGGACAAAAGCAAGAGTAGACTTATTACACAACCAATAATCTAGTGATAATGGAGGATGAAACATGAAGAAACAGCCATCAAACTTTACAGTCGCACATATTACTGATGATATGCATATGCGTTTAAAGCAAATTGAAGAGGACTTCGAGCAAAAATTAGGAAAGAAAGTTGCTCTTGTCGCCTATGAGGAGGAGAAGCGTTAAAAGAAAGGGCAGCCTTGCTTCTTCTTACACTATGGAAAAGTATAGATTTCCAACTAGAAGCGAATTTGGCGAAACAAGAAATTTTAGGAATACAGTATAAGGGTAACCACGTCTCTGCCTTCGCCCAAAAACAGATCTCGCCAATCGGCGAGTTTTCTTTAACTTTTCAATTGACAATGATTATCATTGTTGGTAGGATGGAAGAAAATATGAACGGAAGAGAAGGGGTTATTATGGAGGAGTTGTGGAATAAGTATCGCATTCGTACTATGGAGGCTGCAAGCGTTCATCTGGGGGGCAAACAGCTGATTGATGGGAAAGGGCTTGAGGCTTCTTTACAAACAATACAAAGCATGTTCCGTACTCCTGATAAAAAAACAGCAGCTTCGTTGTTTATAAAACGATATAATGTGTACATAGCTGTGCTAGAGGCTATGAGTTGCCGGAATGCGGAGACGCGGCTGTCACTCTCACAAATGTCATTCTCCTGTTCAGCTACTTATATTTTTACGTACGCCCCAATGTTATTTACGAAGCGAAGCAAACAAAGTCGTGATGCGTGGCGAGAGCAATTGCTGCAAGAGTTATTCCAAGAGCACCTTTCTGTCATGATTGCGTCGCTCGAACGTGAGACAGGGTTCTCAGCTTCTGTGATGTGGTCGCATATCGCGTATTATATTCATGTTATGTACGAGAGATGGATTCGCGAAGAAACGGATCCATTGATACAAGAGCGAATTATAGCTGATTTTGCTTACCTGCAGAAGCTGCCTGCAAAGTGGTTCGGAGCACGTGACCAAAATCCGCTGTGTGTGTCATTTTCTTGCATGAAACATCCTATAGAAGACAAGCCGGTACTTGTCCGAAAAACGTGCTGTCTGAACTATAAGACAGAAACTAGCAAGGGGCCTTGCTATACCTGTCCACGTTTATCGGAGCAAGAGCGTCTTGAAAAAATACATGCATTATCTAAAAAGGCATAATAGATTTTATGCCTTTTTATTTGGAAAAAAACGGAATAATGTTACAATAGAAGAAAAACAGTCGGGTGATAGCGCATGAGAAACATAACGCTTGGAATGACGGTTTTATTTCTTGTTCTTCTTGTTGCGGCATACGTACATAAGCAAGGAAGTGGAACAGAACGTACAGTTTCTCTGATGAAGAGTGGGGTGAAATGGGAGGTTGAAACAGCGGCTATTGGCAAAAAAACAAAGGTTTCTTTTATTATTCAAGATGACAAGGGGAAGGGCCTTCGAGGCTTGAATGACGAAAAACAAAATGAAATACGAGCTGTAATTGTACCGCCGGATATGAAGGAGTATATAGAAATTCAACCTTCCTTTCTCGGAAAAGGAGCGTTTATGTTTACCCATATTTTTAAGCAAAAGGGGGAATATGCTGTCTTTTTGTACGAAAAAAACAAAAATATGCGGCAATCCTTTGCAAATACAAGGATAACAATTGGCCAAGATAGCGAGAAACAGCAGAGTTTAGTTCCGGATTCCTTGTTAACAACAGAAATCGGACCATATAAAACATCTCTTGTGTTTAATGCACTGCGAGTGGGAAAAATGGAAACGTTAACCTTTCAATTCCCAGATAAGGGAGGAAGGCTGCGCTTTCGTTCGGAAAGTGGAGAGTTACCTTCCTTTCTGTTTGTAAATGAATCAAAACGTTCACTTGTACACACCGTGGCGCAGGACCAAGAGGGGAAGAAGGAACTCTCACTGGCTGTTACATTTCCTGAGGAAGGATTGTATAAAATGTGGGGGACCTTCTATGTAAATGGCAGGGAATATCATCGGGATTTTGTTGTACAGGTCGGGAGTAAAAACTAGAAGCTATATAAGAGCTATTGAAGAACTAAATACTTACATGTCAAGGAACGGAATATAGTAAATGCAAGAGAAGACAGATGCTGCTGTAGGAATTTGTCTTCTTTTGTTTTAACATGACAGAGCTATGCAGTAAACAGACTGCTTTCTTTTTTGTATTTTCTGAAATATTTTGGAAGATCAAGAAAACATTTATGGTAAGATACAAGTAGGAGAGCAAAAGAGGGGTGAGACGATGATTATAAAACAATTCAGCGGATACGAGCTGACGAAAGCGCAACCGAATACATCCGAGGATTATTTTAATCGTTCAGAAGTAACCTACATAACTAATGGAGAAGAACGGACGCTACATGTCCTATACGTTCGTTATTTCGAGGAGCAGCTGCAACAATTTACACCGTTTGCAGGAAATCCAGTATTTCAAATCGAAAACGAAGATATAGCATTTAAGGACATCGCTGCACTTGCCTGTTTACTGCATGACCCGGAGATGATCTCTCGAAAACGTGTGTATATTAATACAACTGAAGAACTTGCCCCGTACTTCGAGGTACACGCTGTTGAAAGATTAAAAGAAATTGCTGCCGAGTGCCGTAAAAATGGCAGCGTCCTAGTAAAGGAAGAAAACAAAACAGCATAAACATAAAGTACAAGAATGAAGAGGGGGAATATAGCATGTCCAATTCTGTAGTGGAAAATCAAACAAAGCAAGTAGAAGCCTTTTTACAGGATGTGGTTTCTGTTATGACAGAGTACATGAATCATCACACGATTATATCCTTGCTTGAAGAGTCCGAGAATGGAAATAAGGAATACTACGAAGGGCTTCTTGCCGGGATGCGCCGCTTACTTGTTTTTTGCGAGGAGGGTTTAGATGCGTGCCGCGTTCTAGTCAAAAGCACTCCGTTTCGTAAAGGAGCAGCGGAGCGCATGCTCTACAAAATTTATCATCAGGTCATATGTGAGTTTTTTACACCTAAAAACGATTATTGGTATGAAAATAGTCGTTCTGCTTATACGGGAAAAAATGCCATTGCATTTACTATGACACCACCTCTTTCCGTACAGCAGCTTATGAAATCACTTGAAGGTAAATTCCAAGTGATGCGTGAGGAGCTGGAATACTACGAAACAGATTATCAAACGAAAATGATTCAGTCGCAGTAAAAGCAGCCGAATACGCCATCGCCATCAACTTTAGCACAGTGCAGCCGCG
>NZ_JASATP010000018.1:0-112904 GCF_038440375.1 Bacillus sp. OTU530
AGATGTAAAAGTTAAGGTACTAGCAGCTAGTATTTGTGGAACGGATGTCCATATTTTATCAGATCCGCCAGGTCATCCAGCTGCAGCTGGTATTATTCAAGGGCATGAATATATGGGAGAAGTAGTTGAGATCGGAAAAAATGTAAAAAATGTAAGTGTTGGCAATCGGGTAATTATTGATCCTACTACTACTTGCGGCTCTTGTTACTTTTGTGAAATCGGTAAACCGAACATGTGTGAACATAGTTCTGCTCTTGGAATTTTTCTTGATGGCGGTTGGGCCCCATATAGTGTTGTTCCTTCAAAAAATGTGTTTAAAATTTCAAACGAAGTAGCACCTGAAATAGCTGTGTTAGCGGAACCTTTATCATGTGTGATTCATGGCAGTGAAAGGGTAAATGTTCAGCCTGGTGATAGTGTTGTTATTGTGGGGGCGGGTCCAATGGGGCAGTTGTTTACACAGGTATTAAAAGCTGCGGGTGCAGCAAAAATCATCTGTGTTGATTTTTCAGACTACCGTCTCAACTATTCGAAAAATTCTGGAGCTACTCATATTGTTAATCCAAAGAACGAAGATCTCGTAAAAGCTGTCAAAGAAATAACCAAGGTTGGTGCAGATGTTGTCGTGGACTGTGTTGGCACATTACTTGACCAATGTATGTCTCTAGTTCGTCATGGGGGGCAGATTCTTTTAGTTGGAATGAATGAACATGCTAATCCACAAATTAAACAATACGATCTTGTAAGAAATGAAATCACTATTAAAGGAACATATATCCAAAGCTACGATTTTCCAAAAGTGGTTAAAATTCTTGAATCAAGCTTATTGAATTTAGAAAGCCTTATAACTCATAAAATTTCTTTAAGTAAAATAAATGATGGAATTGATACAATGAGAAAGGGAGAGGCGATTAAAATAATCGTATATCCGGACTGATAATGTATCCAGAAAAACTAGGTGGAAATAGCGATTGATCGGTCGAAATTTATTAATTCAGTTTTAGAAAAATTATGTAGTAAAAGGTGGTTAAACATATGAAAATAGCATTTAATCAGACGCTTAAGCAATCTACATTGGAAAAGGATCTAGAGCTTTGTGAAAAATATGGTTTTGATGCAATTGAATTACGTTTGGATAAACTAAAAGATTATTTGACAAGACATTCAATTAACGAGCTTGCAACTTATTTTAAAACTCATCATTTAAAGCCATATTCATTAAATTCGCTTGAATTCGTAACATTTTGTGATGATCAAAGCTATAGCACAATTAAAGAGGAGCTAGCCTTTTTATGTGAGGTAGGGAATAAGATTGACTGTGACACAATCGTTGTTGTTCCATCGTTCAATGTAGGTGATTACACAATTGAGGAAATTAAGAAAGAGTCCATTCGAGTATTAAACAATCTAGCGGATCAAGCAGAGCAAGCAAATATGAGGCTGGCCTATGAATTTGTCGGTCATCCGGACTGCTGTGTAAATACGTTCCATCAGTGTACTGAGATTTTAGAAGAATTGAACCGGGAAAGTGTCGGAATGGTGTTAGATTTTTTCCATTTCCATTCATTAGGCTCTAATATTGAAGACCTTAGGAAAATAGATGCCAAAAAAATATTCGTTATTCATATTGATGATGCAGATCATTTTCCACGTGGCTATTTAGAACAGAGTCGTCATCGCTTATTTCCAGGAGATGGTGCAATCAATTTAGATGAAATTCTCCTTGCATTAAAGGAAATTGGATACGATGATACTGTATCTGTTGAGCTGTTTCGAGAAGAATACTCCGAATGGGATGTAGAAGAGTTTATTAAGACTGCAAAGGAAAAGACAGCTTCAGTTGTAGGAAAACATTTCAATTTAACCGTTTGTTAAATCGTTGGAAGAACAAACTGAATATTTCCTAGTACTCGGTAAATACAAGATATGCTTTTTCAGGCTGTGGAGACAACCTTCTCTACAGCCTGCTTTTGCACTTTAAGAAAGTATAAATTTCTAGCTGAAGGCCAATTCAACGTAGTGAGAAATTTTAGGAATCTTGCTGCTTTGAGCGGTTCCGGAACTTTAATGGAGTCTGTCCAACAGCCTTAAGAAAAGTTTTACTGAAGTGTGCAGAAGATGAGAAATCAAGCTCACGAGCGATTTTTTCAATACTCCATTGCGTATCTACTAACAGGTTTTTTGCCTTTCGAATTCGAACATTTGTCAGGTAAACATGAGGCGGCATGCCATAAACATTTTTGAAACATCTGCTCAAGTAGGAGCGGTCTACATTTAATGTATTGGCTAATTCATTAATTTGTAAATTATCTTTAGCTTGTGTTTCGATTAGGTAAGCTGCTTCATGGGCTAGATTTATATGGGAAGGGTGAATAGATGTAGATTCCATTCTGTCTATTTTATGATAAAAGTAGTTTGAAATAAGACTAATGAGATGTAGAATGCATGACTGTATCTCCAGCAAAATGATAGCTGAGTACATCGAATCCGGATTTTTGATTGTTTCCTGTTCTTCTGTCTTTTTAAGAAAGTCTCCATATTTGTGAATGAATTCTTTGATAAAGTTTGCAATATCTATTTCAGGGGCTAAGTTGTTTTTTGTATGAATAACAGGATAGTGTATCATTTGGAGGAGTTCATGAATTCTTTTGTCTTCTACCTCAAAATGAAAGATAAGTAAGTCAGTGTCTTCCATAATTGGGGGCGTATGATGGTATATACCAGGTTTGATAAGAATCGCGTCTTCACTACGTAAGGTATAGGGAGATTGATTCACTAATTCTTCCATACCTCCTGATATAACATAAACAAATTCAAACATAACATGACGATGGGAATCGTATGACCAGCCTTTCGGTACTTTGATGTACTGAAAGTCAATAACGCGGATAGAATTAATGAGAGTTGGTATCCAAAATTTTTGTTCCATGCAACTTTTTAACTTCCTTTTTGTAATATTATAACACAATATCAGTCACAAAAGTATAAAAAAAGCACACAATTTGAAGTGTTTGTATGATTTGTTAAATGTTACTATTTAATTACCAACAAAGCAGTTTAGGAAAAGGAGATGATATTTTCTAAATGAATCTATTTTGACTGTGAGAGATTCCGGTAATCATAAAGTGTCTATTATCCTAGATTCTTTTGTTAGCGCTTTCAATAGGTAACAGGGGAATATTCTTATTTTAAAGGAGTGGTAGGAAATGAAGAATAAAATTCGTTGTGCAGCCATTGGAGTAGGGCATTTAGGTTATTTGCATGCTGAAAATTTGCATCAAAAAATTGACTCAGTAGAAATTACCAAAGTCGTTTCTTCTAGACTAGAGACTGCAGAAAAAGCAGCTAGGAAACTGGGGATTAGCGATTGGACAATAAATCCTGATGAAGTATTTAATGATCCAGATATCGATGCCGTCATCATTACTACACCTAATAATACGCACTCTCAATTAATCAAGGCTGCTGCCCGAGGTAAAAAACATATATTTGTAGAGAAGCCAATTACTCAAACGATTGAGGAAGCTCATGACATTGTTCAGACTATTAGAAAAAACGGTGTTTTTTGTCAGGTTGGTTTTATGAGAAGATTTGATCCAGCATATGCAGAAGCAAAAAGAAGGATTGAGGCTGGGGATATTGGAAAACCATTATACTTCAAAGGTGTAAGTAGAGACCCTGATTCTCCACCGGCATCCTATATTAGAAATAGTGGAAGTATTTTCTCAGACTTTACCATTCATGATTACGATATTGCTAGATACCTAATTGGTTCGGAAGTAAATTCTGTCAGGGCTATGGGCGGCATATTAATGAACCCCTATTTAGCGGAATTTAATGATCTTGACCAAGCAATGACGTATTTAACGTTTGAATCAGGAGCTGCAGGAGATATTGAAAGCAGTCGTAATGCAGGATACGGCTATGATATTAGAGGGGAAGTTATTGGTACGGAAGGTGTGATTCAGATTCGCTCCTTAAAGCACCATGATATCCAGGTATTAACTGCTAAAGGTAGTACACATGATATCATCCCGGAATATCAAAGTAGATTTAAGGATGCTTTTGTATTGGAGATGGAGCACTTTGTTGGTTGCTTAATTAGAGGTGTGAAACCGTCATGTAATGAATTGGATGGGTTACGTTCCTTGGAAATTGCACAGTCAGCAAGAGATTCCTTTCAATCTAATAGAGAAGTTTCTCTTGTGCATGCTACTGTATGAGATAGTGACAGTCTAAAATAGTTTAAGTTTCACACTATATAAACTTATTAATTGACTATAATAATTTATTGGTTTTTAAAAGATTTAGAATAAGGAGCGATCATGTTGGCTGATATAAAAGTTGGAATTTTGGGCGCTGGCGGTATTGCTAAATTGCATACTTCTATTCTGAAAAGGGATCCAAGGGTGGAGATTATTGGCGTAGCTGATATTGATGAAGGTAGAAGTGCTTCTCTAGCCAATGAGGCAGGGAATGCCAAGCCTGTTAAAACATTAGAGGAATTATTTGAGCTTGGGGTTGAAGCGGTTTATGTAACATTGCCAAATACCTTGCATGTAGAGTCTGTATTAAAATGCCTTGAGAATAATGTGAATGTATTCTCCGAAAAGCCAATGGCTACCTCTTCGATAGATGCAGCAAAAATTAAGGAGGCAGCATCTAAATCAAAAGGTGTATACAACCTTGGTATGAATCAAAGATATGCGTATGTTTTTAAAAAGGTGAAAGATGTAATGGTTTCAGGTGAATTTACTCCATTTTTGGCTAACATTAAACTGAACCGGGGGGAATTGTTAAACCCATCTTGGACGGCTAACCCACAGGTAACAGGTGGTTTTCTAAATGAAACTCCAATTCATCTCCTGGACCTCAGCAGATATCTATTTGGAGAAGTTCAAACTGTTAAATGTGAAGGAAGACAAAATATTTCTGAAACTGAAATGGATACCTTTGCAATTATGCTTACTTATGAATCAGGTATAATTGCCAATTTTGTAACGTATGCGCATGCTGGTTGGAGTTTTCCTTTTGAAAGTATGGAAGTATACGGAAAATATTCAACGATTACTACTCATGAGTTTGATAGAGTGATGTACTCACCCGGTTTACATCAGCCTGCTCAGGTTAGTGAGTTTTTTCAAGTAGGGGTTGATCATAAGTGGGGCTATGTAGAAGAGAACCGCCTCTATATTGATGCCATTCTTAACAGTACACAACCACCAGTAACGGCAGAAGACGGTTACTTGACAACCCGCTTAGTTGAAGCGGTATATGAAAGCGCTAAAACAGGAGAAGTAATTGATTTTCGTCAAACATTAAGTAAATAACCGTTGTCTGGTTGTCGGTATTATACGGCATTGTATATGAAAAATAGTAAAAAGGGAGTGTCTGGAATGAGAGAAGTAAGAATCGGTTTAGTTGGTGCTGGATGGATGGGTAAGGCACATACAAGTGCATTTATGAATGCATTAATGATGTTTGGCTCTGAATACGGGAAGCCAGTTTTTGAAGTAGTATCGGATGTTAATATAGACGCTGCAAAAGTAGCACAAAAGCAATTGGGCTATAAGCGGTGGGCAGAATGCTGGGAAGATGTTGTTATTGATAAACACGTGGATGTTGTCGATATTGCCACACCAAATGCCTTTCATTATGAGGTTGCGAAGGCGGCTTTGTTGAACGGTAAGCATGTTTATTGTGAGAAACCGCTCAGTCTTTCAGCCGAGCAATCTAAGGAACTTTCTGAATTAGCAAAGCAAGAAGGTGTTGTTAATTATGTTGGTTTCAACAATGTAATGAATCCTGCTAGTGCTTATATAAAGGAACTGGTCAGTTCAGGAAAATTAGGTGAAATCACGAGGTTTTCTGGAACGTATGATCAAGATGCACTGCTAGATCCTACTCTTCCAATTACATGGAGACATATAAACAAATTATCAGGGAGTGGAGCTCTAGGCGACCTCGGTTCTCATCTACTTAGTATTTCACAATTCATTCTTGGCGATATAAAAAGCGTTAACGCAATATCAAAAACTATTATTGAAAAGAGACCAAAAGATTCACATTCTAATGAATTAGCTACGGTAGAAAATGAAGATTTAATAGTTGTTCTTGCTGAATATGAAAATGGGGCAGTTGGTACACTCGGTTCAAGTCGAATAGCAACTGGAAGAAAAAATTATCTGTCGTATGAAATTCAAGGTACGGAAGGTTCCGTTTATTATTCCTTAGAAAATCTAAATGAAGTGCATGTGTATTTTACATCTGATAAAAGTGAGGACAGAGGGTTTAGAAGGGTTTTATTAGGTACGGATCATAAGGGTTATAGTGCTTTTCAACCACAATCTGGTATTGCAATTGGCTTTAATGATATGAAAATTTTAGAGGTGCATGAGTTATTATCTAGCATTACCTGTGGTACAGCTTACCATTGCGATTTCAATTTCGGATGGAAAATTGATCGTACGATTGGAGCAATTTTAAAATCTGCTGAACAAAAGCAGTGGGTTCAAGTAGATACAGCTGATGAAAAAATGATTGGTGTCAATTAACAGGAAAGGGGAATTCACCTTGCACGTTAAAATAGGTACAGCACCTACTTCATGGGGAGTATGGTTTCCTGAAAGTGATAAACAGATATCTTGGGAAAAATGTATGGATGAGATGGCTGAAGCAGGATATTCAGGTATTGAATTAGGACCGTGGGGATATTTTCCTAAAGAATATAATAGATTAAAGGACGAACTACAACAAAGAAATCTAGAGCTTGTTGCTACTACCTTAATGGATGATCTTACTTCTGATAGTACCACTAATGCAATGATTTCATTGCTTGATCAACTGGCATCCGTACAAGTTCAATTCGAAAGTGCGAAGTATATTGTATTAATTGATGCTTGCTACACAGATTTAGTAACTGGCAAATTAATAAGACCACAATATTTAAATGATGCTGAATGGGAAAATTTCGTTAAAAATATTATTAGGATAAGGGACTATGCGAAAGTAAACTATGATTTAGAAGTTGTTTTTCATCCTCACGCTCAAACTCATGTTGAAACAGAGACTCAAATGGAGCGGCTTCTAGAAGATACCGATATTAATCTTTGTTTTGATATAGGTCATCATGCTTATGTGGGTGGTGACCCAGTTGCATTTATGCGAAAACATTACAAACGTATCTCGTATCTGCATCTTAAAAACTGTGACATGAAGGTTCGGGAAAAGATGCTTCAGGAAAACTGGTCATTTGCAAAAGCCGTTAGTGAAGATATTATGGTGGAGCCTGAATTAGGAGTTATTGACATGGTCCAATTTTCAGAAGTACTAAAGGAAGTGGATTTTAACGGTTGGGTCATTGTGGAACAAGATATGTATCCAGCACCGATTGATAAACCTTTTCCGATATTAAAAAGAACGCGAGGATACTTGGAGAAAATTGGTTTAGGTTAGAATAGGGGGAGTTTCAAGGGTCGTAAGTTCATATGGTGACTTACGACCCTTTTTCTAAGAAGAGGCCGTCTCAGGAATGACTCCTGAAGAATGGATGCAACATACATAACAGTAAATGCAAAAATCTTACAATAAATATTTTTTAAATAAGCATCAGCTTTTTTGAGTGAGTATATAATTTGTAATTTTTTCTAAATATCGTTATCCTATGTAACATAGCTATTACTTAAAGTTAGCTGATGAAGATAAATAAGAAACAATCAGGAGGAGATCATAATGGCACATACAACGATCAATAAGCTTTTTGAACCTGTAACCATAGGTGCGTGGAAGTTGCGTACAAGAACAGCCATGGCACCGATGACACGCTGCTTTGCTGATGTTCAAACAGGAGTTGTTGGTGAAGATGTCGTGGAATATTACCGTCGACGTGCAGCGGATGGAATTGGTCTAATTATTACTGAAGGTATTGTCATTAGTCCTCGCGCAAAAGGTAACCCTGGTGTTCCGGGGCTGTATACTCAAAATCAAATTAATGCCTGGAAGAAGGTAACTGAAGCAGTGCACCAAGAAGGTGGAACGATCATCGCACAAATTTGGCATGTTGGAAGAGCAAGTCATCATGAGATTGCTGACAATCTACCACCACAGGCACCATCAGCTATACGAGCGGAAGGAAAAGTATCAAGATTTGGAAAACCTTTTGATATACCTGAAGAAATGAGTATCGACGATATTAAAGAAGTCATCGGCCAATATGCACAAGCTGCAAGAAATGCAATTGAAGCAGGTTTTGACGGGGTTGAAGTGCATGGTGCCCACGGATATTTAATTGATCAATTCAATTCAGATGTTTCCAATCACCGTACAGATAGATACGGAGGAGATCTTGCAGGCAGACTAACATTTATGAAAGAAGTCTTAAAGGAAGTTATTGATGCAGTGGGAGCTAATCGTACACTCATTCGATTTTCAGCACTAAAAATCGACCAGCCGAATTACATGTGGGAAGATCCGGAGGAAGCGATTCAAACTTTTATTGAAGCTTTCAAAGAGGTTGGTATGACAATGATTCATCCGTCAACTATGGAATTTACTAAAACAATTGCCGATGGAAAAACAATGCATCAGCTCGTCCGTAAATATTGGGATGGAGTTATTGTCGGAGTCGGAGATTTAGATGCTGAAATAGCCGAACAAGCAATAACAGAAGGAACGATTGATATTGCCGCTTTTGGACGTCCATTACTTTCCAATCCAAACTTTCTTCATCGAGTGGAAAAAGGAGAAGAAATTATTCCGTATGATGCGAAAACTCATCTGCAGGAATTAATTTAGTCCTGTTGGTTTCTTAAAAGCGGTTGTTTCATAAATCGTATCGTATAACAGGTGCCATTCCTAAATAAGAAGTGCGTCTTATGATAAGACAACGCTTGTTTTTTATTTAAGAATAGAGCGCTTTTCTGAAGTAATGAAAAAAGCCCAATTTCTCAGCATTAAATTGAGAAATTGGGCTTTTTAATATATTTTTTCCACAAACGTGCTCGATTATAGAAGAACCCTTGAGCTTTTATTAGTTGGTTCAGCTATTTTACAACCCCCAGAGCAAACCCATCATAGCCTTTTACACCTACAGTTTGAATGGCTGTTGAATCAATGCGTGACTCCTCTGATAACAAGTTAATAAATTGATGAATCCCTTGCACATTTGAGTCTTCAGGGTCATCTTCAATTACTTTTCCATTACGTACTACGTTATCTGTAATGATAACTGTTCCAGGTTTTGATAGTTCTAGCGCCCATTTCAAATATTCTGGGTTGTTTGGTTTATCTGCATCAATAAAAATGAGATCGAAGCTTAAGAGTCTCTTTTTTAGGATTGGAAGAGTTCCAAGCGCTGGACCTACCATGATTTCAATTTGATTCTCTAATCCTGCGTTTTTTATATTCTCATTTGCCACTTTTGCATGTTTTTCACTAAATTCAAGTGTTACGAGATGTCCATCCTCTGGTAATGCACGTGCGAGCCAAACACTGCTATAGCCGCCAAGAGTACCAATTTCAAGGATATTCTTTGCTCCTTTAAGCTTGGCAAGCAAGTAAAGTAACTTTCCCTGATTAGGTGACACATCAATAGCTGGTAATCCTGCTTCTGCATTTGCTTTCAGAATTGAATTCATAATTGGATCTGACTTTTGAAGTTTGCTGCTAAAATAAATATCTACATCATTCCATAAAGAAATATTCAAAGCGTTCCCTCCCTTTTTGGTAATAGCATCTATCTCCAATTGTAATTATTCTATTATTCCAGTTATTAGTTCAGTACTCTTTATCTTTTCAAAAAAGGACGTGTTCTTAAAGAGCAGCGTTCTTTAATGGAAGATCGTTAAACATTATTAAGAGCCTACGTAAGATATTGCAGAAAAGTACTCAGATACTTTAAACGAAATTATCCTCTCACACCGTCTTTTGGATTCCATGAACCATGTAAACTTCCTTATATTCCTAATAATATATCAATTCAGAATTTCAAATTATTAAACGATTGATCTAGCAATTCTAAAGCCGATATCATCGATATAAAAATCAGGCATACTCTTTCGACGACAAGTAGCTCCACATCCACGTTCTTCTTCTGCCCAACTTCCTCCGCGAATTATTCTGTAGTTACCAAATGTCGCTTCATCGTATAAGTCCCAGCACCATTCCCAAACATTTCCGATCATGTCATAAAAGCCCCAATCATTAGGCTTTTTCTCACCAACTTCGTGTACTCGTTCGTTAGAATTATCTTTATACCAAGCGATTTCATCAATTTCACCATACCGATATCCTGTTGATTTTGCCTTACATGCGTATTGCCATTCAGCATCTGTCGGTAAACGAAAACCATTAGTAGTAGTATAATTGCAAATAACTAATTTACTTTCATTATCAAAATCATAAAACTTGTCATAACCGAGCGCATCAGATAGTAAATTACAAAAATTCACTGCATCTATCCATGAAACATTAACAACTGGTTTTCGAGCCTCAGTTGTTGTTAAAAATTTCTTCTCCATAATAATGGCATAAAGTTCTTCTGTCACCGTATATTTGGCAAGATAAAATGGCTTAATCTCAACATTCCAACTAACTGCCTTTAAATTTTTTCTCATACCCGGCATTCCAAATTTATAGTTTGAACTCATCCATTTTTGCTCGTTTCGAAAATCTCGTAGGCGGATTTCTCCTTCAGGAATATACATCATTAAATCTTTTAAGTAGTCATTTAAGTTAGCTAACATTGTCCTCTCCTAGTCTTGAATTAATGATATTAGACACGACCTTTATATTAAGGTAGCTTTTAAGGATTATTGTTTAAGTATTTCTTTACAATCTCATACCAATATTAACATAAATATCCAGTTATGTTTGGATGTCTATTCAGGAATATGGCTCGTTTGTTGGATAACGAATAAGACATGATCTTCTCTCCTTAAACTCTCCGTTCAAGGATTATTACCGACATATGTGTTCAGAAAGTCATTATTTTCTGAACACATGAATTTCATTCTTAGCTTCGTATGTGACTTTAAGAGATAAATTGCATTCAAATGGATGTTAAGTGACAATAAAGTTGGCTAAAAAATAATACATTCCTTTAAAAACGCCAATCATATTATTCCATTAAAGGAGGCAGGTTGTGGAAGATTAACTTGAAGATGATGAAAATATTTTATTTGAATGTAAAGTATTACACTTAAACTAATGGATCAGATTAGTGAAAGGGAGATAAAAAGAGAAGGGTGCAGTTTGTACACCCTCTAGTTCTCCCACGATATTAATAGAACAAGGAACTCAGTTTGTTAGTCCTACGACCATTTACCAGTTAATACTTCTCCTCGGTCAGTTGCTGGAGCTGGTGTTCTTGACAAACGTGAAATTTCACTATACATTTCAGGTGTCAATTTAAAATCGGCAGCTGCTAACGAATCTTCCAACTGGTTTAAATTACGTGCACCAATGATAGGGGCAGTAACAGCGGGATTAGCCATTACCCAAGCAACTGCTAAAGTTGCAGGTTTTACATCATGTTTTTGTGCATATTTGGTGAACTGTTCAGCCGTAACAAAATCTTCATCGGCACCGTAACGGTCACCATAGCGGGCCTCATCTACAATCCTGCCATGTTCAGGACGTTTGTTGACTCCATATTTACCTGTAAGAAGTCCAGCTCCTAGAGGACTGTAAGTAATTACCCCAATTTGTTCGGAAGCAGCCATCGGCAAAATTTCCACCTCGGCTTGACGTTTAACTAGATTATACATCGGTTGGATTAATTCAAAGCGGGCAAGTTGTTCTTTTGCAGAAATGCCTAATGCTTTAGTTATTTGCCATGCCGCCCAGTTACTCACAGCAGGGTAGAGAATCTTTCCTTGCCGTTGCAAGTCGTCAAGTGCACGAAGGGTTTCTTCCATTGGCGTATTATGATCAAAGTCATGAACAAAATAAAAATCAATATAATCCGTTTTTAAACGACATTCTTATACTTTGCCACTTTTTTATTAATGCTAAATGAAATCGCAGCAATAATGGCAGCAATTGCGACTGATGTAGCCCCGATCCAGCTGATTGCAAGAATTGATGTACTTTTCACTGCAATACCTCCAATTCCAGCAGCCGCAGCTATGCCCAACTGTATGAAGGAGCCATATAGGCTAAGCATGATTCCTGAAGCTTCTGGAGCAAGCCAGACCAGGTTATACTGGAGACCTGGGCCAGACGACCATGCCGAGAAAGACCATAGCATAAGCAGCGGAATGACGACAAAGGTTGAATTAGCGATAGTAGATAGCAACACTAAAGCTATAACGTGGACAACCAAACCGCCGACAAGAGTTCTGGGGTTACCAATCCGATCCGTCATGAATCCACCAAACTTGGAACCTATTAAGGTAGCGATACCGAAGGCAAACAAAGCGCCGCTCACTTCTCGTTCACTCATTGCTGTTACGGTTAGCAGAAAGGGGGCAATATAGGAATACATTACCCCATATCCTAACTGCCAAAAGAACGTTACACCAAGACCCATTAAGATTTTTGGGTTCTTTAAAAAAGAGAGTTGCTTGCTTAGAGGGACTACCTCCTTGTTATTTGTGGCAGGAATCGTACGCATGATAACGAAGATTGCTAGTAGACTAAGAACACCGATGCCCACGAAGATTATCTTCCAATCGTAATCGGTAGCTATAACACGGCCAAGTGGTACGCCGATGATGATGGCAGCACTAAACCCAAGTATAACTGTGCCGATAGCCCCTGCTTGTTTTTCTGGGGGAGCTAATTTGGCTGCTGCAGTCTTGGCAGCAATGGCAAAAACGCCACTTCCTAGAGCAAGTACAATGCGCGAGACGATTAGAAAACCGAAGCCAGGAAGGGTGATTGTCATAAGGCTACCGAGTACCATTAAAACAAGCGAAAGCATTAATAACTTTCGCTGATTCATTTTTGTCGTCGCCATCACGACAAGTGGCGATCCGAATGCATTGGCAAGAGCAAATACGGTGATTAATTGCCCTGCCACCGATACCGAAATATTATTCGAGGCAGCAACTTTATCCAAAATACCTGCAATAACGTACTCCGATGTACTCACCATGAAGGTAATCAAGGCCAGCATGTATATTTTCCAGGTGTTTTTCATATTTATTTCTTTTCACCCCTCTATAAATTTCCATAAACAACTCCTTTATTATCAGGAATAACTTCGTTTACGCAATTTAATGCGTTTAGTGTTCTTGGAAAGCCCATATAGGGAAGACAATGAGTGATCACGGTAATCAATGTTTCCTTGTCATTGCCCACATTTAAGTTTCCTTGTACATGTGCCTTTACTTGGCCTTCAGCACCACCCAACGCACTTATGATGCAGAGTGTCAACAACTCCCGTGTTTTTAAATCCAGTCCACCACGGGTATAGAAGTCTCCAAAACAAAAAGAGGAAAGGTAATCCTGTATGTGTTTTAGGTTTGCCGGAGCACTTTCGTGCATTTTTGCAATGACATCACCAAATATCTCTACCTGCACTGCAAGTCCCTTATCAAAACGATTTTCTTCTTCAACCTGTTTTTGGCTTTCAACCGGTAAAGCAATATTCTTGGATTTGAAAACCTCATTTATCTCTGCGATGGCACTCAGCGTTTTGGGAAATCCAATGTATGGAGCACACTGGTAAACTGCCTCTTTAATTTCTACAGGTGTCAGCCCAACATTCAGAGCAGCACTAACATGTGCCTTGAGCTGGGGCAACGTCTGGTTTGTGGCAAGCACTACCAAAGTGATAAGCTCACGTTGTTTGTCATCCAGATTACCTTGATAAAAAACTTCCCCAAAAATGAAGCGGCTCAGGATGTCCTGAAAATCAGGGTCGGTAGCGTATGCGGCTGATACTCCATCGCCAAATAGCTGTTTGTATTTTTCTTTGCTCTTTTCAACGCGATCCATAAATAAGCCCCCTGTTTGAATTCAATTTACTCTTCTATTATGCTGAAGGCAGTTAAATTGATGTCCGTAGAAAATTTACATATTGATGCGATATCGCGCATCTGTGTATAATTTAAAACAGAAATAGAATATCTACAATGACCAAATAACCATGATTTGTGCCTTAAGGCACAAATTAATGAAATTTGTGTCATTATTTTTTAGAAAGCTTGGTGATGTTCACAATGGCTACAGAGGATAGAAGAGTACTCAAATCGCAAGAAGCGATAAAAAACGCTCTTATTGAGCTAATGCTTGAAAAAAACTTTGATCAAATTACACTACAGGATATTTCCGACAGAGCAAATGTTGGCCGAAGAACTATTTATCATCACTACATGGATAAATATGACCTGCTGGATAAGCTGATGGAAGAACATATAAACAAGCTTAGGGAAACAAGGGAATGGGCATGTGAAAAGGAATGGGTAGATGCAACCCAGATTTTTTTCGAATACTTTGAGAGTAATTATTTATTCTTCTCCACCATGTTAGCGAGTAAAGGAGCTCCTTCTTTTCGCAGTAAGTTCCTTGAGTTTCTTATCGAAGCGTTCAAGGATGAAGCGGACATAACAAAAGGAAAAAATTGCGGTCTAAATGAAGATATTATTGTTAAATTCGCCGCAAATGCTTACGTAGGGGTATTGGAATCGTGGTTAAAGGATGGAATGCCTTCTCCGACTCATGTTATGGCAAAAGAATTGGGCATTTTGTTAGAGAGGATTGTATAGATTTCTCCTATGAAAAATCTCTTTTATTTTATTGAGGAAGGAGGTTACTACTTAAAGTAATGTAAGCAGGTTCATTCAATAAGATGTAATAAAAGACAAGGATATTATCAGGTTAATGATTAAGAAACCTTTGTATTGGACAATTCGTTTCAATTTGTGTAAGTTAACTTTGTAAGCCACGAACATGAGTGGTAAAACGATCTTTTATCACATTTTTCATGCTAATGTAACGAACCCTTTCTACGTAAGAAATTTCCTAAAAATGTTCGTAGTAGGGATGAAGTAACCGATCATTACTAGGGGGAATTATTATGACAAACTCACAAAATATTCATACGCTCGAGCAACAATTGTTCTTGGATGTTATTACGGAACGTCGTTCTGTTCGTACATATGATCCAGCCGTGCACATTTCACGTGAAGAAATGACCGAAATATTAAAGCTAGCAACATTGGCTCCTTCATCTTCAAACCTGCAACCATGGCGTTTTCTAGTCATCGATAAGCCGGAGTTAAAGCAAAAGCTTCTACCAATTGCATATAATCAACAACAGGTAGTTGAGGCTTCTGCTGTTATTGCTGTGCTTGGCGACGTGGAAAGCTACAAGAAGGCTGAAAAAATTTATGGGCAGGCAGTTGAAGCAGGCTTTATGCCGGCGGATACCGCTAAATCATTCATCGAGCGTACGGTTGGAATGTACTCAAGCTTGCCGGCTGAAAAGGCTCGCCAAATCGTATATACGGATGGGGGTCTTATCTCGATGCAGCTCATGCTTGTTGCCCGATCTAAAGGTTACGACACCGTTCCAATGGGAGGGTACGATCAAGCAAAGTTCATTGAAGCGTTCGGAATCTCTGAACAGTATGTGCCGGTTATGCTTATTGCTATCGGAAAAGCAGCGAAACCAGGACATCCGACTACACGTCTTCCTATTGAGGATGTAGTGTTCTTTAACGAAATGTCTTAAGACATCATGCAAAAGAAACGACATTTATACCTGAATTACTCCGACGCTTGAAAGTCTTTAATAGGCTTTGATATTGAAGTAAATGGTGCTGTTAGTTCAACAAGAAAAAGTAGTTAAGATCTTCAACAATTGGGCGCAGGAATTGAACAAAGATGGACTGTTTGAGCAGTCCATTTTTCTTACTCTGTAAGAAAGTATAAATTCCCAGCTGCAAGTTCATTCGACGTAGTGGAGAATTTTAGGAATACACTATAAGTGCAACTACGCCTCTGTCTTCGCCCAAGGGCAGGGATCGCCAGTCGGCTAGTTTTCTTTAGCTCTTAATCGGTTAAATAGCAGTTTAGTTTAATGGAGGGTTATATATGGAAAACTTAAAATCAGAATTACATATCGTGGGAATATGCGGCAGTTTACGTAAAGAATCGTTTAATCGTGGCCTATTACGAGCATTTGAACAGCAGCTGCCAGATAAAATTAAATTCACAGAAGCTGATATTTCAGAACTCCCGTTTTTTAGTGAAGAGAGAGAACAGAACTTGCCAGAAACAGTATTGAAGCTTAAAGAATTAGTGGAGTCTGCTGATGCTTTAATAGTTAGTACACCCGAATACAATTTGTCCTATACAGCTGTACTGAAAAATGCTCTAGAATGGTTATCACGTAGTTCTTTACAAAGACCATTAACAGGCAAACCAGTTGCCGTTATGGGTGCTGCTTCCGTTCAGGTTGGGGTGTCTCTAAGTCATTTACGGGATGTTATGTATGCTTTAAATATGAAGTTGATCAATAGACCTATTATCCAGGTGGGAAATGCCCGTGAAAAGTTTGATGAGAAGGGAAATCTCATTGATAGTGGTGTAAAAGAGCTTTTGGGAAATTTAAAAGATGAATTAATAAACGCTTTAAAATAATACGCTGCAATCATTTTAGAATAAAGAAGCCGATTTCCATAGTTAAAATCGGCTTCTTTAAAGAATAAATCAATAGCTACACGAGCAATTGCCCCATTTAATTGAGAGTGGGCTGCAAATATACAGCCCACACAAAACCATATTAATCTAAACCAAGCGGTACATACGGCTCTTCCATAATGCAATTGCTTCAGGCGATAACCGAATTGAAAGGGAAGCTGCTGAATCTTCAAGGTGAGATGCTTTCGTAGACCCAATGATAGGAGAAGTAATAGGGTCTTTTTGCAACACCCAAGCAAGTGCAATTTGAGCTCTTGGTGCACCTCGTTTTTCCGCCACTTCTGATAATAGTCCATTATGTGAACCTGACATGTATAGAATATACATAATGTTTTTGTATATCTTCTCTGATAATATGGAATGACAAGAAAGAAATTGAAATGAGGGACAAGTGATTTGAACCAAGATAAACCGATGAAAACAGAAAAAAATCTGTCCATCATACAAAAATTGAAAACATGGGCTAAAAACTTAAAAAAACAACTCCTTGTACTCTATTTGGCATATCGAGATGAAAGGGTTCCTTGGTATGCCAAATTATTTACAATGCTTGTTGTTGCGTATGCTTTTAGTCCTATTGATTTAATTCCAGATTTCATTCCAATTTTGGGGTACCTGGACGATGTAATTCTTGTCCCGTTGGGTGTTTCTCTGGCATTAAAACTCATTCCTAAAGAAGTCTTGGAGGATTGTAAAAAGAAAGTAGAGGAAAGACAGACAACAAGCAAACCTAAAAATTGGGTGACGGGTGTGATTATCATTTCCAGCTGGATTCTTGTTTTTATATGGGTTGGAAAACTTGTCTTATCATATATGAACCATTGATAACTTCCTCTAACGAATCTTATGTCAACAGACAGCCTTTAAAGATAGTGATAATAAGAAAGATTCGGTTAAAAGTGTGTTAAAACCTTCATATGGCTGGGTTTATTGGGGTTTTTGAGGTGTCAGGATTTCCTGACACCTCAAATTTCCCAAAAAACATAGTTTGTCCTCTTTTTAGCGCAAGGAGGTTTTTAAACCTGCAAACTCATTTCTAATAACTCTAATATGAATTGGTAATAAAAGACCGAAGACGATAAGAAAAACAATAATTGATATTAACGAATTCCATCCTTTATATTTCATATAACCAACATAAACCATTCCAAGTTCTATTAGAAGTGATACTACAGTGAAGATGATTGTCAATTTCCATTTATTGTTTTTTGATAAGTAATTTAAATATAATATTGCAAGTGAGGATGGTACGAAGGTATAACAAATAGTATCTCCAAGTCCAGCTTTATTAGGGTTTCCTAAGTCCACAAGGTCAAATTCCCTAGCAACTAGACCATCACAAAACCAGGTAACAAACCCCACAACACTAAATGTAATATAGATTTCCCGCCAAGAAATATTTTTTTTGGGAATTATAATGACTGCTATAGCAAATATAATACTCACAGTAACTGGAAACCACAATCCCTTAGCTCCTAAGTCTAAATTCGAAATAAAATCCTGCATGCATCTTTTACCCCTTTAGTTTTGTATTTTATTCTTTGTTATTTATATTTGTATTTTATATTTTGTTATTTATAAGGGATATATACTATATATGGAAACCAAATATTTAATCAGCTACTGTATGGTTGTAATTACATAATGGTTGTAGGTCTTTTTACAAAGAGTAAGAAAAAGTTTAAATAACAAAAAGAGCTTTTCTACATAAGAATAAGCTCTTGAAGTTAAAAAGGTTTAATGGTTTTGATGTTCAGATGATGATGCTTCGTTTGACTGTTGAGCTGGTGATAGCTCGCTTTCTGTTACCCATTTATGATTGGTTACTTTTTCTCCACCAGTAGTTGGAGTAAAATCAATCATGTATACAGTTGTCTTTTCAGCAAAATCAATTGTTGCCTTTGCATCCTTCATTCCCGTCATATGATCTGCATTAACTGTTACTTCTGTTCCAGGCTTCAATTCATTTTGACCAGATTCTGGGATTTCTTCTTGAACAACCCACTTATGATTGGTTACTTTTTTTCCCCCATTTGTAGGAGTATAAGATATAGCATAAGCTATGGTATCATAAGCACCCACGATTGTTGCTTCTGCACCTTTCATGCCTTCCATATGACCTTCTTTGATAATTGCTTTACTTCCAACTTTATAAGTTGGGTTTTCTGCAACTTTCAAACCTTCAGGTACCTCACCTGAACTAGAATGCTCCATATCCATATTTGAGTGATCCATTGTTTTCTCTTCAGTTTGAGTTGTTCCTCCTTTGGGAGATGTGCTTTCATTACCACTTGCACATCCAGCTAATGTAAGTGCTGAGATCACTGAGATAATTCCCAAGGCTATTTTTTTATTTTTCATATTTTTCACCTCTTAAGAGTTTTTTCCCAACCAACTTTAATATATTTTCAAAAAAATCTTTCAAAACAATGTTCTATTTCAATAGAGTATTTTATATCAACGAACTAGTACCATTAAACAAATCAACAATATTCTTTAAATAGGTCCTTCTTATAAAATATAATTCTGGTATTTTTATTTAAACGAGCCTTTTTACACATAAAACAAAAATATGGATAGGGGTACCTTTTACCTTTCACATGTTACCACATAAATGTCGAGAAATTATGGAGATAAAAATGTTTAGAAAAAAATAGAACTGCATAATTTCTGCACGTTCTTACAGTACACTACTCTTTAGAACATATTAAAGGGGAGGATTTGTATGATTGAAATATTACTTGTCGATGATGAGCCGCGCATGCTGGACTTATTGTCGTTATATCTGATACCAAGAGGTTATCACTGTATAAAAGCAACGTCTGGACAGCAAGCGATTTCCTTGCTTGAGCAAAAATCGTTTCGGTTAGTGCTGTTAGATGTGATGATGCCGAAAATGGATGGTTGGGAAACATGCAGGAGAATCCGTGAATTCAGCAGCGTTCCCATTATCATGGTTACAGCACGTAATCAAATGCCAGATATCGTTCAGGGATTGAAACAAGGTGCGGATGATTACATCACGAAGCCATTTCATGAAGAGGAGTTATTAGCAAGAATTGAAGCAATTCTGCGCCGAATGCATAATCACTTAAAATTGGAGTTTAAGGGTCTCTTATGGGATGAGCTCAGGCACCTTGCATCTTTTCATGGAAAGGAATTAATCCTTACTCCCATTGAATTCTCACTGCTAGGACTATTTTTAAACAACAATTCATATGTATTCAGCCGTGAGCAACTGATAGAGCGCATTTGGGGAACCGAATCAGCTACAGAAGATCGTACTGTCGATTCTCATATACGAAACTTACGTGATAAATTAAGAAAAGTTGGCTTTCCAATTGAACAACATTTAAAAACTGTATATGGGATTGGTTATCGTTGGATGAGTGAAGAATAATAGTATTTAACCACAAGGATTGTGAAAATATGAAGCATATCTCCATTAAATTAGGGTTTTATTTTTTAGTTTGTGTGACATTCATCGAAATCGTATTATTTACTTTATTGTACTTCAGCCTAGTTAATACCAGAGTGGATGAAGAAGTCTCTTCCCTTCTTGCCCGAGGTAACAGTCACCGCGATGTGTTAGAAAAGTATTTCGATCCTCAAACGATTATGCATGTAGCATTAATGGAATCGGAAGCTGAAACGAAAGTGGTTATTACAGCAAAGGATGGGAAAATACTTGCGAAATCAAATAATGTGGACAGAGCGATGGAAGAACATCTATCTAAGAAAATGGGGCTTATGCCTAAAAGAGGAACTGTCATAGAAAATCACTGGAAAACGTCAAATTATATTTGTACGGTCAGCCCTATTCAAATTCAGGGAGAGATCAAGGGTTATGTCTACATGTTTTTGGGAACAGATTCCATTAAAGAAATGATCCAACGGTTAACAAATCAGTTTTTAGTCATTGCCGCTATTACGTTTTTATTAATGGTTGTGACCATGTTCCTCCTATCCCGTAGTCTTACGCAGCCATTAATACGCATGAAGAAAGCGACAGAAAAGATGAGTAAAGGGGATTTGTCCGTTTCCTTAAATATCAAAAGCAATGATGAAGTGGGAGAACTAGCACATTCCATTCAGACGCTAGCAAACGATTTAGATTACATAAAAAAAGAGAGAAGTGAATTCCTAGCAAGCGTGGCTCATGAACTCCGTACACCGTTAACCTATGTCAGAGGATACGCGGATATCGCAATGCGGGATACACTTTCCTTCGAAGAACGAAATACGTATTTGACTATCATCAAGGATGAGGCTGACCATGTCACAGGCTTAGTTCAAGATTTATTTGAACTCGCACAAATCGAGAAGCATAATTTCATTATTGAAAAGCAAGAAACTAACCTCTATGACTTTTTGGAGAAAATCGTAACAAAGGTACAACTTGCCTACGAAGATAAACAGATTCGCATTCTTTTATCTTGTCCGAAGGATATTATGGTCTCTATCGATCGAAAGCGATTTGAACAAGTTATAATAAACTTACTGAATAATGCATATTTCCATTCTCAGTCAAACTCCATCATATCTGTTACAGTGAAAAGCGATCAATCAAACGTACAAATTGTCATTCAAGATCAGGGAGAAGGCATTCCTCCCGAAGATCTCCCTCATATTTTTGAACGGTTTTACCGGGTTGATAAATCACGTACACGAGCAACCGGCGGTAGTGGTTTAGGACTTGCAATTGTAAAAGAAATTGTTGAATTTCATGGCGGAACAATAGATGCAACAAGCCAAGTTGGAAAAGGCTCTGTATTCACTGTTACGTTAAGAGAACAATAAGGTCCGTTTTATGAACTGATACAAACAGTTCCAAAGCCTCTAAAGGATAAGCTTATCCTTTAGAGGCTTTTTCTAGTAATGTTAACTAGTTTAATTGACTACCGCCTTCGAATATTATAAAAACAAAAGGACAAGAGAGCTTCTCTCTCCCTTGTCCCTTTTTGCATTACTGGATTGTATTTGCAATCCCTAATAGAATGTCTGACGAGGCTTGATTTAATCCCCCATCATCAAGCATGAGGCGGTATTGCCAACCATCCTTCTCAAGGATAAGGATATAAAGGGGCACGTCATCCCGAATACGATACAGGACAGCCTTTGCTTGATTTTGTAAAGTATAGACATGTTTAATTCGCTTTTGAATGAGCTTCATTCCAAACTTGGCAGGACGGACTGTGATGCTATAACGCACGCCACTCCTCTTCTCGTGCACATATTCTGCACTAAATTCGTTATTAACACCATTTTCATCAGTGTCATGATAGCAACGACCGAATTGGTGAGTAAATACCATAGGAGGAACCCTTGTTGGCAAGACAATATCTCGCTGAAAGAGTCTCCCACACGCTGTTAGAGCCTTCTCGATTGAGGTATACCCTAAATCGTACCAAGATTTTTCAAAAGGCTTTTGAGCTTGAGCCAAGCCAGTTGTTATACCCATTATCAGGGCAAATGAAAGCAGAAAAGATTGTAGAGATCTAAGCGATTCACTCATAGACATGCTATCCTCCTAATGTATATAAACGGGAATAGTATGCCTTTGAGTCACAATAGTATTCACACTGCCGATACACTTGATTATGTGAACACGAATACCCTCCAGATTGCTTAGCTGGAAGGCATTTTTATAGACACATTCTGTCTTGAATTACCCCCAGTTACTCACTACGTTCGTTGAACGTGGGGGATTCCTAAGTACAGAAGCCTCTCGGCTCCTAATGAATTAGGCGACGCCCGTCATTCCGACGCCCGTCATTCCGACGGTTGGCAGTCCAAACGACTTTGTAGCAAGTCTTCTGCAAGGTGAATCAGTTTGCGATTGCTAAGTCCTTTATATTTTTGGAAGCATTGATGTCAGCGTTGTCTTCATGACCGCAAGATACACACTTGAAGGAGGCTTGTGTTTTGCGGTTCTCTTTCGCTGTATGACCGCATACATTGCATGTTTGTGACGTACAATGTGGATTCACAGCTATGACTTGCTTCCCATACCACTTTGCTTTGTATTCCAGCATCTTGCGAAATTGCGACCATGATACTTCACTAATTGCTTTTGCAAGATTGCCGTTTTTGAGCATGTTCGCTACCTGTAAATCTTCAATCGCTATGACATCGTGGTTTTTGATGATGTGCGTTGAAATTTTGTCCAAGTAGTCCTTTCTCGCATGAGCAATCCGTTCATGAATGCGTGCTACCTTGATACGTTGTTTATTCCAATTGGAAGAACCTTTCTTACGTCTGGACAGAATGCGCTGTGCATGAGCCAACTTCTCCTCTAATGTGCGAAACCATTTTGGATTGGTAAACACTTCACCATTGGAAAGGATGGCAAAGTTTTTTAAACCCACATCAATTCCAACACTGGAATGAGTTTTAGACAGTTCCTGTACTTCTGTTTCGACTAACAAGGATACAAAGTACTTGCCGGAAGGAGTTCGTCTGACCGTAGCGTTCAGGATACGCCCTTGCACCTCACGACTATTTGCAAAACGAACCCAACCTAACTTCGGCAATTTCATGCGATTGCCTGTAATACTTACTTCAGGAAGTTGATTCTTCTTTTCAATATTTGTCGTGTAAGATTGCACCTTATTTTTCTTACTTTTAAAACGTGGGGCTTCATTTTGCTTCTTAAAGAAACGGTCAAAGGAGTCTGCAAGATGTTTCAAGGATGATTGCAGAGAATGTGAATCAACCTCTTGTAACCAAGTGAATTCTTTTTTCAGTTGTGTAAGTTGAGAAGAGCAAGCACTATATGATAATCCTTTTCCTGTTGCTTGATATGTCTCATTCCACAAAGAAAGGAAACGATTGAAGACAAAACGACTGTAGCCAATTGTTTTCGCAATCAGCACTTCTTGTTCTTGATTTGGATATAAACGAAACTTATAGGCTTTGTTGATGAACATCCTCTTCACCTCGTCTCTTTCCAAGATAACAAACGATCATACGTTCTGTTTATATTTTAACAAATTCCAGTACACAATGAAAGAATTTTTTGCTTCGCAAAGCTGAAATTCACCCCCTACTTATTTCTGGGCTCATTCCCTTCAAGAAATTGAAGTAGGGGTACTCTTTCAGCAAAATCTGATAGAAGCATTATGAATTGAAGGTGGAGTCCATTAAATGTCAGCCTTCACTGGATTTTTGAGGTACTCTTTATTCACATTGTCTTTGTTAAAAAGCCGAATATGTTTTTCTTGCATATTTTCTTCTTCAAGATATTTTCGTTTAGCTTTTAACAAATCACCATATGTTACAATTCCAACTGGTTTGAAAGTCTTATCTAGTACAACAACGTGATCAACACCATGATAAATCATTTGTTCAACGGTGTCTTTTCCAGTATTATTTTGTGAAATTGTGATCACATTTTTCGAGAACTGATCACCAACTTCAATCTCACTTACTCTTGGATTAGTAATCCAAGGTAATAACTCAGAACGGGTAAGCATTCCCACAAGATTTTTATCCATTGTCACAATTGGATAGGTTTCATACTTGTATACGTGGTTTTGCTGAAGTATGTTTTCAATTACCTCTGCGATTGTGCTATCTTTCGGAACCGTAAGTAGGGATTTTGACATAATTTCGGAAACCTGGCAGAGTTCTAATGGATCTACCATATAGTCACGACTAATATGAATGTTTCGTCGGGCAATCTTTTCAGTGAGTATGGAGCGAGGTAAAATCAGTGCTGAGATCCCAGCACTAATTGCGCAAGTAATTAAAGTTGGAAGCAACATATCAATATCATGGGTCAGTTCTAGTAGAAAGATCACTGTAGTGAAGGGTGAACGAGTAACTCCGCAAAATGTGGCAGCCATACCTAAGAATGCCCAGAAAGCTACATTTTGGGCATGAAATAAGACCGCCAGTACGTTGCCAAGTGAACCGCCTATAATCAAAAGGGGAGCTAAGATTCCACCTGATGTACCGGAGCCAAGGGCAATTATCCAAATGATTGTTTTTACAATTAACATTTTGATAGCTAGCGAGTAATCGAATTGTCCCTGAACAAGGCTGTGAATTGAATCGTATCCTACACCTAAGACTTGTGGTACAAAAAAACCACCTATACCAATAGCTATTGCTCCAAATGCAGGCCACCACATCCAATGTAAAGGCAACTTACGAAATAAATCCTCTGTACCATAGATACATTTTGTTAGGATATATGCAAGTACAGCACTAATTATCCCAAACATTACGGGAATCAATAGCGCCTCAATAGTGGTGGAGGGAATCGCTTTACTTGGAAACATGGTTTTGTTACCTAGTAAATAGAAGTGTACAAATGCTGCAGCACCACTTGCAAGGGCAATCGGTACTACACTACGAGGACGCATTTCAAAGGCAAGTAGTTCGACAACGAACAAAACTGACGCAATGGGTGCATTAAAAGTAGCACACATACCCGCAGCGGCGCCTGAAAGGAGAAGTACCTTTCTTTCTGCTGCTGTTATATGTAATAGTTGCCCAATGATAGAACCAATCGAGCCCCCAGTCATGATAATGGGTCCTTCTGCACCAAATGGACCACCACTACCAATCGATATAGCTGCTGAGATGGGCTTCAGAATCGCAACTTTTGGAGCGATGATACTCTTTCCCAGTAAAATAGCCTCCATAGCTTCAGGGATACCGTGCCCCCGAATTTTTTCTGACCCAAATCGGGCCATTAAACCAATGATGATTCCTCCGATTATTGGAACAACAATTACCCAAGCCCCTAATGAATTAGGATAATCTAAAACAAATGCCAGAGAAAATCGTTGATAAAAAAATAGGTTTGTAAAAAAATTGATCATTTTCATTAGAATGACAGCGATTAAAGCCCCAATTACTCCCACAATTAGCGCTAAGGTTGAAAGATAAAAAATTCTTTTGGTGAGAATAAAATCAGATAAAGTTCTAGCATGTTTCATTTTCATCCCCCTTTTGGATAATATGGAAAAATAAAAGTGCATCTTAATGAGATATATTTTTGCTTTCAAAATATATCTCATTAAGATATACTTATTAGTATTATTAAGGGGGATTAAACATGACAAAATCCAGGATATCAAAATCCACATATGAACGTTTAGCTAATTTTAGATATGAGTTGAGAAAATTCATCCACTTTAGTGAAGCTGCAGCTAGACAAATAGGAATTACACCTCAACAACACCAATTGTTACTAGCTATCAAAGGGTTTCCCGAACGCGACGTTGCTACCCCGCGGGAATTAGCTGAACGGTTGCGACTTAGTCATAATGCCTGTGTAGGTTTGATTGATCGATGCGAACAGTTGGGGCTAGTTTGTCGTATGCCAAATCCTAAAGATAAACGAAGCGTTTATGTAGGAATAACTGAGCATGGAACGGGGATTTTGGAACAATTATCAGAGATACATCTTGAAGAAATCAAACGCATAGGTTTATTTAAATATCTCGAGTAGGGCATTTTTAAATGGATTGGGAATCAATTGAATCAAAAATGGCATATTTAATAGCTTCCTTCCTTTGTAACAATAATCTAATGAATTATCGATATATACCCGGTCTCTATATTCTGAAAAGCTATTTGGAATGAGCAATGATCAGAAAAATCTCCTTAGATGAACGTAATGAAGAAGATGTGATGGATTCAACAAAGTCATGGGCATTGCCTTATAATGTGATGTATTAAGGGGGGTCTAAATGGAAAAGGAATTATTAATAAAAATAGGAAAAACGATTAAAACAACAAGGGTGAGTAATGGGCTTTCTCAGGCTGATCTTGCCGAAAAATCTCACCTGCATAAAAATTTTATTGGAATGGTTGAGCGAGGCGAGCGTGGTGCAACAATTTTATCCCTGCAGAAGATTTGTCTAGCATTAGGATTTTCCCTAACAGAATTCTTTCAATCTTTGAACCTATAGATTATTTTCAGCCTCTTTATAGAAATACTTTCGACCAGAAGTCCTCATACTTACAGTAAAAGGGGATCTTCGCTACAACCTCAGTGTTCGACCTTATGGAAATGATGGGGGAGTGGGGATGATCTATCGCTTTTTCACCGCACTTCGGGTTTATCTAGATGGTTCTAAGTTTGATAGGACAAGCTTCTGAGGGTAGAGGCAATGAAAAGGGGGGAAGTACGAAGTACAGTCATCATTGAGAATGCAATTTGGAGTCGACCTAATGATAAACAAAGCCTGATATAATCATTGGTAAGGGAGTGATGTTAAATGGAACAACTAGTTGAGCAATACAAACAAGGATACCCTAAGATTCTTAAAGAGCTTGAAGGGCTTACAGAAGAACAATTATTGTTTAAACCATCTGAAAAAAGCTGGAGCATCAGGGAAATTATCATCCACGTTTCAGATGCAGAACTCGTACATATTCACCGAATGAAAGCTGTTTTATCGGAAGATAATCCTATCCTAACTGCCTTTGATCAGGATTTATGGACAACCCGTTTAAATTCTCAGCATGTTGATCATCAATTATATCTTCAACTGTTTAAATCTATGCGTGAAAGTTTTCTACCTATCCTTCATCATTTAACTGAACAGGATTATCTACGAATTGGGACACATAATCAAGCTGGTCAACTCACTTTTAAAGAGATCCTTGAACACTCCATTGAACATGTTGATACTCATATTAGACAAATAAGACGAATAAAAAATCTTTTTTGATAACGTTAACTGAATGTAAAGTGAAAATGACTTGAAATAGTAGCCGGAGGTAGGGAAAACTCGTTTCGACCTTCCTGCGTTTGGAAAGGCAGGGTTTTATCTTATTACTTCATCAAAAGGCGCGCTTTTTTTCCACTTTAAGAAAGTATAAATTTCTTGCGGGAAGACAATTCGACGTAGGGAGAAATTTTAGGAACAAAGTATAAGTGGGCTATGGAGGGGAATATGCAATGATAGATGCAAAGTTAATTAATTATATCTATAAAGGGCTTAGAGCTGATTATAATGCCCTCTATAAGCGTATGGAAGAAGATACAATATTCACTAAAAAGGAATTCAAAAAGCGTTTTGATGAGTTACAAGAAGGTTTATCTGCTTATCGTAGTCTTATAAGTGAGATAGAATATGAACATCCTTCTATTTTTCGTGAGATTATGTTCCGTCATTCCGTAGTTAGATATCTTCAAAATGAGATTAGCTCTTTAGAAGAGCGAGGAGAAAGGAGATTTGATGGAGGAATTGATATGTGATGTTGCATGAAGTACTAAAGATGGCTCACACCGCCATCTTTTTTGGTATACATACATGAGAAGCATAAGTGTCCTTTGTCTAGCAATGAAGTTGCTTTTCTTTTTTGATCATATTTGTATTTTATTGATAGAACCCAAAGATGAAATGAATGTTATTCTATTATTTACTGTCTCTAACCTTTTAGTTTTTTGGCATCCCAGTTTTTCACCTTCCGCTTTTTACATTTCGTTCCGTTGTTACAACAATCATCTTTAGCCGTTTTCCTAATCCATATAAACATCAAAAGAGGAAATAAAAACAAAGCCAGTATACCGATCAACCAATCCATTGCTTTACCTCCTCTCCGATTCGTATTAATTTATTAAAAAGTTTTGACTCACGAATTAGTCATTGCTAATATGAATATAACATAAATATATTAGTAATAACTAATATATGATGGAGGCGTATAAAGATGTTACCATCTACTCTTGATGTAAAAACAAAATTTATTCAAGGATTTGCTGATAAAACCCGATTGCGAATTCTTTCTTGCCTGATGGATGGAGAAAAAACCGTATCCGAGATTGTGGAACGTATCCAAGGTAACCAATCGAATGTATCTCAACATCTAAGCTGCTTAAAAGGGTGCGGAATTATTAAGGGGAGACCGGAAGGGAAGTACGTGCACTATTCTTTGCGCAACGATCAAATTAAAGAACTTCTTACAATGTTTGATACGGTGTTCGAAGAAGTACAAAATGAGGTAGCTGCCTGTGACAAAAACGATGGCTGCCTATCTCCAAAAGGGGAGGAGACCATTGTCGAATAAGAAGGAGAAGCAAGGAAGTTGCTGTCAAACTTCTTCTGGTGGGGATGCTGTTATAACAATAGCCAAAGAAGAACGAGAAATACCTTCTTCATTGGAACCAAAGAAAACATCTTGTTGCTCATCTAAGGAACCTGTTTTGATTCCTATTGTGGAAGTAAAGCAGGAAGCTTCATGTTGCAGCAGCAAGACACACCATACAGAACAGAAATTAGATTCCTCTGATTCCTGTTGTGATCCGATTCCTTCGAAGACCAGCTCTTGTTGCTCTTCTTCAACGACTGTAACCGTGCAGAAAGAAAAGGATGCAACGGATAGTTCTTGTTGTAGTAGCAAAACAAATGAAAAAAAACAGGAATTGGTCTTTTCTGACTCTTGTTGTGGCCCTGATTCCCCACAGGTAAGTTCTTGCTGTTCTTCATCGACTACACTTGCACAAGGAGAGGCTGCTGCAAAGGTAAGCTCGTGTTGCAGTAGTGAGAAACCAGCAGAGCAGCCACCAGTTACAGGTGACGGAGTGCAGACATATCTGATTGAAGGAATGGATTGCGGGGCTTGTGCAGTAACGATTGAAAAGCATTTGCAACACGTTCCTGGTGTGGAAGAGGTTCGTGTAAACTTTTCCACTGGAAAAATGCAAATTCGCCATACTCGTGATGTAGAGGATATTGCGAAAGAAGTGTCCAAAGCTGGATTTCATGCTACTTTGGCAGGGAGGAGATCTAAAGACGTTCCTTCTAGGAAGTCAATGGAAACCCCGCTGCTTTTGTCAGGAATATTGTTAGCGTTTGGATTTTTTGGTTCATTTACAGACACGTCACCACTTCTGATTACGTTATGTTACGGGGCTAGTATTGTTATTGGAGGATATAAACCAGCGAAAAGTGCCTTTTACGCCATTCGAAGTAAATCATTGGATATGAATGTCCTCATGACAACTGCTGCTGTTGGCGCAGCCCTCATTGGAGAGTGGCTAGAGGGAGCAACGGTTGTATGGTTATTCGCACTTGGAGCAGCGTTGCAAAATAGATCGATTGAGCGTACACGTGAATCCATTCGTGGATTGATGGATTTGGCATCTTCTGAAGCATGGGTCAAAGTTGGAACAGAACTCGTAAAAACATCCGTAGACGATATTACCGTAGGAACGGTGATTGTGGTAAAACCAGGTGAAAAAATTCCGCTGGATGGTACTATTGTGGCAGGATACTCTACCGTCAATCAAGCCCCGATTACAGGTGAATCCATTCCAGCCGACAAGCAAACCGGAGACGCGGTATATGCCGGTACTATCAACGAAGAGGGTTCACTGGAGATTCACGTAACAAAACTGGTAAAGGACACAACCATTGCACGAATCATTTATTTAGTTGAAGAAGCACAGGAAAAAAAGGCTCCTACGCAAGCCTTCGTAGATCGGTTCGCACGCATCTATACACCGATTGTTTTTGCATTAGCATGGGCTGTCATCGTGATTCCGCCTCTTGCAGGAATGGGAGAATGGATGGAGTGGGTCTATAAGGGATTGGAACTGCTTGTTGTTGCATGTCCATGCGCCTTAGTTATTTCTACACCGGTTGCGATTGTATCCGCTATCGGAAACGCGGCAAAAAATGGTGTGTTAATCAAAGGGGGTACTGCTTTAGAAGTGGCGGGAGCCTTACGTGTGATTGCGTTTGACAAAACCGGTACATTGACAGAGGGAAAGCCAAAGGTTGTACAGGTGACTGCTCTGGAGGGCTCTGAAGTAGAACTATTGTCTTTTGCCCGAACCATTGAAGAATATTCCAATCATCCGATTGCAAAGGCCATCGCAGCATATTCACAAGAACGTAACATTCCTTTACAAGAAGGAACAGATTTCCGAGCTATTGTAGGAAAAGGTGCACAGGTGACTATTCAAGGAGAAGTCTACTACGCTGGGAATGCTGCCTTGTTTGAAGAACAGGGTGTATCTACGGAAACTTGGCAAGAGATGATGCAAAGCATGCAACGACTGGGACAGACGGTTGTCATTGTTGGTACCAAGCAGACCATTTTGGGTATTATTGCAGTAGCTGATTCTATCCGTTTCACGACTTTAGAGACAGTGCAAGAATTGAAACGGGCAGGAATTCAAGAAACGGTGATGCTCACAGGAGATAATGAAGGAACAGCGCAACATATTGCTCAGCAAGCAAAGATTGATCGATACTTTGCTCATTTGCTTCCAGAAGATAAAGTGCGTGCCGTAGAGCAGCTGCAAGCAGGAGGGAAAACAGTGGCCATGATTGGAGATGGTATCAATGATGCACCTGCACTTGCCACGGCGAACTTAGGGATTGCTATGGGTGGGGCCGGAACAGATACTGCAATGGAGACGGCGGATATTGTTCTGATGGCAGATAACCTAGAGAAATTGCCATACACGATACGCCTCAGTCGAAAGGCATTAAGCATCATCAAACAGAATATTTGGTTCTCTCTTATTATAAAACTTATTGCGCTTGTCTTAATTTTCCCAGGGTGGTTGACGCTTTGGATTGCTGTACTCAGTGATACAGGCGCTGCGCTTCTCGTCATTCTCAACAGTATGCGTTTGTTGCGGAACAAATAAGTTTGTATGGGGCTACTTCTTAGCTCCATACCTTACATAAAAAACAGAAAAAATAACAGGGAGAAAGGGGATATATATGGAAATCACTCGTATAAAAAATTCCCCTTCTTTTGGAGGGCACTGAAAAACTAAAATGAAGAAGTTTTTTTGATTACTATGAGAAGTTTTAAGACGACCTCTGGATTATTAGACGCCCCTGCATTATAATGATTGTATAACGAATAGGCGATGGAGTTCGCCTTAATTGCCCTAGAGCTGATGACTCCTACCAGTATTTATTTTACTGGTAGGAGTCTATTTTTTTGAGAAAATTACAAAAGAGGTGGAAAATGGTTTATATCTTTGTCGGCATAGCTGGGATTTTAGGTGCCTTATCACGTTATTATTTAGGATTATCTATTAGTACAGGGTGGCAGCATGATTTTCCGTTTGCAACATTAGCAATTAATCTTATCGGTTGCTTTGTTCTTAGTTGGCTCACGATGTACATATCCCGATTAAATATTCTTCATCCATACCTTGTCACTGGGATAGGTACAGGATTTATTGGATCCTTTACAACCTTTTCTACATTTAGCGTGGAAACCGTTAAATTAATTCACGCCTCACATTGGGGAGTGGCTCTGTTATATGTATTAAATAGCTTATGGGGTGGTCTTTTCATGTCTTGGTTAGGTTTTAAAGTTGGTGACTCTTTCTTCAAGAAACAAACACAGCGTACATTGCGACCAAAGGGAGGACAAAACTCATGATAGGAAATCCAGCTTTGTTAGTAGCAATTGGTGGTTTCTTTGGGGCAATATCCCGTTTTGGCATCAGCAATTGGTTTAAAACAAGATATCCTTCATCTTTTCCTATTGGGACCCTTCTTATAAATTTACTCGGTTCATTTTTACTGGGATATATCATCGGAAAAGGAATCGATGAAAGCTGGCAGCTTTTATTCGGTACAGGTTTCATGGGGGCTTTCACAACTTTCTCTACGTTTAAATTGGAAAACATCCAGCTATACGCCAATAAGAAGTGGAAAGCACTTGCTTTGTATTTAGGAATAAGTTATACATTTGGTATTCTGTTAGCTTTTTTAGGTATGAAATTGGGACATATCTTATAAGGTCAGTCTTATCAAAAATCTTCAGCAAACAACATGAAGGTTTTTGATAAACTTCTAGATATATTGGCTTCTGTATTCTTGGATTGCGTAAAGAGGGACAAAAAGGGGGAGCGCTTTGCGCTCCCCTTTTTTTATAACTTTTTGGGGTGATGTCTAGCTTCCAAGGTCCAAAATGGCAGGCCTTGTCCGCTTTTCTTATTATTCGGTGGCAAAGAGTACGTTTTCAAAGAAGGAAGAGCCTATTACACTGACTTTATACGCTCTTCGGCATAGATTTTTCTAAAGCTACTTTCAAAAAGTCAATATACACCAGAATTTCTTCTGACAAAAATACATCGTTTCGTTTCACCAACCCCACTTGAATCAGACTGTTGCTTTCCAAAGGAATAGAAATAATATTGGGGTTCATGTAATTGTTCACAATACAGCCTGTTCCCAGATTGTAGCCATCTGTATTTGATAGAAGATTATTCATGGTGCCTCTATCCTTCAGATAGACTAGTTTTCTGATATTGTCCACATTGATGGCTTCTTCCGCAAAATGGAGCAGTACATCATCCTGCTGGTAGGTCAGATAAGGATAGTCTCTTAACTGCTCCAAAGTAATGCATGTAAGATGAGCCAAAGGATGCTCTCTTCGGAGAAAGACGTGTTGCCTCAACGAAGCTAGGGGAGTAAACATTAGTGATTTTGAAATAAAATAACGCTCAAAAAAACTTTTATTTAGATTGGTCAGAGATAAAATTCCAAGAACACTTCTGCTCGCATACACATCATCAATCACATCGGTTGTCTTTCCTTCCCGAATCGTCAGCTCATATTTCCGCTCGGCAAAATAATCCATTAAATTTGCAACAGCCTCTATAACAAAGCCGTAATGTTGAGAAGAAATAGAAACCTTTGTTAAGTCCATTGTCTTCTCCTTATTAAAATGATAAACGACGGACTCCATTTGTTCCAAAAGCATTCTAGCATAGAATAATAATTCCGTGCCTTCCTTTGTAAAGAGAACCCCTTTGTTCGTTCTATCTAAAATGGTAATCCCTAAATCAGCTTCCAGTTCACGCACTGCTTTGCTGATACTAGGTTGTGTCACGTAAAGGGCAGAGGCTGCTTTACTGATAGAATTATGCTTGGCAATCTCCACTATATACCGAATTTGTTGAAACGTCATGTTCTCACCGTCCATTTTTCGATTCTGCCAAATGTTTTGCTATAACCGCATTCTATGGCAAATGATGAAAAAGTTCAATTTTACGTTATGTATAGAGAGTTCTAAAATAAATATAGAAAATCAAATTTATTGTGAAAGGAAGAAAAAAATGATAAGAGAAGCAACTGAAAAGGATTTAATAGATATGTTAGAGATATATAATGATGCAATTCTGAATACCACCGCTGTATACACTTATAAACCCCAGACTCTTGAAAGCAGACAAGTTTGGTATAACCAAAAGTTAGAAGAAGGTTATCCAATATTAGTATGCGAACAAGATGACAAAGTAGTTGGATTTGCTACATTTGGTCCTTTTAGACCTTGGCCAGCTTATAAATATACAATAGAACATTCTGTATATGTTCATAAGGATTATAGGAATCAGCGTATTGCAACAAAATTAATGCAAGAGCTAATAAAAATCGCTAATGAAAGAGAATATGCAACACTTGTTGCTGGAATTGATGCAGCAAATAAAGGTAGTATAAAAATGCATGAGAGAATGGGATTTGAATGTTCTGGTGTAATTAAAAAAGCTGGATTTAAATTTGATAAATGGCTGGATCTTGCTTTTTATCAATTGGATTTAAAAGGACATAAAATGCCCTCAGAAGAATAGATCAGTAACAATCAGTAACTAGAAAGAAGGGATTGGATTTTTAGTTGAATTTACTTATAAAATGTATTGTAGCTGTTATTATTATGGTTATTGTTCATTATATCTCAAAGACAAATAATTATTATATTGCTGGATTAATATTAAGTTTTCCTGGTTTAAGCATTATTGCGTATTATTTCATGTATTTAGAACAAGGAGCTTCAAAAGTCCGAGTAACAACATATTTTGCTATGTTATCGGCCATAACCTTTGTAATTTTTCTTTTAATATTAAATTTCACCTTAAAAAAATACAATATATATAATTCGCTTTTAATAGCAAGTCTGGTTTGGGTAACTACTTCATCATTATTAATCGTAATATGGAAAAGTTGGAATTAATCGAATGAAACAGATATTCTATGATAATAGCATTGTTTTAAACGTTTTTGGTACTCCTCTTGCTTTTGGGCAGAGTGTTGGACAGCTTCTTCTTCGTTCTAATAGTAAGAAAAAAACAATTGACAATGATTATCACTATCGTATATTATTATCTTGTTGATAATTGTTCTCATGAAAGTTGTCCGTCTTCTCAATACACATTCCAAAGGGACTGATTATTGTTCCCTTTGGAGTCCCTTTTCATAAATAAGTTCGTAACACTTGAAACATTCTGGATGATTCGCTTCATTACGATCATCAGTTTAAATGAAAACATAGAGTTGAATAGTATAACCTCGTTAATAGGGTATGAGGGTGTCTACCAGGAACCGTAAAATCCTGATTACAAAAATGTGTGTTTTTGGCATTGCTTTGTAATCAGGATTTTTTAATTTTTAGTTTTTGAAAAAGGAGAAAGACATGAGAGTAGGAAAGTGTATCACAACTTATACAGGAATTGAATTTTATCCATTAGACCCACGAGTACAAGAGGTTTCAACAAGGGATATCGCACACGCCTTGTCATTGTTGTGTAGAGCAAATGGACATTATCGTCATTTTTATAGTGTGGGACAACATTCTCTAAATTGTGCCAAGGAAGCTAGATTTAGAGGCTATTCGGAACGGTTGCAGTTAGCATGTTTATTGCACGATGCTTCTGAAGCATATATTTCCGACATTACCAGACCAGTTAAACAGGAATTAAGTCAATATTTAGAAATGGAACAACGTCTCCAACAGTTCATCTACACTGTTTATGGATTATCTGACTTAACGCAGTATGAATGTAGTCTTATCAAGGAAATTGATGATGATATGCTTGCATATGAAATGAGACTATTGCTACATTCTCATGAGGTATGCAAGGGGGAACTAATTGGACAACATAACTTTCAGTTTGTGATGATGAAAGAGGTAGAGGATGAATTTGTAAGGCTTGTGAAGGAGTTACAAAACAAATTATCTCTTACATCAACAATGGAATCCCTAAGTACACCATAGTAATAGTACGGTTAATAATGAGAATGATGTGAACAAGGAATTCCCCCTGGCTAAGTGATCCGGGGGGGATTTTTATAGGACTCTTATTTTAATTTTCTTTCTACAACGGGAATTATGGTAATAACATGGAAAATATTTTTGTTAAAGTTAAGGGAATGAAAAATTTTTTTCTTTTTACAACTGTAAAACGCTTTCTATTTGCTATAATCTTACCAAAAGTTATTTCGGAATCATGGAGGTTACAACAGCTGCAAATAAGCTGCTGGAAGTTCGCAAAAACGATTAAATATGATTTCAAACGGAGGTGAAGACTGGTTGCAAAATAACACTAAAAGCGGAAAAATTATACAAAAAGAATTGATAGCTTGTGGATACAGGATGTAGAATAAGATTACCGTTTAACTGGAACATCGTGAAGAAGGTTGCGGTTATCTTTACAGAGATAGGTTACACCTATAATAAGGAACGAGAATATCCCTTATTGACTGAGCGAGAGCGGTCCTCTAGTGTGCGAATCCTGTGAGGCACACGTTTCCGAAAGGAGATGCAAAGCTTGTAAGTTCAATGTTGAATTGTAACTTTTAGTAAGTTTTGTGAACCAGGCAGAAATGGATTGTGGAGATACTATCCTTTACAGAGGAAAACAATATGTAGTTGTTCATATCTTTAATGATGGATTTGTAGAGATTGGGATTCCCCAATTTAATAATTGGTTATCTGTTGAAACCATTCCAATCACAAAGGTTGAACATATTATTGCAAGAAGTAAGAAACAAAAAACCATCTTAAAGTAAGTAAAGCGACTTCTGCTTTCGAGGATTATGTTAATATGCACCCTCCAGATCACTTAACTGGAGGGTGTTTTTATAGGTTTCTAGATGCATTGACTCCCGGTAATGCACGATTATGTCCACTTACCATGTATAGGATATACAGGAAAATTTCCCTACAATCCCATTGTTAAGATGGTAAAATAAAGGAAAGAGAGGTGAATAAGTTATGAGTTTTTTGATAGATATATTGACATACGGAACTTGTATCATAGTCGTCGTAAGCATTGTGATTGCTGTTCGATATAGAAATTATATAGATTGGTTTTACTTAATTTTTCTCCTCTGCACGGCTGGGGGAGGCGTTTCTTCAGCAAAAAATCATTTTCCTTTAGGGATGATGATTTGTAACATATTCGCTGTTATATCCCTTTTCTGTGCAGTTCGGCAGGCGAAGAAGTGTATTGGTAGTAAAACTGCCTCTTAAATAACGGGAGGGGGTTGCTGTATAGATTTATAATTGTTCCAAGTCCGCAGAGCCACAATAATAGGACAATGCGTTCATGAAAGGAAAAGAGTATGATTATTTTTTGGGTTATAAGCATGGTTGCGATGATGATTTTTGGTTTGTTCGGGAGTATCGTAATTATTACGACAGGGTATAAGCTTAAAAAGTTAGACCTGATTTTATTAGGCTTGCTTACCCTGCTTATGGTGTTTATTCCAATAGTAGGTGGATTCATTGGAATAGATACACAGCAGTACACAAAGTTATCTAATCAATCGTACTGGTTCATTTTTGCTCTTTTAGCAGTTTGTATAACTCTTAATGGCATGATACGAAAAACAAAGGTTATATCTGCCACTGGTGGAACTATGGTTTGTATGACCATAATTCAGTTAGCGTTATTTTTCTTAATATGGACTCACTGAGTGAGATGAACGTATCTGTAAAAGGCCGAAAAGAGGAACTTTCTATGTCGAATCTTATGTTAACTAAAGCTATGCGCGATATATACGAGCAAAGGAGAAAAACATGAGTAATCCTTTACTTTTTACCGCAATAGATACGAGTTTTACTCGTCAAGAACAACTAAAAAAGAGAATGAACTAGATCCGTTTCAGTTATTGAAATCTTATAAAGATTTATTGAAAAGGTAGTAAATTTAACTACCGATAACGCCTGATTATGTTAGCCTGACGTGAGTACCATATACATCCGATCTTTATAACAAATCGCTTCTTCTAAAGGGTACAATTAGGGAAAAGGAGTAGGGATATGGATAAAAGTAACTCCTTACTATATAAAAAAAGATGCGTCATGAAGAGGCATCTTTTTTATATACTTACAATTATTCATTTTGCTTTTCATATTTAAGCTAATCAATTTATCTAGTTGTTAACTGCATTGGATGGTTCGGAAGTTGTTAAAACCATATATTCTGTTTAAATGAATTTTTTGACTTCTCTTTTCCTCGATTAAAATTATAAGGTTTGACATGTGTAATGATTTTTTGTTATACGAACGAAATTGTTTTACGATCTTCAAATTTTGGAATCCAATCACCGTGTGCTTCAATTAAATCATCGCACATCGCAATGATATCGTCCATTGATAATTCTGCGGCTGTATGAGGGTCAAGCATTGCTGCCTGATAGATGTGTTCTCTTTTTTTCGTTACCGCTGCTTCAATTGTTAAAAGCTGTGTATTAATATTTGTACGGTTAAGGGCTGCTAACTGTTCTGGAAGATCTCCTACATAGCAAGGAATGATTCCACTGCGGTCAGCAACGCATGATACCTCAACAACAGCCTTTTCCGGTAAATTGCTAATTAGGTGTCCTGTATTGAGAATGTTACCGCCGAATTTAAATGGAACATTGGTCTCAATCGCTTCAATAATGCGGGAACCATATTCATGAGAACGAGTATGGGTAAGCTGTGTATTGTTGACCATCTCGTCACGCATTTTTCCCCAGCGTTCAATCTGCTCTACACAACGGCGCGGATACTCATCAAGAGGGATATTGAATTTCTCGATTAGCTCCGGATAATTGCGTTTAATGAAGTACGGATGATACTCGGCATTATGCTCAGATGATTCTGTTACGTAATATCCGAATTTATCCATTAATTCGAAGCGGACCATATCATCATGCTTGGTTTGTTGTTTTTCCCTCGCACGACGTTTAATTTCCGGATACAAATCTTTGCCGTCACGTTTAATTTCAAGGAGCCAGGCCATATGGTTAATACCGGCGATTTTTTCCTCGACGCCTTCATGATCCATTCCTAAAGACTTGAACAGGTGCTCGCTGCAAACTTGTACGCTGTGGCATAATCCGACTGTTTTGACATTTGTATAGCGCAGCATTGCTCCTGTTAATGTTGCCATCGGATTTGTGTAGTTTAAAAACAGAGCATCCGGACAAACCTCTTCGATATCCTTGGCGAAATCCCACATAACCGGAATGGTGCGAAGCGAACGGAAAATTCCGCCAATCCCCAGTGTGTCAGCAATTGTTTGACGAAGGCCATATTTTTTAGGAATTTCAAAATCTATAATGGTGCTTGGTTTGTAGCCGCCGACTTGAATCGCATTAATAATGTATTTTGCTCCTCGCAATGCTTCTTTGCGGTCCGAATAGGCTTTCACTACTATGTTTGCCTGTAAGCTTTGTTTTAAATTGTTTAACATATTTTCTGAGTCTTTCAAGCGTTGTTCATCTATATCAAATAATGCGAACTCGAAACCAGCTAATGCCGGAACATACATGCAGTCACCAAGAATATTTTTTGCAAAAACTGTACTTCCTGCTCCAATAAACGTGATCTTTGACATAAATTTACCTCCTGTAAAGTGAAACCGGGACTGTCCATCTAATCTTCTAGTAGGTAAAAAATTGTTTTGAAAACCAATTACTTTCCCGGATTCAATTTTGTGTTTTTTTGTTGTTATAATCATATTAAAACGTTATCATAACAACATCAACGGTAAGTTAGTGCGATTGAAGGGTAAAATATTGTGTTTGATTTATGGGGAAGATTTTGGAATATACAGTTCTCGTTTTCAAGATGTGCTGCCTAACGATCTGGAGAGCATTTCAGTGATCAGGTCGGGAAGAAAGAATGCCGGTACACTCTATGATTTGCATAGGATAAAGCGGAGTTTAGTTGATTTCCTATAATTATTTATTATGTAAACCTGATATGTATGGAATATACATCCAAAAATCCGAACAGGTCGCTTCTTTTGAATGGTACAATAAGGAAACTTGTTTTTATTTTAAAGGAGTGTTGTTTATGAGACAGGTAATATATGTGCTTATTTTTTTACTTTTCTTTTCAGCAGGATGTGCAATGAACGAAAGTAGCAAAACAAACGATATTTATCTAATACCTGAAGGTTATGAAGGATATGTTTATGCTTTTTACAACGTAAAAGGTGCTTCTGAAGTACAAAGAGAAGGGGATTATGAAGTTCATACAATCAATGATAAAGGCTATTTTGTTACTTCTACTTCTAACATGGACTACGGTACTGTAACAGATAAATATTACTATATAGATAAAAGTGGTAAGAGAACAAAAATTAACTCAAGTTGTATCAGGGGTATGGGGACAGGAAGTACAGAAAGATATGGAGGAGGAAATTCAGAAAAAAAGATTGAAATTCATTACACAGGAATTGAAGTAAGAACAAAAGGATGTAGTAAAGAGTTTACTGTTTCAAGTAACGGGATGGACAGTGCAGATACGGAGCGTGCGTTGAAGGAGATATTACTTCAATACTACAATATTACTGAATAATACATAGAGAAACGTTAGATACATTGACTTCCGGTAACGGACTTTACGTTAACTAGTGCTATTTTTATTATTGTATAGGGTAGGATCATTTATATCTACTGGGACATTTTTTTCATCAGTGCAATCATCATCTGTATTTTCTTTGAACTGAAGCATCTGTTTGGATTCAGGTTTATTTACTGCAGGATCAAAAACAGCAAAAGCCAATCCTAATGCAGTGCCAAAGGACACGAACCCCTTTTTTGACCGTTTCCAGCTGAAAAATTTTTTCATAGTGTTTAATAGCTCCTTTATCCTTGTGATACACCACTGAATAAATCAAATTATACAATAGATCTTAGTACTAACAAAGTAATGACTCCCGATGAAATTCAAAAAAATGGAGAGAGTAAAAGTCTCTTTACCCTCTCGTGTTAGTTGTTTAGAATTTAATTTTTAAAATTGGCTAATGGATTAAGTGCCGATTTACCTTTTGGAATAGCTTCTAGTTTATTAAAATGTCATTAGATCGTGGTCTTTTGCACCTGCAGATTTGTCACAATGTCTTCAATATACGCTTTTGCTTTTTTGGCATATTCGTAAGGGTTGCAAATTAAAGGATCCTGTTCACCCTCGATTAGGGCCCAACCATCGTATCCTCGGTCTAATAATTCACTAAAGATTGGCTTGAAGTCTAAACAGCCGTCACCAGGTACAGTGAACATTCCTTTTGATATACATTCTCTAATACTATATTTATTTTGAAGCGCTTCCACTAATATCTCTTGGCGTACATCTTTTAAGTGAATATACTTAATTCTGTGATAGTACTTCTTTAATAGTGTTAAAGGATCATTTCCGCCATAATACCCGTGTCCTGTATCAAATAGTAAGTGAACGAGATTTGGATCACTCATTTCCATTAATCGGTCAATTTCTTCAGGTTGTTCCACCACTGTACCTGCATGGTGATGATAGACAAGGTACATGCCATTCTCACGACAAATTTCACCTGCTTTATTCAGTCCTTCAACCATGTACTTCCAGCCGTCATTGTCCAAGCGGATCACATCAGTTTCATCTTGGCCTCGTCTTGGGTCCTGATTCAAAATGGATCCGCCAATTTCTGCAGTGCTGACCACCTTACAACCAAACTGTTTGAGGAATTCCACGTGATGACGATACGCTTCTAACTCTTGTTTATGATTATTAGCTTCAGAAAAAAGTACTGATTTCCATTGGGTAGTTAACTGAAGATTGTATTTTGATAAAGCATCCTGTAATTCTTTTGCATTTTTGGGGAACTTTCTACTAACCTCTGTTCCTTTAAATCCAAGAGATGCTATCTCGGACATAACCTGCTCGTAAGAATAATGATCACCGTGTTCTAAAACATCTTCTCCAACCCAATTGATAGGGTGAATTCCTAAATGGAATGGAAGATTTCCCATTGTTAGTGCCTCCTCATTAATTGTCGTTTTCATTAGAATAAGTAAGCAATAGTTCTTCTATGGTGTAAGATGATGGAAAATTAAGAAGTTTCATAGTGATGAATTAAGCGCTTAACTGTTTAAACGCTTAACCTATTTGCTTACTATTAATGTGAATTTTAAACGAGTTGAATTCATAATGCAATTAAATTTATAGGTAAATCAGATAATTTTTTCGTGAAAAAAATGAATTTTACAAAAAAAAGTTAGAGAAACCCCTTTCAAAAATAAAATATTTAGAATATAATGAACCCAAGTAGTAAAGGGCTTAACCAAAAAGGTGGTTCTATAGTAGTTCTATGATGAATTGATAATTAGACCAACATTTAGGTGGTGACTTTCATTGGGAGAAAAAATTACGATAGGGATTATTGGAGCGGGCAGGATTGGACGGTTACATGCGGAAAATATTGTTCATATTCCAAAAGTCAGAATTAAGGCAATTTCTGATATTTTTATCGAAAATGTAAAAGAATGGGCTCATCAAATTGGGATTGAAAGTGTAACTGCGGATTACCATGATATTTTAAATGATCCGGAAATTGATGCAGTCTTGGTTTGCTCTCCAACAAGTACACATGTTGCGATTATTCGCGAAGCTGCGGGAGCGGGAAAACACATTTTCTGCGAAAAACCAATTAGTTTTTCAGTTGAAGAAACAAAAGAAGTACTTGAGGTGGTAAAAGAAGCTGGGGTTAAGCTGCAGGTTGGATTTAACCGGCGTTTTGATCCGAATTTTAAAAAAGTGCATGATACTGTAAGGGAAGATACAATCGGAGAAGTTCATATTGTAAAAATCACATCGCGTGATCCTGAACCTCCTTCGGCAGAGTATATTAAGAGTTCTGGAGGCCTGTTTTTCGATATGGCTATTCATGATTATGATATGGCTCGTTTCGTGACAGGAAGCGAGGTTGAAGAGGTTTATGTCCAAGCAGCAAATTTAGTCGATCCTGTCATTGGAGAGCTGGGTGATATAGATACTGCTTTTACTGTCCTAAAGTTTGAAAACGGGGCGCTTGGTGTTATTGATAATAGCCGAAAAGCTGTATATGGTTATGATCAGCGCCTTGAAGTGTTTGGAGCAAAAGGAAGCGTGACAGCCCAAAATGAACATCCAACAAACGTAGAGATTAGCACAGCAGATGGGGTTTTGAAAGACACATTAAAGCACTTCTTTTTAGATCGCTATAAAGATGCTTACATGAACGAAACGCATGCATTTATTGATTCGGTATTATATGATAAACCACTAGTTTGCAGAGGAAATGATGGATTACAAGCAGAATTAATTGCTAAAGCGGCAAAAGAATCTTTTGAAACAAAGAAGCCTGTAAAAATTAAAAGAGAAACATCTAGGTCATTCTAGTAATTTTTTATCGTTTGATTAAGCGCTTCATCTATTTTATCTATAAACTATGTATGCTTATAAATTTTATTTGAATCCATTCAAAACTCATGTTCATTATTAAGGAGGAAGCCAATGAGTACATTACTTGATCAAGAAAAGGTGGTAGTTTTAAAGCAAAAGGCTGCTGAAACAAGGAAGCTTATCCTTGAAACAGTTCATCATGCAGGAGCTGGTCATATTGGCGGACCAATGTCTGCTGTGGAAACACTAGTTAGCCTGTTTTTTGAAGAAATGAATATTAACCCGGAAGATCCACGTTCAGAAAATCGTGATCGCTTTGTCTTATCAAAAGGGCATTCAGCCATTGCGCTATACACAGTTATGGCCCAGCGTGGTTATTTTCCTCTAGAAGAATTAAATACATTTGATGCGATAGGTTCTCGCTTGCAAGGTCATCCTGATATGAAGATTTTGCCTGGCGTTGATATGTCAACCGGTTCATTAGGACAGGGAATCTCTGCTGCAGTTGGCATTGCACTTGGAGGAAAATTGTGCAACAAAGATTTTCGTACCTATTGCATGATTGGTGATGGGGAGTCACAAGAAGGGCAAGTATGGGAAGCTGCGGATATTGCAGCAAGATATAATTTAGATAACCTCGTTGTGATTATGGATTACAACAAGCTTCAACAGTATGGATGGGCAGGGGTAGAAACTGAGCGAGACATTCCTGTATATTCACCAGAAAAGCGTTGGGAAGCTTTTGGGTGGAATGTCATTAGCATTAACGGACATGACTTCCAAGAAATCACGAAAGCTTTTGATCAGGCAAAAGCTTTCAAAGGAAAGCCTACTATTATTATCGCCAATACGATTAAAGGAAAAGGTGTAAGTTTTATGGAGAATTCTTACTCATGGCATGCGCGTATCCCAACAGATGAAGAGCTAAAAGCAGCAATTAAAGAAATTGGAATGGGGGTTTAAGATAGATGGTAACTGTAAAAAGTGCTGAAAAAGTAGCGATGCGTGATGTGTTTGGTGATACATTGCTTCATTTATCCCAAATTGACTCAAGAGTGTATGCTTTAGACGGCGATTTAGCAACTTCAACAAAAGTGAATGTTGTTGCCGAGAAAAATGCACCTAAATTTTTACAGATGGGAATTGCAGAGCAAAATATGATGAGCGTTGCAGCTGGTCTCGCAACAACAGGATTACAGCCATGGGCAACGACCTTTGCAGCATTTCTTTCAAAACGTGCCATTGACCAAATTCAAGTTCAAATTGCTCAACCAAATCTGGACGTGAAAATGATTGGGGCCTACAGCGGACTTTTAACTGGTCTAACAGGCAAGACACACCAAGCATTAGAAGATATTGCGATCTTCCGCAGTCTTGCTAATATGGTTGTTCTTGCGCCAGCTGACGGTGTGGAAACAAAGAAAATGATGGAGTTTGCAAATGAGTACCATGGTCCTGTGTATATCCGCTTAGCGCGTGATCCACTTCCAACGGTCTTTTCTGAAGATTACAAGTTTGAACTTGGAAAAGCAGTAAAGGTAAGAGAAGGGAAAGATGTGACAATCATCTCAACAGGCACACAAACAGGCCGATCCCTTGAAGCAGCGGAAAAACTTGCTGAAGAAGGAATTGATGTAGCTGTTTTGCATATGCCATCCATTAAACCGCTTGATAAGGAAGCTATCATTCAAGCAGCTGAGGAAACCGGTGCAATCGTAACATCAGAAGAACATAGCATCTATGGCGGCTTAGGAAGTGCAGTTGCAGAAGTACTTGTTGAGGAAAAGCCAGTTCCAATGCTTCGAATTGGGGTTAAAGATCGTAATTCAGAGTCAGCTTCAAACGAGGCTCTTCTTCAAAAATATGAAATATCATCAAATCATATTGTAGCTCGTGTAAGAGAGGTCTTAAAGAAGAAGTAATAGTATACAATTTTGCACTAGAGGAATTGCTTTGGTGAAAGATTAAGCGCTTAAGTAATTCCTCTAGGAGATGAGAGTAATTGGAGGATATAAGATGGTACAATTAGTTGAAAAACAAAAACTGTTTGTGAATGGTGAATGGATAGAAACAGATGATATGTATAAAATTTATAATAAATATACGGGAGAGGTTTTTTCAGAAGTCCCTATGGCAAGCCCAGAGCTTGTTGACAAAGTAGTGGGAGCAGCAGTGTATGCCTATAAAAAGGTGCCATTTACGCCTGAGTATCGTCATTCAGTATTACTCCGTGTAGCGGAATTACTTAAGCAGAATCGTAATGATTTCGCAGAGACGATTGCACAAGAAGGCGGTAAGCCAATCACGGATGCACATCTAGAAGTCAATCGCTCTATAGCAACCTTTGAAATGGCGGCTGATGAAGCAAAAAAACTCGTTGGAGAAATTATTCCAAATTACAATGTGCAAGGCCGTTTCTTATATACAGTGAAAAAGCCCGTGGGTGTTGTCGCAGCGATTACACCATTTAACTTCCCTTTAAATCTTGTCGTTCATAAAGTAGCCCCTGCACTGGCGGCAGGAAACCCAGTCATTATAAAACCAGCATCTGATACAGCTACTACTGCTTTAAAATTATGTAAGCTGTTAGAAACAGCAGGTGTTCCAAAAGGTTATGTACAATGTGTAACAGGCGGCGGGAGTACAGTAGGTGAACAATTGTTAAACGATCAGCGCATTGCCCATTATACATTTACGGGTTCACCAGGGGTAGGGAAACATATACAAAAAACGATTGGCTTGCGTAAAGCAACATTAGAGCTGGGCTCTAACTCCGCAACAATTGTTCATCATGATGGAGATATTGAACAAGCAGCGGCAAAATTAGCGAAAATGTCATTTGCGAATGCAGGACAAATCTGTATTTCCGTTCAGCGTATTTTTGTTCAAAAATCAGTAGCAGAGCGTTTCATGGAACTTTTTCTCCAGCATGTGGCAGAACTTAAGGTTGGTGACCCTCTAAATCCGGAAACAAATGTTGGACCGATGATTAGTGAAAAAGAAGCCATCCGAATTGAAGAGTGGGTGAATGAGGCTAAGGAGGCAGGTGCCCTTGTTTTAACAGGTGGTAAGCGAAGCGGTAACATATATTATCCAACTGTTCTCACCAATGTGGCAAAGAGTATGAAGGTTGTGGCTGAGGAAGTATTCGCGCCGGTTGTATCTGTCACAGTGTATGATAATATTGAAGAAGCAATTGAATTAGTAAATGACTCGAAATATGGATTGCAGGCGGGGATCTATACAAAAGACTTAAACCTATCCTTTAAAATTCCTTACTTACTTGAAGTTGGGGGAGTTATCGTTAACGATACATGCTGCTTCCGGACAGACCAAATGCCGTACGGTGGTGTAAAGGAAAGCGGAAATGGCAAAGAAGGACCAGCTTACGCAATTCAGGAACTGGTTGAAACCGTTACGGTTGTAGTAAATATAGAAGGTTAATCTGCTAACCGTTTCATATGATCCAAAACATAACATCCATGAAAACATATGTAGCAGAGTAAGCTGCGGCACTAGAAAGTGGTTGAAGGAAGATTCATTGTAATTCTTACAGTGAATCTTCCTATATAATAGAAAACTCAAAGGGTGTTGATAGCGATGAAGGTTTATAAAATTGCAGTAATTCCAGGGGATGGGATTGGGCCCGAGGTCATTGAAGAAGGCGTTAAGGTGTTAAAGAAGGTAGCTGCACTGGATAAACGTTTTCAATTTGAGTTCACATACTTTCCTTGGGGATGTGAATTTTATTTAGAGCACGGTAAAATGATGGATGATAACGGGATGGAGATATTACAAGAATTTGATGCAATTTATTTAGGAGCAGTAGGGTATCCCGGTGTTCCAGATCATGTATCGCTTTGGGATTTACTGCTTCGCATTCGAAAGGGCTTCGACCAATATGTAAATATTCGTCCAATTACCTTGCTGAAAGGAGCTCCATGTCCGTTAAAGGACGTAAAGCGTGAAGATATTGATATGCTTGTGATTCGAGAGAATAGTGAAGGGGAATATGCGGGAGCAGGAGATTGGCTTTTTAAAGGGAAGCCAGAAGAAGTCGTCCTTCAAACAGGTGTCTTTTCTCGAAAGGGAACAGAACGGATTATTCGTTATGCATATGAGACAGCCCGACACATGAATAAGTCTCTAACAAGCATTAGTAAAGGGAATGCATTAAATTATTCAATGGTTTTTTGGGATGAAATCTTTGAAGAGGTTGGGAAAGATTACACTGATGTCAAAACGTATTCCTATCTTGTTGATGCTGCTGCGATGTTTATGGTGAAACAGCCTGAACGTTTTGAGGTAGTGGTAACTTCAAACTTATTTGGTGATATTTTAACTGACTTAGGTGCAGCCCTCGCAGGTGGACTTGGTTTAGCTGCTGGAGCAAATATTAACCCAGAGAAAACATATCCGTCGATGTTTGAACCTATTCATGGTTCGGCACCAGACATTGCTGGGAAGAACATTGCAAATCCACTTGCCGCAATTTGGTCAGCGAGTCAAATATTAGATTTTTTCGGATATCAAGATTTAGGAGAAAAAGTGCTTAAGGCAGTAGAACAGGTGATGGTTGAGAAAGTAGCGTTAACACCTGATATGGAAGGGACAGCCTCCACGTCAGAGGTTGGTGATAGAGTTCATTTCTTACTATCCGAGATTTTGTAGGATGTCGAAAGCTTGTCGTCATAAGAAATGAAGGAGATAAACAAATATAAGTATTTTTGTTGGCTAAACTCATAATTAAGCTCACCAAATTCCTCTTTTAAAAGCTTTGTTCTTTTAACTTGTTATATTAAAAATGCTATAATACTGAGTAAATGAAGTTTGCGAAATGAGGAATAGAACATGAAGCCAACAATTTACGATGTAGCCAAGGAGGCAGGAGTTTCGATTGCAACCGTTTCCATGGTTATTAATAATACGGGTCGGATAAGTACCAAAACAAGAAAAAAAGTGTTAAAAGTAATGGATGAATTAAAGTACTATCCAAGTGCTGCTGCGTCAACTCTTACAGGGAAAAGTACACGCACTCTTGGATTATTAATGCCCAATATTGCGAATCCATTTTATTCAGAATTAGCACGAAGTATGGAAGACCGAGCAGATGAGCTAGGGTATAGTGTTATCGTATGTAGTACGGATTATAAGGAGGAGAGGGAACAAAAGTATATTTCTTTATTCTTACGAAAGCAGGTTGATGGGTTTATTATAACCTCAGGGTTCAATAGTGTTGATTTAATAAAAGAATTAGTAGATCAACAGATCCCTATTATATTGGTTGCTTATAATATTAGCAAGTTTTCTCTTGATACGGTTTCAGTTGATGATTATACAGGAGGATATCAAGCAACAGCTTATCTAGCTGAGCTAGGTCATCAGCGTATTGCGGTGATTACTGAAACTGTTCAGAGTAGTGTTGAGCGGGTTCGCGGGTATCGTAATGCACTTCAAGATTATCAATTGGCTTATGATGATGAGCTTTGCTTAGAAACATCAGCTACAGTAGCAAACGGTGCAAAAGTAACTGAAGAATTTCTAGATTTAAAAGAACCTCCTACTGCTATTTTTGCTTTTAATGATATTTTAGCAATTGGTGCTATGGAGGCTGTACGCAAACGAGGTCTCTCAATTCCTGAAGATATATCGATTATTGGCTTTGATGACACACCTTTAGCTAGTTATTCTAATCCTCCTCTAACAACTATGGCACAACCGCTTGAGGATATTGGGTATCAAGCAATTGATTTAATTGTTGCAGAAATCGAAGGAGCAAAAAGAACGTCACAGCGTATTATGCTGCCAGCAAAACTTGTTGTACGAAAGTCGACAGGATCTTTAAAGAAAACTCGCTGACTGGCGAGCCGTTAGGCGAAGACAGAGGCGTAGTGGTACTTACACTTTGTTCCTAAAATTTCTTTCTGCGTCGAATTCGCTTCTAGCTGAAAATTTATACTTTCTTAAAGTGCAAAAAAGTAAATATCGGAACAGAAATCCCAAAGATTTCTCCTATATAATAAATTTTAATTTTATCTAGAATAATGTGATGGGGCAACTTTGATTATTTGAAGTTGAGGTAGGGAGGTGGAATGTGATAGTTACTATCTACGATGTTGCAAAAACAGCTGGAGTTTCCATTGCAACTGTTTCTAAGGTTCTTAATAATACAGGGAGAATTAGCGAGAAGACCAGAAAAAAAGTATTGTGTGTGGTAAAAAATTTGGATTATCAGCCAAATATAATGGCTTCTGCACTTATGGGCAAAAAAACAAAGACAATCGGCCTATTGATCCCAGACCTAGCAAATCCATTTTTTTCTGAACTTGCAAGAACTATCGAAGATAGTGCACAGGAGCTGGGGTACAGTTTATTTATTTGTAGCACAGATTATTTGTCAGAAAAAGAAAACAAATATATATCACTCTTAAGACAAAAAAATGTGGATGGCTTTATTCTGGCATCTGGATTTGAAGATTTACAGAAGGTAGAGGATTTAATAAAAGAAGACATTCCTGTATCAATCGTTGCACGTGATTTTCCAATGTTTCCTGTAAATACAGTTGCAGTTGATGACTTTATAGGGGGATATCAAGCAACTTCATATTTAATAAATTTGGGCCATGAAAATATTGGAATCATAGCGCGTGATGTTTGGAGCAACAGGGAAAGATTTAGAGGGTATAAACAGGCTTTAGAAGAAAATAATTTAAAGGTACCAAGTTATTTTGAATATGCAGAGGAGTCAAATATAATTTGGGGGAAAAGAATTACAAACAAATATTTGAAGCATGATCATGCCCCAACTGCTATCTTTGCCTGTAATGACCTACTTACGATTGGAGCCATTCAAGCCGCAAAGGAGAATGGACTTATCGTTCCAGAGCAATTATCCGTTGTTGGTTTTGATGACACTGCCATTGCCACTATCGTAGATCCTCCACTAACAACGATTGCTCAGCCTATACAAGTTATGGGGCGGGAAGTTATGAAATTAATGATAGATATGATTGAAAATCAGAAGATGGATAAAATTCGAGTCACATTAATGCCTGAACTAGTTGAAAGAAAATCCACTGCCAAGATAAAAAGAGAAGTAACCTCATAAGGAAATCTTTCTAAGGTAGAATGCAGCAAAGTTCATTAAGATTCCTAATATTTTTTTTATTAATTTGATAAAGCGCTTAACTGAAATGTTGTGTATAAGCTTTATAGAGACGCCTGATACCATAATTTGAAATTAATAATGAATGGAGACTAAAAATGAATGGTCATTGTCTGATAGTTCAATCTGGAGGTCCAACGGCTGTTATTAATAATTCTCTAATCGGAATCGTAGATGAAGCCCTTAAATCATCTTTTAGCAGGAAAATTTATGGAGCTGCAGGAGGATTACATGGATTACTCAATGGTTGTTTTGTAGATTTACATCATCTGTCAACAGAGGAACGTTATCGTTTACGTTGGACACCTGGTGCTGCACTTGGATCGTGGCGTTACAAGCTAACGTTAAGTGATATTGAAAAAATTGTGGAGATATTAAAGAAAAAAGATATCCGCTATCTCTTCCTTATTGGTGGAAATGGATCAATGAATGTGGCGCAAATGATTCATGAACAGGCTAAAAGAATCAGATATGAATTAAGAGTTATTGGAGTTCCTAAATCAATAGATAATGATTTGATGGGAACAGATCATACACCGGGTTTTGGAAGTGCTGCAAAATTTCTAGCTACCTGTATGTTAGATATCAAGATAGACATGAAAAGCTATATGGCGAGTAACCGTATTACAATTCTAGAAACAATGGGCCGCCATGCTGGATGGTTAGCGGGCGCTTGCTCATTGGTAGAAGGTGTAGAGGATAGTTGTGAACATCTCATTTATATTCCTGAAGTCCCATTTGATATGAACAGTTTTTTAGAGAAAATACGAGTTTTAAATGCTGAAAAGAAAAGTGCCGTTGTAGTGGTATCTGAGGGAATTCGTGATAGTAAAAATCAAGCGATTTCAAGGAATGGCCTTGCTCATGATATTATGGGGCGGCTTCAACTTGGGGGGGTCTCTTCATATTTAACAGAAGTCATAGAAGAGGAACTGGGAATATCAGCCCGATATATCGTTCCGAGTACTTGGCAGCGCAGTAGTATGCTATTTGCATCCAAAACAGATGTCAGGGAAGCCTACCAAGTTGGGCAAAAGGCATGGGGATTTGCAATGAGTCATCACTCGGGAGTTATGGTTGGATTGAGACGAAACCAAAATAGTGAAAAATATAAAGTTTCATATGAAACAGTGTTGTTAGAAGAGGTAGCTGGAACGGAACGATTTGTCCCAAAAGAATGGTATGACCAAGAAAAATGTTCAATGTCTACAGAATTTAAAGAATATGTTCGTCCTATTATTCAGGGGGAAATGCTATTGCCAACACAGGATGGTCTTCCTGCTTATGCTCATGTGATATAAAAATGAGTTATCATTAGGAGTATGGGATTGGCAGTTATTAAGTAATTAACTTTCATTTGTATATGATAATTGAACGGGGGGAATGAGGTAATGAAGGAGCTAGCTGTTATTTTTGATATGGATGGTGTGATTGTAGATAGTGAGCCAATTTATAGAAGACTAAATGAAGATATATTTAAAATCCTCAAGATCCAAGTAGATGAAAATACTAAGCTTAGTTTTATGGGAGGAACAACTAAGCGAAAATGGACAATATTGAAAGAAAAATTTTCATTGTCACAAAGCTTGGAGGAACTCATCGCCTTACAAAATAGTATATTCACAAAACAAGAATGGGATTTTAAACAGATTTTGTTTTCTGAAGCCATTCCTCTTTTAAAATCATTAAAGGAACAAGAGATTCCTACTGTATTGGCGACCTCCTCTGATAAAAAAAGAATACAAGCTGTGTTAGAGCAATGTGAATTGAGATCTTATTTTAACGAAATCGTGTGTGGTGTTGATTTTGAAAGAGGAAAGCCTGACCCGGAAATTTTCCTTCATGCTGCAGATAAAGTAGGGGTTTCGGCGAAAAATTGTGTAGTAATAGAAGATTCTTATAATGGTGTAACAGCTGCTAAAAGAGCCGATATATATTGTATTGGTGTAAGGCATAAGCTAATAGACATGGACTTATCTCAGGCGGACAGAGTTGTAGACTCCTTATCAGAGGTTCGTATAGCAGAACTGAAGCAACTCTTTGAAAGGCCCTCACACATTTTGTGATGTATATTTATTTGAAAAAACGTATGATTATCAAAGTTAGTTAAGGAAGTGATTTTGACAGTTCATCAAGATAACTACTCAGCTGTTTCGCGAAAATACAAGATAGCTAGACGAAATAAACATGTATTTTGGGTGAAACGCTAATAAATAAAGAATGTGGCTTAACAAACACTGAAATTAAGGAGAAGGGCTGAGTAGTTACAATTACTAATTATGAAAGTGACGGGAGTTTATGATTTTAAAAGATGTGGTACAGCTTAGTAACTCTATAGAAGAATGCAAAAATAAAATGTACGAACTAGTAAAAAGTAAGGATTTTTCTAATATAGAAATTATAAAGATTAGTCAACAACTAGATATAAAAATTGCTATGTTACAAAAAATAATTAACAAACGTCATCTTCATTAACAGAAGAATGCAAGTTGAATGTAACCAATTGGTTTGTTAGTTAATGTCAGTTTAGCATCTAGACAAAATGTGTGGGCTATATGGATGAACATTGTGTCACATCCTGTTTGGATATCGTTAGGAGATATAGCCAGTTTATCATACATTACTTTCATGCACGTGGAGGATTAAACAATGAAGCAATTCATAAATATGCGTTATCCAGTGGAATTATTAAAACGTATTGATAATTTTAAGGAAGAAAATGATTTTACAACTCGTACACAAGCTATTATTTATCTTATTCAATTCTCGCTTAAGAAATTAGAAAAGCCAGGTTTAAAATAATGGAATGTAAATGAGTTAAAAAGAGGATAGGAGGAGGAGGAAGAATGAAAGTAGCTATTGCATCTGATCATGGTGGTATGAATATTCGTAAAGAGATCATCTTATTGATGGAAGAGATGAATATTGAATATGTAGATTTGGGGTGTGAGTGCAATGCTTCTGTTGACTATCCGGATTATGCTATTCCGGTAGCTGAAAAGGTAGCAAGAGGTGAAGTAAATCGCGGGATTCTCATTTGTGGAACAGGTATTGGGATGAGCATAGCAGCTAATAAAGTAAGAGGAATCCGTTGTGCGCTTGTACATGATACATTTAGTGCAAAGGCAACAAGAGAACATAATAATACAAATATATTAGCGATGGGAGAGCGTGTCATTGGTCCGGGGCTCGCTCGTGATATCGCAAAAATATGGTTAACAACACCTTTTGAAGGCGGCAGGCACGAAAATCGTGTTAATAAAATAACAGTATATGAAGCGACCAATGAGTGAAATCATAATTTCTGTCATGCGGGGGAGCGGACAGGAATTTTTGAAAGCGTTAACTAGATAACAGGTGAAAAGTAACGATAGCATCTATAAAAGTTTGTAGAATCTCAGTATCCTTTTTGCCTTATGATACCGCTCCAATAGATTACACTATTAGAAAATTTATTGGGTTATATGAAAGGCATTTGAAATGGAGGGGAGAAAAAGAGGTGCATGTGATACTAGAAACGATGTATCTGTGTCATACAGTAGCTTTTGAAGGAAACACTATTGATTTTTATCTTAGCAAAAATAGAAATGCCAGATTAGCCAAGTGCTTTTTCAAAAAGCCTTGGCTTCTTCGCATGTATCTTCTTCTCGTGCAACCACAGTTGATGTAATTACAACGCCCCATAAAAGAGGAATCTCGATCGTGATGGAATTTCAGTTCTTTACTTTGCATATAAATTTGCCATTATCCCCCGATTAACTTGTAGATTCTTACACTTTAAGAAAGTATAAATTTCTGGCTGGAAGGCAATTCGACGTAGTGAGAAATTTTAGGAATAAGTATACGAGCAACTACGACTCTGTCTTCACCCAAGGGCAGGGCTCGCCAGTCGACGAGTTTTCTTTATTATATTTTGAAAGGATTTGTGCATTACTCTTATATAAAACTAAATGTAAGCGTTTTATAATTTGATTAAACATACAATTATACATTACTGAAAGGGCTGTAATGAAGATTTCTTTCAGGCATCAGGATGGGACACAGCGACTTGAAATCTAGCTTCGGCTCATAATTGAAATGAGAGGGGAACTGTGAAATGAATTGTGAATTCAGATTTGCCATTATCGGCTGTGGAGTCATCAGTCAAACTCATCAAGAGCAAATTGCTGCGATTGATGGTGCTTCCTTAGTAGCTGTTTCAGATATCAATGAAGAAAAAGCAAGAAGAGTGGCGGAAAAGACCGGAGCAGACTGGTACGTGGATTATCGTGAAATGCTGAAACGGGAGGATATCGATATTGTCAATATCTTGACACCTAGTGGCATGCATGCCGAAATGGCCATTGAAGCAGCAAGGGCTGGAAAACATGTGATCGTGGAAAAGCCGATGGATATCACTTTGGAAAAGGCAAAAATGATGATACAAGAATGTAGGCAAGCGGGTGTTAAGCTTGCAGTTATCTCACAGCATCGTTTTGATCCGTCAACTGCAAGAGTGAAAGCTGATGTGGAGGCTGGAAAGTTTGGCGATATGGTATTAGGTCAGGCAGCTGTGAATTGGTACAGAACGCAGGGCTATTATGACAGCGGAGATTGGCGCGGTACTTGGTCTTTAGATGGCGGCGGCGCCCTTATGAATCAATCCATCCATACAATTGATCTGCTTCAATATTTAATGGGACCAGTGGACAGCATCCAAGCTTATACCGCAACATTGGCTCATGAACGAATTGAGGTAGAGGATGTGGCTGTGGCATCCATTCGCTTCAAAAATGGTGCGTTGGGTACAATTACAGGCACAACTAGTGCTTATCCAGGTTTATCTGCACGACTGGAGGTTTTTGGTACGCATGGCACAGCAGTAATTGATAATGACCAGTTAACGCATCATTATTTACGTGCTGCTGATGAGCAGGGGGCGATGTACGGAGGTGGAGAAGCTGTCAATTTGGCTGCACAGGAGTCAGCAGCTGATGGAAGTGGCGCAGCAGATCCTGCAGCTATTAACGGCTATGCACATCGGCTGCAGATCCTTGATATGATGGCTGCCATCCGTGAAGATCGGGAACCATTGGTTAACGGTGAGGAAGGTTTAAAGCCATTAGAAATTATTCTTGCTATCTATAAATCTGCACAAACTAGAGAGACGATCACTATAGGATAGAAGGTGAAGATACCTATGAAATCTTCTCCATTGCACTTTGGTGTAATAGGGACAAGCGGTATAGCAAGTACACATCTGGAAGAACTGAACAAACTCGTAGCATTGGGAGAAGCAAAAATTGTAGCGGTTGCCGATCTAGATGAAAAGAAGGGAAAGCTTGCTGCTGAAGTTTATCAATGTGATTATTACCAAGATTATCGGGAGCTATTAAAACGCAGGGATATTGCTGTAATTAATATTTGCGTACCTAGTGGTTTGCATAGTGAGGTAACCATTGAGGCGGCACGCTCGGGAAAGCATGTGATTGTGGAAAAGCCGATGGATATTTCTTTGGCAAAAGCGGAGAAGATGATTCGGGAATGTAATAAGGCGGGAGTGACCCTTTCAGTCGTTATGCAGAATCGGTTTGCGCCGGCTGTGCAACAAGTGAAAAGCGCCTTGGAACAAGGGCGGTTAGGGCAGCCATTGCTGATTAATGCCTCCGTAAATTGGTACCGCTCTCAATCGTATTATGATGTCTCCTCTTGGCGCGGCACATGGGCTATGGATGGAGGTGGAGCGGTCCTAAATCAGGGGATTCATACCGTAGATCTTGTGCTCTATTTGATGGGTCAACACAAGGAAATGTCAGGTTTTATTGCCACTAGAGGTCATGAACGAATCGAGGTTGAAGACGTTGCCTCATGCACCATGAAGTTTGAAAATGGGGCGCTTGGTGTTTTTAGTAGTACTACCTGTGCATATCCCGGTTTTTATGTACGGATTGAGATTTTTGGAAGCAACGGAAGTGTGGTGCTTGAAGACAACCAGATTATGCAATGGCATATCGGGGGTGAGGTGGATTCTGCACAAGAGTCTCTCCAACCCTATCCGCATTTGTCCTTGCATGGAATTCAATTTTTAGATGTGATTCAATCCATCAGAGAAGGACGAGCTCCTAGCATTTCGGGTGAAGAAGGAATACGATCGTTGCGGTTTATTGATGAGTTATATCATCTGAATCGTCATGTAAGTGATGTCGAAATCCATAGAGAGGGAAAGTGATTGATATGCAAAAGAACAATGGAATGAATTATGCACCAAAAGGAAAACCGAACCCTGTCGTAGGAGAGGGAGAGTTTAGATTTGCTGCTATCAGTCTCGATCATGGGCATATTTATGGGATGTGCAACGGTCTGATTGAGGCTGGAGCTACGCTCAAATGGGTGTATGATCCGGATCAGGAAAAAGTAGCTGCATTTTTAAAAACATATCCGGGGGTAAAGGCCGCTCAATCGGCAGAGGAAATCCTGCAGGATCCTTCCGTGAGTCTCGTTGCAGGTGCTGCTATCCCTTCCAAGCGTTGCGAGTTAGGCTTGAAGGTAATGGATTATGGAAAGCATTATTTTACTGATAAGTCACCATTTACTTCACTAGAGCAACTGGAGGCTGCTAGACAAAAAACAGCAGAGACAGGCTTGAAGTGGGCGGTATACTATAGTGAAAGGCTGCATGTAGAAAGTGCAGTGTATGCAGGACAATTAATTGAGCAAGGGGCTATTGGCCGTGTTGTTCAAGTGATTGGAACAGGTCCGCATCGTCTGAATGCGAAGAGCAGACCAGACTGGTTTTTTAAAAAGGAATATTACGGTGGTATTTTATGCGATATCGGAAGCCATCAAATCGAACAATTCTTGTATTATACCGGTGCTAAAGATGCCAAGGTTGTACACAGCAAAGTGGGCACATACAAGCATAAGGAGTATCCTGAATTAGAGGATTTTGGTGATGCAAGCTTAATTGGGGATAACGGAGCCACTGGTTATTTCCGTGTGGATTGGCTGACTCCGGATGGACTGCGTACATGGGGAGATGGCAGAACGCTCATTTTAGGTACAGATGGGTATATAGAGCTCAGAAAATATATAGATGTCGCAAGGGACACGTCAGGAGATCACCTATTCTTAGTCAATCATGAGGGAGAAAAGCAGTTTTCACTGCAGGGGCAGGTTGGTTTTCCTTACTTCGGTCAACTGATTTTGGATTGTCTCCATGGAACTGAAAAGGCTATGACGCAAGATCATACGTTTAAAGCAGCTGAATTATGTCTCATTGCCCAAAAAGACGCGATTTGTGTAGAGGATGGACAACTAGTGGATCAATCTTTATAAAATTTCTAAGGTGAGACGATACATGATGCAAGCTTAGTAGAAAAACATATTCAGCCCCCAATTTTATAAAAGGCATCCTTACTTATAAGTTGGGGTGGCTGTCTCTTTTATACGAATAATCTACTTGGAGGTGGAATGTAGTATGAATCAAGTTGAAACATCCTTAAATACAGGAGCACGCTCTCAAACACAAAAGAAAAAGATAAGGAAAAGATGGGAGTCTCCAATAGCCGGTTATCTTTTTATTTCTCCATGGTTAATAGGATTTTTGCTTTTGACACTCTGGCCAATGATTCAATCTGTATACTATTCCTTTACAGATTACTCCTTGTTAGAAGCCCCACATTGGGTAGGAGCTGCTAACTATGAAAAAATTTTTAATGAAGACAAACTATTTTTTAAATCGTTAGGTGTAACGTTATGGTTTGTTGCCTTGTCGGTTCCGTTAAAATTAGCATTTGCCTTGCTTGTAGCTATGTTTCTCAATCAAAAAATAAAAGGACTATCTATCTACCGGACAGCAATATACTTTCCTTCATTAATAGGATCCAGTATAGCGGTTGCGATTCTATGGGGCAATATCTTTGGAGGAGACGGATTAATTAATCATATTCTCAGTTTTATAGGTGTAACAGGTCCCAATTGGATTGGCAGTCCTAAAACAGCATTAGGAACATTGGTTCTTTTAGTGATTTGGCAATTTGGTTCTTCTATGGTTATTTTTTTAGCTGGACTAAAGCAAATCTCAACTGAATTGTATGAAGCCGCATCAGTAGATGGTGCCTCTAAAGTCAGACAGTTTTTCTCAATTACACTACCAATGCTCTCTCCGGTAATTCTCTTTAATCTCGTATTACAAGTGATCGGTTCTTTCCAAATGTTTACGCAAGCCTTCGTTATTACGAAAGGGGGGCCGGTTAACTCTACTTACATGTTTGCCCTCTATCTCTACGAAAAAGCGTTTGCGAGAATGGAAATGGGATATGCTTCAGCATTGGCATGGATTCTGTTAATCATTATCGGTATTGTAACCGCTATCATTTTTGCTTCATCTAGGTATTGGGTATTCTATGCGGAAGGGGGACGAAAAGGATGAAGAGTTATCTGAAAACAAGACAGATAGGGAAACATATATCATTAGCCATTTTTAGTTTTGTGATGATGTATCCTATATTTTGGTGGATAGGAGCTGCGTTCAAATCAAATAAAGAGTTAAGCTCTGCTAGTCTATTTCCGGCACATCCGACATGGAGTAACTTTACCGATGGCTGGAATGCGATCTCTGGATTTTCCTTTACTCATTTTTATATAAACACCTTTGAACTGATTTTAGGTGTTTTGTTTACAAGCATTATTTCTTCTAGTTTAGTCGCCTTTGGGTTTGCTCGGTTGGATTTTCCGTTACGTAACTTCTGGTTTTCGATTGTTCTGGTTACGTTAATGCTGCCGAGTCAGGTTACTTTAATCCCACAATACGCAATGTTTAATGCGTTTGGTTGGGTAGACACATACTTGCCTTTTATCGTTCCTCACTCCTTAGCGGGGGGAATTGGCGGTTCATTCTTTATCTTCCTTCTTGTTCAGTTTATTCGAGGCATTCCGCAAGAATTGGATGAAGCTGCAAAAATCGATGGCTGTTCGTGGTTCGGCATTTATTATCGCGTCATCCTTCCTTTATTGAAGCCGCCGCTTGTAACGGTAGCAATCTATTGCTTCTTATGGAATTGGGACGACTTTTTCGGACATCTCCTCTATATCAATTCCATTGACAAATATACAGTTGGATTGGCTTTGAAAATGTTTGTTGACGCGAATTCTTCTACTCCTTGGGGGCAAGTATTTGCGATGTCGCTTGTTTCCGTTATCCCTGCTGCTATCATCTTCTTTATCGCACAACGCCATATTGTGGAAGGGGTTGCAACGAGCGGCGTAAAAGGATAAAATTTTCAATAACTGGAAGGCTGCGGCTTCGCAGCTTTCTTTTGTGTTTATAGGGAAAGGTGAAAAAGATGATGCAAAACCCTTTTAAATATTATCGTATAGGCTCTCTATTTTTTGGAAGTTTTGCTGGTTTAATTATTATTTTATTCGGTATCGTAATTTGGATCAGCTATCATTATTCTGTAAAGGAAATGGTAAATAAAACATCTTATTATCAAGAGAGTATATTAAATGGATTAAATAAACAAATGGCAATCCAAGCTAGAGATATTGAAGAGATTTCATTAGCTGCTTCCCGAAATAACGGTATTCAAAAATATATTACAGGGATAGATGATGAATATACTCGTTTCCGCACGGCCATGGATATGACATCAGACTTATCCAATCTGGCCTATAGCATCCCCATTATCTATTCTGTTCAGATGTATCTAGATAATCCTCCGGCCTCTGAAATGCAAGGACCAATAACCTATAGTGATCTTCAAAACTTGCAAAATGAAAAATGGTATACATCTGTAATAGATTCCGATTTTTCATGGATTGGACAGCATACAATTACAACCTTTAGAGGGGATATTTCTGTGGTCAGCTTTGCGAGAAAGATTTATGATACGAATGGTGAATTCAAAGCCCTGCTCGTATTTAATATAAAAGCTGCAGATTTAGAAGCCCTTATTCAAGGTGAAGATCAAGCTAGCAATCGGATCCTCTTGGATTCAGGAGGAAGGCCCATTATTTCGACTGGTAATCTATCAGTAAAGGAATATTCGCAACTGATCGAAAAAATCGGTCTACTGTCTGGGAAGGTAGATAACCAATGGTCTATGAAGTATACCGATTCCTTCATCGTGTGGTCAAAACCATTTAATTCAGATTGGCTGATACTGCAGATTACACCATGGAATGACCTTACGAAGGAAAGCCGAATGATGGCAACGATCCTTCTCTCTATTGGAATAATCGCAATTGTAATCGCTCTCTTAATTACGCTATATCTATCAAAACAGTTTACAAAACCTATCCTTATTTTAACGAAGGGGATGAATGATTATCCTGCAACATTTCGGGAGGAACAGCTGCCATCTGACTATCATAATGAATTCGGATTATTGTTTCAAGGATACCGTCGGCTGATGAATCGGATTGAGGAGTTGTATCGTTCTTTAGAAGAGCAGCATCGCCGCCAACGGAAAGCAGAGATTTTAGCCCTGCAAGCGATGATTAATCCCCATTTTCTATACAACACCTTAGATCAAGTAAATTGGATGGCGATTGAGGCCGGTCAGGAACAGATAAGCCGTGTGTTGGAACTCATGGGAAAAATGTTTCGGATTGGGTTATCCAATGGTGAAAGTGTGATTCGAATTGAGGAGGAACTCACTCATTTGGAGTGCTATATGGAAATCCAACAAATCCGTTGGGGGGAAGGATTAACATTTACAACCGAGATACCCCATCATATTAAGGAATATTATATTCCTAAATTAACGTTCCAGCCCTTTGTTGAAAATGCCCTTATGCATGGATTTCACGGAAGAAGTACCGGTTCGATCAACATTGCGGCTTACGAGATCGAAGACGATCTGCTCTTTACCGTTTCAGATAATGGCGTAGGGATTCGAGCTGATGCGGAGATGAATAAGAAAAGAAAAACAGGCGGTTATGGAATGAGGAATGTAAGGGAGCGTATGGAATCATATTTTGGGCATCCGTATGGTATAGAGGTCGATAGTGAAGAAGGAAAGGGCACTGCTATATCCATTCGAATTCCAAAGCTGAGGGAAAAAAGTATCTAGGAGGGGGAATAGTCATGTGTAAGATTGTAATCATTGATGACGAGCGCCAAGTTCTTCAGGGGATGAAACGAGTCATACCTTGGGAAGAGCTTGAGGCAGAATGGGCCGGGGAAGCGATGGATGGAGAACAAGGGTTGGAATTGATTCGCGAGACACAGCCGGATATTGTCCTGACTGATATTTATATGCCGGTCATGAATGGACTAGAGATGATTGAGAAATTGCGACATGAAAATTTTCAAGGGAAAATTATCATTTTAAGCGGCTATTCTGATTTTGAATATGCCAGACATGCCCTTCGTCTCAATGTTCATGACTATCTCTCCAAGCCGGTTACTGTCCAGACAATCAGGGAAGTGCTACAATCCGCCATTTCCAAAGTAGAACAGGAAAATATGAAAAGGTATGAGCTTGCAGAGTTGGAAAAGAAGCTTATGCTCTATGAGCCATTTGTGGTGAAGGAATGGCTGAAGTCAGTAGCGACTGGTGTAGGAAATTTATCTCTTGAGAATATGAAGGAAATTACAAGTTATAAGCGCAAATGGGAGAACAATAAGCACGCCGTTATCGGTTTGCAAATTATAAAAAATGCAGCTGAGTCTGATGCTAGACTTACTGATTCCAATGGGACAAGGTTTTCTGTCCAGCGGATTGTTCATGAGTTGCTTCAGGAGGAAAGGCTGGAGTCCGAAATAATTGAACTTCACAGCCACCAAATTATTTTATGGCTTCATTTGGACCATAGCTTGACCTGTGAGAAGGCCATTTTACATTTACGAACATTTGGAAAGAAGATGATTCAACGTATGGAAGCGGAACTTGAACTTACCATTTCCGTTGGGATTGGGACAGTAAAGAACCATTGGCAGGAAATAGCGGATTCTACAGAGGAAGCCTTCTATGCATTATCAACCCAGGGTTCTGTTGCACTTTCGGGATTCAATCTGTTTGAATTTAAAAATAGAGGTGAGGATGCAGACGGGTTGAAGAATCGAGATCAGCTAATTCGCCCGATTCAATTTTATCAACAGCTCGTAGAAGCGATCCGTCATTCACAGGAGAAGGCAGCCTATGAAACAATTCAGGAGTATATAGACCGAATGCAAATGCAAGGAGTAATCTCGCCATCTTTGCTGCATCGTTTAGGTACGGAGATATGGGGGATTCTATCATACTCGCTATATGATGTTGGTATTTTCCTAGATGAGATCTTTCCAGAAATTAATCTTAAAAAAGAGATGGCAGTGATTCAAACACCGGAGGATTTTAAAAAATGGCTCATGAATAAAATTGAAGAGATTTGCGGAAATCGGCAATGGAATGAAAATTTAAAGCATAAGCAAGCTGTTGACTTTATGATTCAATATATTCATGAACACTTTAGTGAGAATATTACTTTGAACGATTTAGCGAATCAAGTCTATATTTCAAGAAATTATCTGAGCCAGATATTTAAAAAAGCAACAGGAGTCTCTTTTAATCAGTATCTTACGCAAGTTCGGATGGAGAAAGCGAAGGCTATGATATTGGAGGGAAAATACTTAATTTACGAAATCGCAGAAAAAGTAGGATTCAAGAATGTTCCTTATTTTAGTACTTTATTTAAAAAGCATACGGGTTTAAATCCAACTGAGTTAGTGAAATGAAAGCGTGTTCAACTTTGGTGATTATTGAAAGGAATTGTGCATTCTTCTTATATCTCACTCGATGAAAGCGTTTTATAATTTGGATAGATTCATTAATTTTCATTAGGGGGAGTCAGTAGATGAAAACAAAAAGCTCTTGGAAAAAATGGGGGGCCACTCTTGCAGCGCTATCTATGTCTATGACATTGCTCACGGCTTGTGGATCCAGCTCGTCAACAAAGGAACAAGCTTCTGCGGGTGGTAAGTCTGATGCTGTGAAATTAAGAGTTGTTTGGTGGGGAGCGCAAACTCGACATGATGCAACGAAAAAGGTATTAGAGCTTTATACAAAAAAACATCCAAATGTGACTTTTGTGTCTGAGTTTTCAGGCTGGGATGGTTATTGGGATAAACTGGCTACCCAAGCGGCGGGCAAAAATGCGCCGGATATTATCCAGATGGATGCGCAATATTTACAGGAATATGCGGGACGCAATCAATTGGCGGATTTATCATCTGGAATTGAAGTAAGTGACTTGGACAAAAACTTAGTGAATACAGGTAAATATAAGAATAAATTGTATGCGGTTCCATTAGGTAATAATGCAACTGGACTGGTTGTCAATAAACAAGCTTTGGAAAAGCTAGGAATTACGCCTCCTAAATCAGATTGGACATGGGATGACTTGTTCCAAATGGCAAGAGAAATTCAGACAAAGCTTCCTAAAGGGAAATATGCTCTTGCCGATTTCAGTGCTTCTCTTCTTGGTTCCCGTACTTTATATGAGGAATATCAGCTAGGACAAGGAAAGGGCCATTTAACTTCATCGAACGGCAAGGCTAATATTGACAAAGAGACTTGGTTGAAATGGAATAAGATTTTTTCTGACTTAAGAAAAGAGGGAGTTGTTCCTCCAGCTGAAGTAAGTGTTTCAGAAAAACAGTATGATCCAAAGCAAGATTTACTACTAAACGGAACTGTTTTAATAAAAGCAGCATTTGCGGCAGAGTATCCTTCCTATGAAGGTGTCACTCCAGGAGCTTATGACCTTGTGAAGGTACCAGACGGAAAGCAAGCAAGCGGATATTTGAAGCCATCCATGTTTTGGTCTGTTAGCTCTCAATCCAAAAATGTAGCGGAAGCCAAAAAGGTTATTGATTTCTTTATTAATGATAAAGAAGCTGGAGAAATCTTAGGAACTACACGAGGAATCCCTGTTTCTACAAAGGTGCTCGATGAGCTGACACCAAAATTCTCCCAAGCGGATCTAAAACAAGTAGATTTGATTAAAGCAACAGCACCGGATGCAAATCCATTCAATGGAGGACCAACAGGATTTGGAAATTTTGATAAAGAATTTACTAATGTGGAGCAAGAATACATCTTTGGACGGGAAAGTGCAAACCAAGCTTATCAAGATATATTGAACAAATGGGACGAAACGATAAAAGAGTAACAGAAGAAAGGGATCACCATGATAAGCTAAGTAGTTTAATTAGCAGACCAAATCGTATGTGATTTGGTCTTTGCTAATCTTTGTGATACCAATGAATATTACTTTTACGTATTTAAAGTGAAAGATGCAGGTTAGGTGAGGAAGTAATTAAAATGTCCTGCGCAATATTAAAATTATTTTACAAGAATTTTTTAGTGATAATACGCATTTGTAATACTACACATAATACGAGGAGGTTCATTATGGCATTTCAAGAAATAAGTTTCCAATCATTTAATCAAAAGGACACAATAAAAGCCTGGATTTACACCCCAATTCGTAAACCACGCGGGATTGTTCAGCTTGTACATGGTTTTGGTGAGCATTCGCGTCGATATCTGCATATGATATTAAAGCTGAATGAGGCAGGTTTTGTGGTTGCAGCAGACGATCATGTGGGACATGGAAAGACAGCGTATGATTCAGGTAACTGGAGTGATTGGGGCGATAAAGGTTATATGACAATGGCAGAAGATGAACATACGCTTCGTAAAATTGTGCAGGAACAATACCCCGATGTACCTTATTTTATGTATGGACATAGTATGGGATCCATGATTGTCAGGTGTTATGCCGCTGCCTATGGAGAAGGTATTGATGGTTTGATTTTATGCGGTACCTCGGGTGTGCTTCCAAAAGCAAATGCACTTGTCCCTGTTTTGAAAAAGCTGGTAGACGAAGGTAAGGGGGAGGAAATTGACTCTGCTTATCTAGAGGAGCTTTTGAGTTGGATGACAGAGCGTTGTGAAAATCCTACCACGGCAAATGACTGGATTTGTGGTGACCCTGACGTAGTTGCAGATCATGCAAACGATCCATTTAATAACTTTACAACACCGCCAAACATCCGTTCATTATACTATCTTGTTGTAATGATGGGAACTATTATTGGAACACAGTGGGCAGAAAAATTGCCAACATCAATTCCTGTTTACAATATTGCCGGAGATCAGGATCCAGTTGGTCAGTATGGAGAAGGTATTTATGCTGTATCTAATTGGTTAGCGGAAACAGGGCATAAGGTAAAAACAAAAGTTTATCCGGGATATAGGCATGAAATACATAACTATCGGGATATTAGGGATGAAGTTGAGGATGGAATGATAGATTTTATGAATGATATTATTGAGAAAAAATAGATCATTCTGCACTTTAGTCAAATTATTAAACGATTTATTAATTTTGTGAAAAATAACTAGAGCGACATTGAAACTGTAATTCAGTTTCAATGTCGCTTTTTTCTTACACTGTAAGAAAGTATAAATTTCCAGCTAGAAGAAAATTCGACGTAGTCGGAAATTTTAGGAACACAGTATAAGTGCAACTACGCCTCTGTCTAGGGCTCGCCAATCGGCGAGTTTTCTTTATGTTGTGTCGGAGTAGTAAGTTATTCTGCATTTGTAAAAAGGTAGTGGATTCAATGTATAATAAGGCACTTTATCTGTAAATTTTGAAAGAATTTATACATCCTTCGTATATACCCTTGTTTGTAAGCGCTTTATAATTGAGGTAAATCACTACATGCGAAGGTGTTGCAAAGATGAAAAGAGTCTTGCTGATGGGAATTTTGTTCGTCTGCCTGCTGATTGTTTTGGTTGGTTGTCAGGAAAAGAAGGATAAACCTTTAACAATTTTAGTTTTCTCTAGCGTTCTTCCAACAGAGGAAGCTAGATTGAAGGCAGATATAAATAGTGTATTTGAAAATGGCAGCCATGTTGATTTGCAGCTTTATCCCTTTACCATGGAAAAATGGGCGGCAGAGCTTTCCTCTAGGAATGGCGATATTTATGTAGCTAATGAAGAGACTATCACCCAAATGTTAAACAAAAAAGGGTTAACACCTTTGGACTCTGTTTACGAAGGAAAGGAACTTCCCAATAGTACAAAGTCGTATCAGGTAACCAATCAGGAGTCTGGAGAGGTTCATCTGTATGCTGTTCCGATTCGAAAGAATTTTTACCCCAAAAATGCAGAACGCACAAACAGCAAATTGCTGGCGATTCTTCCCGAGTTCAGCGGAAATAAGGAGAATGCCTTTCGAGTATTGAAGTATTTAGCTGATGAAAATTAGAAAGTAAGTATAAAGGAGGGACTTCTATGGAGCTTTCTGGATTTTATGGATTGATTTATAAAGCATGTGTTTGGATCATGAGATTGGCGTATGTAAACATTTTATGGATTGCGTTTACACTTCTAGGCTTAGTGATATTTGGGCTAGGCCCAGCTACTTCTGCTATGTTTTCTATTTCCCGTAAGTGGATAATGGGTGAAGAGAGTGTCCCGATATTTCGTACATTCCTAGCTCAATTTCGTGCCGATTTCAGAAAGATATTTTATGTATCGGCAATTCTCTTCTCTGTTGGTACCCTTTTAGTTGCAAACTTAATGTTTTTTACAAAAGGTGATGTACTGCTTTTGCAAATAGCCAAAGTCCTCACTGTTAATGTAGCAATCGTATACGGAATCATTTTAATATATATATTCCCAGTATTTTGCCATTTTGAGTTGAAGACACTCCAATATTTGAAGCAATCCTTTTTTATAGGCTTTTTGCATCCTGCATTTACTCTTTTCCTAGTGTTAGGGCTGCTAGGAATGGGATTTGTTTTTCTAAAAGTTCCGGGGTTAATGTTGTTTTTCAGTGGTAGCAGTTTTTCATTGTGGTTAACGTGGGGAGCTCACAAGGCTTTCAGAAAACTAGAGAGCAAGAAGGATCGTTTACGTGTGGCAGCACCATCTAAGCGTACTGCTTCATAATTTTGAAAGGGGTTACATTTATTAAGGATTTCGCTAGCATTTCATGAATGTCGATACTAAAAAGATGGGGGAAGGAAAGATGAAAACATTTTTGGACAAGGATTTTCTATTAACGAATTCTACAGGAGAAAAACTCTACCATAGCATCATGAAGGAGCTGCCGATTTTTGATTATCACTGTCATTTAAATCCGAAAGAAATATGGGACAATCAATCATTTGAAAACATAACGCAGCTTTGGCTGGCTGGTGATCACTATAAATGGCGTGCAATGCGTATCCATGGGGTGAGTGAGGAGTTTATCACAGGTGATGCCAGCGATTGGGAGAAATTTGAGGCATGGGCAGAAACCGTTCCGCATTTATTTGGAAATCCGTTATATCACTGGACGCACATGGAACTGAAAACTTTTTTTGGGATTGATCAGTTATTATCTCCAGAAACGGCTCACGCCATATGGGAGGAATGCAATGAAAAATTGCAAACACCAGATTTTAAGCCGCGGCGTTTTATTGAAAGATCGAATGTGCAATTTGTTGGAACAACAGATGATCCAGTTGATACGCTTGAATATCATCAATTATTACAGAACGATCCAACGTTTCATGTAGAAATTGTTCCAACATTCCGTCCAGATGGTGCCCTGTTTATTGAGAAACCGACCTTTCAAAATTGGCTCAAAAAATTAGAGAATGTTTCAAACATATCCATTCACTCTTTTAGTACATTACTCGAGGCATTACGGCAAAGAGTTGATGTTTTTACTGAGCATGGATGTTGTGCTTCTGACCATGATATTCCGCAAATGGTTTTTAAAGAGAGTACAAAGGATGATGTAGAAGAGATCTTTAAGAAACGTTTACGTCATGAAGAACTCACAGGCGAAGAGATTATGAGTTATCGATCCTATCTTCTTGTTGAATTAGGAAGAATGTATGCAGAAAAGCAATGGGTTATGCAATTGCATATGGGCGCGTTAAGAAATAATAACACTCTTATGCAGAGTTTAATAGGATCTGATGGTGGTTTCGATTCAATCGGAGATAACCTCATGGCTGAAGGATTGTCACGTTTCTTAGATGCTTTGGATAAGACTCGATCCTTACCGAGAACAGTACTATATAACTTAAATCCTCGTGACAATTATGTCTTGGGAACGATGATGGGAAACTTTTTTGAGGAGGGTATTCCAGGAAAAGTTCAGTTTGGTTCGGGCTGGTGGTTTAATGACCAAATGGACGGAATGGTTAGACAGACGAAGGACTTAGCAAACCTAGGAGCTCTGAGTCACTTTATTGGAATGACAACAGATTCACGCAGTCTTCTATCTTATATACGTCATGAATATTTCCGAAGAATTGTATGTAATATCCTTGGTGAGTGGGTTGAAGGTGGGCAGGTACCAAATAACAAATTAGTTCTGGAACAAATGGTTAAAAATATCGGTTTTTACAATGCAAAACAATATTTTCAAGAACGCTAAGAAAGGCTTATAGGAGGAGTGAAGAGAGCGCATGGGTATTCTACAAGATTTATTACGAGGTATTCCAGTACCAAAAATGGCAACAGTAAAGGTGAAGTTTGACGATACAAAAATTGATAAGCTTGAACAAGCCTTACTGGACAAGCTGCAGCAAGAGCATATTCAAAAGAAAATCCAGCCGGGGATGGAAATCGCGATAGCGGTAGGAAGCAGAGGACTTGATCGTCTTGTGGAAATTACCGCGGCAACAGTGCGCTTTCTGCAAGAATTGGGAGCCAAGCCTTTCATTGTGCCAAGCATGGGAAGCCACGGCGGTGCAACTGCTGAAGGTCAGCGTGAAGTATTAGCTCATCTTGGCGTGACTGAAGAAAGTGTGAATTGTGAGATTCGTTCTTCGATGGAGGTCGTGAAAATCGGGGAATTACCGAATGGACTGCCTGTCTATGTTGATCAATTTGCTTTTAAAGCAGACGGTATTGTCGTAATCAATCGTGTGAAACCGCATACTGCATTTCGGGGACCTGTTGAAAGTGGCATTATGAAAATGATCAGTATTGGTTTAGGAAAGCAAAAGGGTGCGGAAGCATGTCACCAATTAGGATTTAAGTATATGGCAGAAAATGTACCAGCGATGGCTAAAAAAATCATAGAAAAAACGCCGATCTTATTCGGAGTAGCGACGATAGAAAATGCTTTTGATAAAGTTGCACGGATTGAGGTACTGGCGGTAGAGGAAATTGAGGAAAAAGAAGTAGAACTGCAAAAACTAGCAAAACAATTATTGCCAAAACTGTACTTTGAACAATTGGATGTCCTTGTAATTGATCAGATCGGTAAAAATATTAGCGGTGATGGGATGGACCCTAATATTACGGGACGTTATCCAACACCGTATGCGCAAGGAGGACCAGATGTCAATAAGATGGCGGTGTTAGATTTAACACATGAAACAGAAGGAAATGCTAACGGCGTGGGAACAGCTGATTTTACAACGCAGCGTTTGGTAGACAAAATGGATTTAGAATTCACGTATGCAAACGGCTTAACTTCAACGGTTTGTGCTCCAACAAAAATTGCGACCACCTTAGCTAATGATAAAGAGGCAATTCAGGCATCTATTAAAACGTGTAATATCTTAGATTTTACAAAAGTAAAAATGGTTCGCATAAAAAACACATTAGAAATTAGTGAAATCGAGGTATCGGAAGCTTTACTTGAGGATGTGGTCAATCATCCGTATATGGAGCTTATATCCGATTTATATGAGCTACCATTCAATGAAAAAGGAAACTTATTTTGAGTGAAAAAGGGGGAGTAGGAGCATGAAACAGTTATTTGATTTATCTGGGAAAACAGCAGTTGCCATTGGGGGAAATAGTGTACTGGGGTCCTCAATTGTTAAAGGACTAGCAACACATGGGGCGAACATTGCAATCGTCGGGCGCAACTTGGAAAAGGCACAGGCGGTAGCTGGGGAAATAGAAGAAAATGGGGGAACTGCAAAGGCTTTTCAAGCCGATGTCAGCTCGCGTGATTCTTTAATCGGAGTGGCTAGTGAAATTGAACAATGGTCTGGTGGATGGGATATCCTTCTAAATGCACCAGGTAAAAATAGTACAACGCCTTTTTTTGAGCTTGAAATGGAAGAATGGGATGACATCATGGACGTGAACTTAAAAGGAATTGTACTCACTTGTCAGATTTTCGCGAAGAAAATGATTGAGCAAGAGCGAAAAGGAAGCATTATTAATATTTCATCCGTTTCTTCTACAACACCATTATCAAAAGTATTTACATATTCTGTATCAAAGGCTGGTCTTAATAGCGTGACGCAATATTTAGCACGTGAATTTGCCCCAAATGGAATTCGTGTAAACGCAATTATTCCAGGCTTTTTCCCTGCTGAACAAAACCGTAAAATCCTAAGCGCCGAAAGAGTCGAGTCTATTATGAACCATACACCTATGAAGCGTTTTGGTGCACCTGAGGAACTCCAAGGGGCAGCTGTTTGGTTAGCTTCAGAAGAGGCCTCCAGCTTTGTGACAGGGACTCTTATTCGCGTAGACGGCGGATTTGGAGGCATGACTATTTAACTGCAGGTTAAAAAGGAGAATTGAAATAAATAAGCTAACAGTAATTGCAACTAGGGATGGATATAGATTACTAGTAAAGAGGGGATGACACGATGTTGACAGAGAAATATGAAAAGCTAACGTCTATTCTCGGAGAAATGGGTTCTGTTGTTGTAGCATTCTCTGGGGGAGTAGATAGCACATTTTTATTAAAGGCAGCTGTTGACACGTTAGGAGCCGACCGTGTACTTGCCGTAACAGCTGATTCCGAAACTTATCCAACAAGTGAACTGGAGGAAGCAAAGCTACTGGCCGAAAAAATGGGAGCCAAGCATCAGGTGATTGAAACATCGGAACTAGCGATTCCTGGTTATACAGAAAACAATAAGAATCGATGCTACTTTTGTAAGAGCAGCTTATTCGATCATCTAATCCCGATTATGGAAGAAAAAGAGTTTCGGAATGTAGTATACGGAGTTATTGCTGATGATTTAAATGAACATCGGCCGGGCATGCAGGCCGCGAAGGAAAAAGGAATCCGCGGACCTTTGCAAGAAGCGAATTTGTTTAAGAAGGAAATTCGAGAGCTTTCACGTGAGTTAGATTTACCGACATGGGATAAACCTTCATTTGCATGCCTTTCCTCTAGGATTGCCTATGGGGAGTTGATTACGCAAGAGAAGCTGACTAAAGTTGAAAAGGCAGAAGGGTACTTAAAAGGCCTTCAGATTCGACAAGTACGGGTTCGAACACATCAAGATATTGCGAGAATTGAAGTAGAGTCAAATGATATGAAGGTTGTTTTAGAGTATCATGATGCTATTACAAAACAGCTTCAAAGCTATGGATATAAATATATTACCTTAGATTTAATTGGCTATCAGAGCGGCAGTATGAATAAGGTTTTATCGTAATAGTGTGGGGAAGACATTTACGGCAACCCAAAAAGAATGCATGTAAGTGGTGGATTAGCCAGATCCGTTCTTTGGCTGCAGATGTTGGCCGATATATGGAAGCAGAAATTTATATTTCAGAAAGCCATCACAGCGCTGCATGGGGAGGGCATGGAAAGCTTTAGTCGGTATTAGCAAAGTGAGCTCCTTTGAGGAAATTAAAGGAAACTATCCCACTGGGACAGGCTGTTATTCCAAATAAAGAACGCAGCGTAATCTGCAAAGAAATTTACGAGCGGTATGAACAATGAGCAAAGGATTTATCTAAGTATTTTTAGATAAGAAGGTGGGGAAGCCAAATGTTAGAGGATATTTTGGAGCAGGTTCAAAAAGGAACGTTGAGTATAGCGGAGGCAAAGGAACAATTAGCTACATTTGAGAATTTAGGTTTCGCAAAGGTTGATCATCATCGAAAAAAACGGCAGGGCTTCCCTGAAGTTGTGTTTGGTGAGGGAAAGACCGCAGAACAAATCATTTCTATTAGTCAGTCATTACGCTCTCGAAACAGCCAAGTGCTCATTACACGAATCTCAAAAGAGAAGGCTGAAATCGTGAAAAGGGCCTGTCTAGAATTTATCTACCATGAGACGGCACAAATCCTATTTTGGAGAGAAAACACTGCCAGCGAAGACACTTCACAAGGATATATTGCTGTCGTTTGTGCTGGAACCTCTGATTTAAAAGTAGCTGAAGAGGCTGCAATTACTGCTGAAGTATTAGGGAGCAAGGTAAAACGCATTTATGATGTAGGAGTTGCTGGGATTCACCGGTTGCTCAGTCATCTTGATGATATACAGCAAGCTACCGTCATCGTGGTAGTTGCCGGTATGGAAGGGGCACTTCCAAGTGTAGTTGGCGGGCTTGTCTCTGCTCCGGTAATTGCCGTTCCAACAAGTGTTGGATATGGTGCCAATTTTCAAGGGCTATCCGCTTTACTTACAATGTTAAATTCCTGTGCTTCAGGAATCAGTGTAGTCAATATCGATAATGGTTTTGGCGGAGGCTATAACGCCGCACTTATCCATCAACTTGCGCAAAAAGGAGCAAAAACGTATGAAAACACTATATTTTGATTGTTTTTCAGGAATTAGCGGGGATATGGTAATTGGAGCTCTTATCGATGCTGGTGCAGACCCGAACGTGCTCGTAGAAGAATTAAAAAAGCTTAATATTGAAGATGAGTATGAATTGAAGTGGAACAAGGTTGTGAAAAATGGGATAACCAGTACAAAATTTGATGTAGTGTTACTAGGGGAAAGTCATCATCATGGGCATCACCATGACCATGATCAAGGACATCATCATAGCCATGACCACGAGCACGGCCATCACCATGGGCATAACCACGAGCACGGCCATCACCATGGGCATAACCACGAGCACGGTCATCATCATGCCCATAGCCATGACCACGAGCATGGCCATCACCATGGGCATAGCCATGACCACGAGCACGGCCATCATCATGCACATAGCCATGAGCACGAACACGGTCATCATCATGAGCATAGCCATAACCACGAGCACAGTCATCACCACCATCATCGTGCGTATCAGGATATCGTAAAGCTTATTGAAACAGCTGGTTTTTCCGATCAAGTAAAGGATACAGCTTTAAAGATTTTTAAAAAAATTGGTGAAGCAGAAGGACATATTCATGGAATTTCACTAGAACACGTTCATTTTCATGAAGTCGGTGCCGTAGATTCGATTATTGATATCGTTGGAGCAGCTATTCTCATTCACCAATTAAATATATCCACAGTGAAATCAGCGCCAATTCCGGTAGGGACAGGGAAAATTCGTATTGATCATGGTATCTATCCAGTACCTGCACCTGCTACTTTAGAGATTTTGAAGAATGTACCGATTGAGCAATCCGATATTCGCTTTGAGCTTACTACTCCAACGGGGGCAGCGATTGTATCGGTGCTTGCGGAAGAATTTTGCGCTATTCCATCAATGAGAGTGAAGTCAATTGGATATGGTGCTGGGACAAAAACCTTTAAAAATCATCCTAATGTGCTTCGTGTCATCATTGGGGAATAATTATCACATTGTACGAGAGGGAGTATGCTAGATGGTTTCTCAACCGCCTCCAAATCAAGAACATCTCGATGATCAAATGATCAAAATGGAAGTAAACCTTGATGATGTTTCAGGAGAATGGCTTGGTTATGTAATGGATTTACTTTTCGAGTCTGGGGCAAATGATGTCTTCTATACCCCCATTTATATGAAAAAGAATAGACCAGGGGTTTTACTGCAGTTGCTTTGCTCTCGTGAAAAGCTAGCTAAGATGGAAGAAATACTATTCAAAGAGACTACTACACTCGGAGTCCGTTATTATCCGTTGACTGTTCACAGATTGGAAAGAGTGTTTAAAAAGGTTACAACAGAATGGGGAACGGTGACCGTGAAGGAGGGGATGCTCGCTGGACAAGTCGTGCAAAGAGCACCCGAGTTTGAGGAATGTAAACATATTGCCCGCCTTTATAATGTTCCTTTGAAAAAAGTGTATGAACAGGTCTGGAAGGCATTGGAATAAGAACAGGATTCTTGTTTCTGAAAAATAAAAAGGTGAGGAGGTGACTGATCTTAGCTTTATATCAGTACTATTGTTAGGGTTTATTTTAGGAATTAAGCATTCAATTGAACTAGATTGATACTTATTGCATGAAGGTCATCTTTTAGTCACGCTCTACGCTGACTGCCAAACAGTTTTATCCTGCGAATCCCTCCGTTTCTCTCCTTTTTGAACAAAAACAATCAATCATCTTACAAAAACACTTTTGTTAATTTTTTACCATAAAAATACAAATAAATAAATAATTTAACTAAAAATTTAAAATTTTCTAAAAATATATTTACAAAATTAGGAAAATGGATATATAATAAAATTCACAATAATGATCAATTTCTAACAAATGTAAACAATCCATTTTAGTGTGAGAGGGATTGAACATTATGATTCCAGAAAAAAGGCAGGATGCGATCCTAGGATTGCTGAAGTTGAGGAAGATGATCAGCGTAGAAGAGATTGCAAAAGAGCTGAATATCTCAGAAATGACGGCTCGCAGGGATTTAACCCGCATGGAAGAGAGCGGCCATCAGATTGTGAAGGTTCGGGGAGGCGCTAAGTTATTAGAAGATCCAGATGAAGCAGGTACAAACTACTTAAATAACCGATTTTATCAACAATGCCTGACATGCCGAAGAGAAAAAGAGGCGATTGGGAAAATGGCCGCCTCCTTAGTACAAGAGAATGAAACGATTTTAATTGATGCAGGTTCCACGACCTTCCACTTTGTAGGGTATTTAGGGGGAAAAGCTGTGACTGCAATTGTAACCGCTACCAATATTGCAGAAAAGTTGGAAGGGCAGGAAAGGGTCACAACCATTTTAACAGGGGGCATTTTCCGCTCAAAGACGACAACACTGATTAATCCGCTTCTGGCTCAAAGTTTGACACAAGTATATGCAGACAAGGTGTTTATGGGAGTTACCGGCATTTCGATGAGTCATGGTTTTATGTGCCATGATTTTTTGGAGGCGGATGTCAAAAAATTGCTTCTTCAGTCTGGCAAGGAGATTTATTGGCTCGCTGATTCTTCCAAGCTGAATAAAATGGGAACGATTCAAATTGCGGATTGGCAGCCGCATGATTATTTGATTACAGATGATGGTATCGAGGCTGACATAAAGGAGGAGCTTACATCCAAATGTCGTCTTCTTATTGCTACAAGGAGGTGAAGTACGAGTGAAAACAAATATAATCATTGGCCAGTCAGGAGGGCCGACACCAGTCATTAATATGACGTTAAGGGGAGTGGTAGAGGAAGCGTACTATGCAGAGAGTATCGATCAAATATATGGAATGAGACACGGCCTTGAAGGGATTCTTGGAAAAGGAATGATTTCCTTACACGAAAAAATGGAAGCGGTTACAAATTGGTCTGAACAGCCGGGAGCAATCCTTGGTGGATCAAGGTACGCACCGGATGAGACAGATTTCGAAAAGATTCTGTGTTTTCTTGAAGAAAAGAATATCGGGATTTTTTGTTATATTGGGGGAAACGGTTCTTCCCGTACAGTAGCAGAACTGCATCGCCGTGCGAAGAAAGCCGGCAAATCAATCCGCTTTGTCCATATTCCGAAAACGATTGACAATGATTTGTCTGGAACGGATCATACTCCCGGTTATGGGAGTGGGGCCAAGTTTTTATCCGAGACAGTCAAATGGATCGGCACAGACATGGCTTCCATGAGAACATACGACAAGATAGAAGTAATGGAAGTGATGGGAGGGAACTCAGGCTGGCTTGCTGCATCGAGTGCCTTGTATAAAGAGCATCAAGACGACTACCCGCAGCTTGTGTATTTACCGGATCAATCTATTCAGCTTACCAATATTTTAATCGATATTGAAAGAGTTTATGAACGAACAGGAAGCGTCATGGTGATCATTCCGGATCATCTTCATATTGCAGGTCTCTCTCTACATACACACGATCCTACCGGAAGGAGATATAACGGAGGCATTGGCTTTAGACTTGTTCAGCAAATCCAGGATTATCTTGGATTGAAGACGAGATTTACGGCTCCTTCGACCTTGTTTCGTACAAGTATCAATCTCGTTTCTGGCACGGATCGTTTAGAAGCGTACCAGCTCGGCAGACAGGCTGTCCGCTATGCTCTTGCCGGGTATTCCGGGGGAATGGTCGGACTGAACCGTTTGTCCAATGAACCGTATGAATGCACGATTCAATGGGTCGATCTATTGGAACATACAAGCCTCGAAAAACCGCTGCCTTCGCATTATTGGAATCGAGAGAAACATATGCCAACAAGGCAGTTTATTGAATACGCTTTTCCGCTTATTGATAGTGAGATTCCGCATTCCATTTCTTTATAACATCTAACTCAAGAATAAAGAGGGTAAAAGGAGTCGATGCTGCTCTACATGTTGCTGACGCAAATGTTCCCGATGGTATTGCTCAGCATCCCATATTTTTTATTAATTATCCGCACAGGGATGTATAACACTTACGGCGCCTTAATTTTGGCTTACACTTCATTTGCTCTCCCGTTTTTCCATTATTATGATTCGAGATTTTATTTCGACCATTCCTCGGGAGTTGGATGAGGCGGTAAAAATGGATGGCTGCGGGCCGCTGAGGATCTTTTTCAATATTATTATCCCGTCAAGCCATCCTGGCTTAATTGCGACAGGCGTGTATACGTTTATCCTCGCTTGGAATGAATTTTTGTTTGCAGTCGTTCTCACGAATACGATTGATGCGCGTCCGTTGACCATTGGAATCGGCACATTGATTGGTGAGTATTCGACCGAATGGAACCAACTGATGGCTTTATCTTTTATGGCAAGTGTTCCGCTCATTCTCGTATTCCTATTCCTTCAGAAGTATTTCCTTCAGGGACTCACGGCAGGAAGCGTAAAGTAGGCAACTCTTCTTCGCATAAGGAACAGTAAGTGTTGCCGTAGTACAGAATAGAAATGAATTCATTGTCCATGGTGAGAAGCTGGATGTTGGATGTAAAGAAATCAGCCCTATGCAAAAGAACCAGTGTAATTCTACTGGTTGTAAACAAACTCAATTAAATTTTCTTGGTGTCCCATAATACTTACTTGGGCAGATACAGGTGAACCCATCATTCTTAATTTTTCATAAGGATCTTTAGAGCTATTAATCTCTGTATAACGGTCATTAATCACTTTCACAAACTCCTCAAGCGTTCCTCTTACTTCCACTGGGGTATTTTTTGATTTTTGATCAGAAGTTTCTAAGTTAATTGACATTTCTACAACATATAACTTTTCTTCTGCTTTTAAGTCAATCCACTTATCCATTGTGAGTGTTTTCCAATTTTTTACCACCCCAGGCTTTTCTTCTTCCTTATCAAAAACCAACATATTATAACCATCTTTTGTTACATAGCCATCTATGCTCCAGATACCAATTTTTGATTTTTTTGTAACTTCTTCTAACTTTTGTAATGGAGATATGAGTTTTTTATTTATTGATTTTTTATCAGTTCGAGCAAAACCTTTGCTTACTGTCAATGCATTAAACAAGGTATCTCCAATCCATACTTGAGCTTCTAACTGTTTTTGTTTATTTCTTTTTTTACCAATATCAAGTTTAACACTTTTACCTTCAAGGGTTTCCTTTGCAAACTGTGCAGCTTCTATAGATTGAAATTGTTGTTTTCCGTTTTTATCAGTAATTTCCGGAGTATCAATTGTCATTAATTGTATAGTTTCTTCTTTACCCTTAATTAAAACCTTTATTGTATCTCCATCTTGAGCACTTATAACTTTTCCCGTTTTTAGTTTTTTAGGTTTTGTAAATGAGATACCCGAAACTTTATATATAGATTTTTTTGTCTTTTCTTTTACATGACTTACTTCTTTTGTAGCTAGTTCTTTCCCTAACACTTCATTAGAATTAAAAGCAACAAGCCCGAAAATTGTTAGTCCAAATAAAGTTGGCATAATTATTTTTTTCATCTTAAATACTCCTATAAGTTTTTTATATACAAAATTATTATATCATTAATTAAAATTACACATTAAAAAATCCAAAATTTTCCTTTAAAATACAAAAGAATCTCCTGTTTAGAAGGCAAAAAAGCAAGCGATGCTTTTAATAAGATAAAGAAAACTGGATGTTATATTTTTTATCAAGACAAAGAAATTGTATTAATACTTGAGACCGCAGGAAGTTTAAGGACGATAGACATAGTAAAGAAAAGTGACGATTATATAGATGATGTTTATGTAGTTGATACAGGTTTTAAATGGACATATGTTTGTACTCACGAAGAAAATTTTGGTCCCTATTTTTTCAGTTAGAGTAGGAAGTGCAACTTTTTATTGAACTAACAGGGGTTTTAGTGAAACAGGGAATTAATGATAAAATTTGATAGCAACCATAAGTTGTCGTGATTAAAAGCAAAATCATGTCGTGATAAAAAGGAGTGGAAACCCCACTCCTTTTCTTATTCCTTGTAATTGTTTAACAACATGTCTTTATTATTAATTCAAACCTCGAACTTCATTTCTCTTGTCTTTCAGTAAAAAGAGAATTACTGGTTCTTTTGCATTGTGCTAGTATGGGAGCAATCTCTAGGTGGAATTCTCAATGGGTTAAGGTAGTCAAGGTGGTTAGTTTAATGCAGGGATATTCCGGAAAAAGGGGATAGTGAAGTCTGTGAGGAGCTTCCGAGAGAGTAGCGTGGAAGTGGTGCAGCTGCTGAAAAAAGGACGATTTCAACAAGGGGGAGTCTGTCCAAAGCAAGATTGAATTCATATATAAATGATTTGGAGTAGTATCATAATTCTCAGCTGAAAAGGGTATTGAGATTCTGTGTCTCTAACAAATCATATTTGCACCAGAACTGCTATGACTAGCTAGAGGTCATTTTGTTCTAAGCAAAGACAATCGAGACAAATAGCCATGTTTAGTAGCTGCGCTAAAATAGTCGGTTCAGGACTATATTCATTATTATAATAAAAAGAGCGTATTCCAAAAAAGTTAGATTATCTCTTTTAGGTTGTTTTTCCAAGTTTTAGCTCGTCGAATTAGCTCACTTTCTATGGGCAAGCTAGAGCATATATAAGGTTCAATCCCATGATAAATGATGGGGTAATTTCTACTTTGCTCTGTTGATGTTTTCAAAAGTCATTCTCATTTCCATAGTAAGAAATAGGGAATATACATAAACAGCTTCTAATAAGCATAGGGTATTTTTCTTTAGATTTGCTAGATGTAATTTCATATCGGTTATCCTCCTTGTGTTGTGGCTAGTAGTGATACAAGTATCATACTATTGATTTTCCGAACGATGTGAGTTTATGTCAGGTTTTCTTTCATGATTCTTTCGCATCTCTTGCGGAGCAGATTAGATATTGGGAATAATTTTTCAGGATGTCGGATTCGTAACGGCATTTTGTGTCTAGAGGAATTGTTATTTAGGGTGAAGGAATGCCACTTTTTATATTCTTATACCTATCAATCCCTAGCTAGCCAGAGTGTAACAAAATCATGTGAGGATAGGGAAAGAGGGAAAAAGAATTAGATATGACAGTATAAATACAAGGAGATAAGTTACGAGGTCAAAAAATATGCCACATATTTATTCCTGCTAAAGTTAATTCGTGAATGAAGCAATATCTCAAGATAGGGCTTATAGCAGGTAGGGAAAGTAGCAAATAAGAGTGATCGATAACCCTTTTTATACCAAATTGGGAATTTTTCTACAGGGGGTCTTTTTAAAGACTAAAATGATTCTTGTTAATCTGAAAGAGTAATGCGAAATGAAGATCATGATCCATGATGTTGCGATAGAAAAAATTAAAAAGGCCACATGAGTAAACAACGTATTCTCCCTTTCTCCGGAGGCTGTTATGTGAAACACAGCAACTCCATCTAAGGGGAAGATGAGGGGGGAATGTGCATACAAGTTACTTTCGGCACCCTATGTAACACTACCGTCAAAAAAAATGGTCTGAATATAAAACTTTTAAAAAAAATCATTGAAATATAATGAAGTATGAGCTAAGATTAAATCAACTTAGGGTAATCGATAACCTTGATTACCGTATCAAAGAATATTAAGATTTCAACTGTAAGGAAGCTGCACTTCAACAGATAAGGGCAACTTTAAAAAAATAGTGACCAAAGAAGGTTACTGTGTTGTTTGCACGGAGGATATCGTGTTTGTAAATTTGTTGAATTTGTAAGCGTTGTCCATCTAATTATGAAATCAATAGAAAATGAAAGCAAGAAAAAAACTAAAAAAGCGAAAGCAATATTAATAGGAGATGAGTAGTTATGAGTAATCAGGATATTTTATGGGGAATCGCTCCAATCGGTTGGCGTAATGATGATATACCAGAGATTGGTGCAGAGAATACATTATCTCACCTGCTGGGCGACATTGTAGTAGCGGGTTTCCAGGGAACCGAAGTGGGTGGCTTTTTCCCAGAAGCAAAAGTGTTAAATAAAGAACTCAAACTTCGTAACTTAAAAATAGCAGGTCAATGGTTCAGCGCTTTTATCATTCGAGATGGAATTGAAGAGGTATCCACAGCGTTCCATAAGTATTGTCAATACTTGCAAGATGTCAATGCTGCAGTGGCGGTTGTATCTGAGCAAACATACAGTGTGCAGGGGACTGATAAAAATGTTTTTTCTGAAAAACCTTGCTTCACGGATGCTGAATGGAAAACTTTATGCGAAGGTTTAAATGAACTAGGAAAGATTGCAGAACAATACGGTTTAAAATTAGTGTTCCACCATCATATGGGAACAGGTGTCCAAACATTGGCAGAAATTGACCGCCTCATGGAAAACACGGATTCGAACCATGTGCATCTGTTATATGATACAGGTCATATCTACGTTTCTGACGGTGACTATATGACTCTATTAAACAAGCATATGGATCGCATTAAACATGTTCACTTTAAAGATACGAGAAGAAACGTGATGGAAGATTGCAAGAAGCAAGGCAAATCGTTCATGCAGTCCTTCTTAAGCGGCATGTTTACAGTACCGGGCGATGGCTGCATTGATTTTACAGAGCCGTATAAGAAATTGCTTGAGTGCGATTACAAAGGATGGATTGTAATTGAAGCTGAGCAGGATCCATCTGTCGCTCATCCATTGGAGTATGCATTGCTAACTCGGAAATATATAGATGAAAACCTGCTTATCCTTTCCAAAAGCGATAAGGCAGTAACTATTAAATAAAATTAGTGTAAGGGTAATAATAACACATGTGTACAAAACAAGGCCTCGCTATATGAGGGCGAGGCCTTCGTTACACTGTAAGAGCGTCTATTATGAATGACAGTAGAGTGTTCCCTCCAATAGAAAAAATGACAAGGTTTTCGAAAAATACCAAATTTCTGATCATTATACCATAAATGAGATGTAGAAATCGGTATAATATGCTTAAGGGAGGGAATGAAAGCGTTTACTAAAGCGGTATCATTTGCAAGATGACATTAGAAGCAAAAGTGAGCTTAACTTGTTCCTCGTTTGTTGTTGAGGTGGTAGACTTTGGAATCGAGAATTGATGGATAATAAAAATTTGTATTCGTTTTATGCATTTGTCTAGGAACTTTTAAATTGGGTAATGTGAAAAATAATAGAAGGGAAAGAATGATAATGATTTTGAAGAAGGCGCTAGAATTAACTAAGAGCATCGAGGACTATCGTTTGGATATGGACGAATTAGCGAAGAAGAAGGGTTTTTCTAATCCGGATGTAATAACAATCAGCCAGAAATTAGATCAGAAAATGTTAGCAGTTCAAAAAATTCTATATACAATTTGCACTCCGCAAACAGGTACACTTGATTATCAGAGTCACAAACATGGTTGAGACTTGTGAGTATTGCTTCTGATAATTTGATCGGAATTAGCAGTATTCATTTTTAACAAAGATTCCAGATTTATGAAGCTTCACTAAACAGAAGCAGACTATGATTTGATGAGATGAAGTAAAAAAGTATGTTTTGTGAAATTCTACAATTGCATAAAATACTCAATGTATTATGTTTAGAGTATTTATAATTACTACAAGTGATGGTATATGCAATGGTAGTTGCGCTCGTGGTGTCACCCGTAACGAATTATATACTTCGAAGTTATATTTACTCATGTATGCTCTGTTTTGGTGGAACCGAGACTGAATGAAGGTTTTACATTATCTTTTTTGCTATAGAGATAAAAAGCTTATACTGAAGTATAAAAATTAAAAAAGAATCTTAATTAGGTCTATGCGAGCCCTACAATACTAGTGAAATAATCAGAAAAGCGTTATGGAAAAAGTTTGCTTAGTAAAGGAGCTATATTAGGTGAGGTATGATTGAAAACAAATATAATCATTGGCCAGTCGGGAGGGCCGACATCAGTCATTAATATGACATCAAGAGGGGTGGGAGAGGAAGCGCACCATACAGAGAGTATCGATCAAATATATGAAATGAGACATGGCCTTGAAGGGATTCTTGGAAAAGGAAGGATTTCCTTATATAAAAAATGGAAGCGATTACAAATTAATCTGAACATCCGGGAGCAATCCTTGGTGGATCAAGGTACTCACCGGATGAGACAGATTTCGTATGTATATCGGTACGCGTTCCGTACGCTTGATTTTGGATATGCTTCAGCGATGGCGATCTTTATGCTGCTTGTGAGGGTGCTTGTATCCGTCGTTTATTTACGAGCATCCTTCGCGCAAAGGCCAGTATGATAAGTGTTTAAAAGAGTTTCACTACCCAACATGGGTGCAATCTCTGGGATGAAGGTAGCAGTAACAGTTAGCTTAACGCAAGACTGTCGGAATCTAGTGGATATCTTATAAGGTGGAAACAGTGAAGTATGTGAGGACTTTCAGAAACGATGGAGTGGAAGGGATGTATATGCTGAAAAAAGGAAAACTTCAACATTGAAAGATAGTTCGTACATAAATGAATCTAATGACTCTAAGTAATCTTTTGAATTTCAATTACCGTAATTGTTTTACAAAATTAAAATACTATAAAAAAGGCTCTTATCACAACGTCAGAATTTTTGAAGTGTATTCCGGTTGATGAACTACCATATTTAAAACTTGTGGTACTCATAGGTGAAAATGTAAAAGAAGAAGGTCTTTATACAGACTTTAAGAAGCGAATGGAAACCGCTAGTGATCAGCTGACTGTTGAATGGGTTGACTAGGAAGATGTGCAAGCAGGAAATACCAGGGGATAGTCCAAAAACATGCCGGGATTAACTATGCAGTGACGGAGTCGGTTTGAACCAGTTTTTTGATGTGACAAATAGTAGCGGGAAATTAAAAAAGAACCTGGACAGCTTTACCTGGTTCTTTTATATTGCACAAAAAAAGACACGACGATATAATTAGATTACGACTGAGTTTATTTAAATAGGCATAATTGTATCATTTTACAATTTAATTGTACCACACCGGTAAGCTCTTGTCAAATGTTTTTTCCCAATTTAATGGTTAGGAGAGATATTGAATGAGTTCTTTGGTTCTCAGTTTTCAGGAAATGGATAAAACACAGCTTTTGCTCGTTGGTGGAAAAGGGTTAAATTTAGGGGAATTATCAAAAATTCAAGGAATACAAGTACCAGAAGGATTTTGTGTTACGACAGTGGGATATCAAAAAGCCATCGAACAAAACGAAACGTTTCAAGCGTTGTTGGATCAACTAACACTGCTAAAAGTAGAGGATCGAGATCAAATTGGTGAAATCAGCAGGAAGATTCGACAAATCATTATGGAAGTAAAAATTCCTTCCGACGTTGTGAAAGCAGTTACTCACTATCTCTCCCAGTTTGGCGAGGAGCATGCTTATGCAGTACGTTCTAGTGCGACCGCTGAAGATTTACCACATGCCTCTTTTGCTGGTCAACAAGACACCTATTTAAATATCATCGGCAAAGAAGCAATCTTGCAGCATATCAGCAAATGCTGGGCTTCCTTATTTACGGATCGCGCGGTAATCTACCGTATGCAAAATGGATTTGACCACAGTCAAGTTTATTTATCCGTTATCGTTCAAAGGATGGTTTTCCCGCATGCTTCAGGGATATTATTTACCGCTGATCCGATTACATCTAACCGAAAGCTGCTATCAATCGATGCCAGTTTTGGACTTGGAGAAGCATTGGTCTCTGGCTTGGTATCTGCCGATTGCTATAAGGTGAAAGAGAATAAAATCGTCGATCAGATGATAGCAACCAAAAAATTAGCTATCTATGGACGAAACGAAGGCGGAACAGAGACACACGACATCGCTCCTGATCAGCAAGAGAAGCAAACACTTACTGACCAACAAATTTTACAACTGGCACGCATCGGACGACAAATCGAAACTTATTTTAGCTGTCCGCAAGATATTGAATGGTGTTTGGTTGATGATACGTTTTATATTGTCCAGAGTCGGCCAATCACTACTCTTTTCCCCATCCCTGAAGCGAATGATCAAGAAAACCACGTGTATATATCTGTCGGCCATCAGCAAATGATGACAGATGCTATGAAACCATTGGGATTGTCTTTTTTCCTGTTAACGACTCCTGCACCCATGCGGAAAGCCGGTGGAAGGTTGTTTGTTGATGTCACACATCAACTGGCTTCACCCGTCAGTAGAAACAATTTATTAAATGCGATGGGTCAACACGATCCGCTCCTCAAAGACGCACTTATGAACATCATTGAGCGTGGAGATTTTATAAAATCGTTACCAAATGATACTACAGCACCGAATCCCACGAGAGGCAATGCCGATATGTTGGCACAAATCGAAAACAATCCATCAATCGTTTCTGATTTGATTCAGCGTAGTCAAACATCCATAGAAGAGTTAAAACAAAACATCCAAACGAAGTCAGGTTCAGATTTATTTGGCTTTATTCTTGAAGATATTCAGGAATTAAAGAAGATTTTATTTGACCCACAAAGTTCAGCTGTATTTATGGCTGCTATAAATGCTTCAACATGGATCAATGAAAAAATGAACGAGTGGTTAGGTGAAAAAAACGCGGCAGACACGCTTTCTCAATCGGTACCAAACAATATTACTTCGGAAATGGGTTTAGCACTATTGGATGTCGCCGATGTGATTCGTCCTTATCCAGAAGTAATTGATTATTTACAACATGTAAAAGATGATAACTTTTTGAATGAACTGGTTAAGTTTGGTGGTGGACAGGAAGCTAGAGACGCAATAATAGCTTTTCTCAACAAATACGGAATGCGATGTGCCGGAGAAATCGATATCACGAAAACTCGATGGAGTGAAAAACCAATTACACTTGTCCCTATGATTCTTGGTAACATCAAAAACTTTGAACCGAATACCAGCAAGCGGAAATTTGAGCAAGGGCAGCGTGTTGCTTTGAAAAAGGAACAAGAGTTATTAGACCGATTGAAACAATTACCAGATGGTGAACAAAAAGCCAAAGAAACCAAACGTATGATTGACCGAATCCGGAATTTCATCGGTTATCGTGAATATCCAAAATACGGCATGATTCATCGCTACTTCGTTTATAAGCAAGCTTTACTGAAAGAAGCCGAACAACTCGCACAAGTGGGCGTTATTCTTGAAAAAGAAGATATATACTATCTCACTTTTGAAGAACTTCTTGATGTTGTACGGACCAATAAATTGGATTACCAGATCATTAACAAGCGAAGAGACGAGTACAAATTATATGAAAAACTGACTCCCCCGCGTGTGATCACATCTGATGGTGAAACACCCTCAGGTAAGTACAAACGAGAAAATCTCCCAGCTGAAGCTCTTGTGGGTCTGCCTGTTTCTTCCGGAATTATAGAGGGACGGGCGCGTGTAATCTTAAATATGGAAGATGCTGATCTAGAAGATGGAGATATATTAGTCACATCCTTTACTGACCCTAGCTGGACACCGTTGTTTGTATCCATAAAAGGCCTAGTAACCGAAGTTGGTGGACTGATGACCCATGGAGCAGTTATCGCACGTGAATATGGCTTACCAGCAGTTGTTGGAGTGGAAAATGCCACCAAACTGATAAAAGACGGGCAACGAATTCGCGTGCATGGAACAGAAGGTTATATTGAGATATTGTAACAGCTGAATATTTTGTACCCACCGGAGCCTATACGGAAGGGCTTGAGGGGAGAATCACCCCTCAAGGTTTTGGTTTTTGCTATAATAACCACTATGTAGCTTTAATTTTTAATAAATAGGGAAGCGGAGTGAGATATGGAAAATAACGTTTTTGAACAGATGGCAAAAAGATATGATACAGAAGAAAGAATCGAATTAGCCAAAGTTATAGTTAAGGAAGTAAGACCAGAATTACGAAATAGTAAATCAAAATCTTTAATAGATTATGGGAGTGGTACTGGTCTAATTGGTTTAGAATTATCAGATTTAGTACATTCTATTTTGTTGGTAGATTCATCAGAACAAATGTTGGAGGTTGCGAAAGCTAAAATTTCTCACAAAGGAATTACCAACTCAAAAGTCCTTTATTCAGATTTTACTCAAGAAACTCCTGAACTTAAGGCAGACATAGTTTTAATGTCACTGGTCCTTCTTCATATTCCGGATACTAAAAAAATTTTACAAGAATTGTTCAACATTTTAAATAATGGTGGCAAGCTAATTATTATTGATTTTGACAAAAACGATAAAATAAATCATCCGAAAGTTCATAACGGTTTTTCGCATGAAGAACTGAAAAAAAGATTATCTGAAGTTGGATTTAAATCAATTGAAATTAAGACATTCTATCATGGTAATAGTATTTTTATGAATCAGGATGCCTCAATGTTTATATCCAGTAGTATAAAGTGAGTCCTTGTCTTTTATTTCTTCGTTCACATAATCTCTAAAAAAGAACCATTCATATCAAGGGTTTTGGCCTTTGACATTGTGAAATGTCATTGGTCTAGTTTATTCCCTGTTGATGTGACTGGTTCTTTTGACATTTTTGGTTAGTTAACTTTCTGTTCTTGAGCGTTTCTTGGTGTTATTTTTATTTTTTGAATTAAGGTTTAGAAACGAGATTTCGCAGAGCGAAAATCGAATTTCTTCTTTTCTTGATATGTTTTGTAGCATATAACCTTTTATATGGGATCTTGACGCATGCCTATTTTTAGGAAAGAGAAACATAGGGCTTATACAGCAGCCTATGATATGGCTAGTTATACTGGCTGTAGTTACATAACTAATGCTTAGCTTGATAGGCATGCGGCAGGGGAGATTCATAATGAATGGAAGGTTGTTTAAATGGAACTGTACATGAATTGTATTTCCGTAAACAGGGGATAATGATACAAATTTACTTTATATAGGCGATGGTAAGATGAGAATTTTTCGCAATAAACCAAGAAACAATTTGTATGAGCCTCAAAAACAAGTAAAGGACATTCAAAATAAAAAGATAAGCATAACCTTATCAGAAAATCTTGTAGATTTGTATACCCTTTTTACCCATACTCCTGATTTAATTGTACGGCACTTGGATATTCAGAAGAGTGGTGAGAAAGCGATTCTGATTTACCTTGCAGGTCTAACTAATTCAGACGCCATCCATGACCACATCCTTCGTCCGTTAATATACGGAGATGAAGATAAGGGGAATCCAAATTTACCAGTATCGATTGGTCATGTAGAATCATCCAATCATTGGAAAGGGTTGGAGAACAGTATTCTGCAAGGTAAAAGTGTACTGTTAGTCGAAGGACGAGACAACGCAATGATCTTTGACACCCAGGGGTGGCCACAAAGAGCGATTGAAGATCCACAGCTCGAAGCCTCTTTAAAGGGTGCGCATCAAGGATTTGGAGAAACAGGCAGTAAAAATATCGCGTTAATCCGCCGCTATATCCCTAGCCGTGAGCTAAAGATCAAAGAGGCTACAGTTGGACGCCGAGGAAAGTGTAAGGTTTCAATTCTGTACTTAGAAGATGTTGCACATCCAGAGGTATTGCAAGAGCTGGAGGATCGTATCCGCCAATTAGATGTCGACACGATTCTTAATGCAGGAGAGTTAGAGGAATTTATTGAGGATAATTCTTATTCTCCATTTCCGCAATTTATCTCAACGGAACGACCGGATGCAGCTGCTTCTCATATTTTGCAAGGAAGATTTGCTGTTATGGTGGATGGGTCACCCGCAGTATTGATTGCCCCGGTAACGCTTATAGCTTTTTTTCAAAATACGGATGACTATAGCTCACGTCTGCTAACTGCTAATTTTATACGGTTACTGAGGTTGCTTGCTTTTTTCATGGCTATTTTTTTGCCCGCACTTTATATATCGTTGATTTCGTTTAATTATGAGTTAATTCCTGTCAAATTGTTGCTCAACATTGGAAAATACCGGGCTGAGGTGCCTTTTCCGCCGCTAATTGAAGCGCTTATTATGGAGATTGCTCTTGAAATGCTGCGCGAAGCAGGGATACGCCTTCCTGCTCCTATCGGGCAGACTGTAGGGATTGTAGGGGCTATTGTGATCGGTCAAGCTGCTGTACAAGCTGGGATTGTCAGCAACATGATGATTATAGTTGTCGCCTCTACCGCTATTGCTTCTTTTATTATACCTAATCATGATATGAGCGCAGCCATTCGGTTATTGCGGTTTCCGATGATGTTGATAGCGTCTTTGTTTGGGATTGTAGGTATTGTGGTTGGTTTGATTACTTTGATTGGGCATCTTATTTCTTTGGAATCGCTGGGCACCCCATATAGTAGTCCATTTGCTCCAGCCCATTTTTCCGACTGGAAGGATGGTTTTTTTCGTGTTCCACTCTGGAAAATGAAGCATCGTCCTGTGAGCACAAGAGCGATTCAAGCAAAGAAGCAAGGCTCCAATCACCCTCAGGGGGATGACAAGTGAAAAAGTATGCTTACAATGAAATTACCCTAGTGCAATATATTTTTTTAATACATGGCGCGCAAGTGGGAATCGGTGTACTGCAGCTCCCGCGAATCTTGGCAGAAAAGGCAGGTACGGATGGTTGGATTCCTATTATCTTTGGTTGGCTGTTATCTGTTATCTCAAGCCTAATCATTGTTCAAGTAATGAAGAAATATCCAGAGGGAACTCTATTTGATTTGTTAACAAATTATTTTGGAACATGGGTAGGAAAAGCCATTGCTCTTTGTATGTCTCTGTATTTCGCTATGAAGGCATTTTCTGTTATTCAACGTTCAATTCTCTTTATTCAAGTATGGATTGTACCAGGAGTAGCTGGTTATGTGCTCATGATTTTATTCGCTATCCCTATTTATACTATTGCTCGTAATGGGATTCGCATCATCGGCCGGTATGCAGAGATCGTTTTTTTTCTTATATTATGGATGCCTCTCTTTTACTGGTTTGCTTTGCGGGAAAGCCATCACTGGATTTACCTTCTCCCTTTGTTCAAAGATATGGAGAAAGCACTATTGGCTACTCAATCTACTACATACTCTTTTTTGGGTTTCGAAATTGTGTTTTTACTATACCCATTTTTAGAAAAGAAGCAAAAAGCTTCCATCGGTGTTATCATCGCCAGTTCATTATCAATGCTTGTATATTTATTTGTGACTCTTGCTAGTTTTATCTTTTTTAGTCCGGACGAAATTACTCTATTTAACGAACCCACATTGAGCATATTAAAAGTAGTGGAATTTCGATTTATAGAGCGAATGGAGATTATTTTTCTTGCGTTTTATTTGTTAGTGCTTTCTAGGGCCTGGATGATTCATATGTATAGTGCTGTTTTCTGTACAAGTTGGCTGTTCGGGAAACAGGATCACAGCAAACATTTGCTCTTATTATTACTGGTGATGGTGATGATCATGTATTTTGTCACTCCTACTTTTAATCTAAATGACCAATCGCAAGGACTGGTAGCGAAAATTGCATTTCCCTTCGTATATGCTGCTCCTTTATTTTTATGGATTTATGTAAGTATCCATGAACGTATTCGCGGAAGGGTTACCAAATGAAGTGGTGGATTGGACTTTTGCTGTTGCTATTTTCTCTAATCATCCTTCCATCAGGAATTGTACAACAACCATACTTGGAGGATATAGCGTTTACCCTAGCATTTGGTATGGATTTGAATAAAGAAAACGAGTTGGTATTTTATGAAACCAGTCCTGTATTCGGTAAAGAGTTGAAAGAAAAAACAGAAAGATTTGATGTCAAGGCAAAAACGATCCGGCAGTCTAGAAACGAATTCGACGAGCGCAGCGCTAGTATGTTCGTTGATTCAAAACTTCAGGTCCTGCTTATCGGGAAACGATTGCTTCAAAATCCTAATTGGCTTTCCTTATTGGATGTTTTTTATCGTGACTCTAAGGCTACAGTCAATCCTAGAATTATGATCGTAGATGGTCCTGTCTCAGAGATCATGCACTTTAATCCTAAAGACAAACCCATCACCTCGATATATTTAAGGTCTCTAGTCGATACTTCACATGCAAGAGGGGAATCTGTAAAAACAACGCTGCAGAATCTGCATCAGCAGATGTTTGAAAAAGGCATCACTCCCTCCATCCCCAACATTAAAATGGGGAAAGAGGTTATATTGACTGGCAGTACACTGCTAAACGAGAAAGGAACGTACAGTACTTCACTTAACTCTCAGGAAACAACCTTGTTACAAATACTGCATGGGGACAAGTCCGATTTCTACCTCACCCTTCCTGTTGTAAAAGGGAAAGAGGAAAATGCAATCGAAAGAAACATGTTAAGTTTTAATGCTCATAACGTCAAAGTGAAGATTGACCCTGGATATAGTCATGATAAATTCAGATTTGATATTCATGTTAATATGTACATCGAATTAATGGAACGTCTCTTTCCATTTGATATGAGAAAGAATACTGACAAACTAGAACAGCTGGTAGAAGAACAACTGAAAATGCAGCTTGGCGATTTCATAAAGAAGATCCAAAAAAATAAAATTGATCCAATTGGCTTAGGGATATATGCCAGAGCCTATCAAAACAGATATTATGAGCAAGTGCAGAATCATTGGGGCAAAGCGCTAGAAGAAGCAACTATCAATATTTCTGTAGATGTAACAACACGATCCATGGGGTCTATCAAATAACCAAAGAAAAAGGCGTTTACATTCTTTCAAGGAAGAAAAGAATGTAAACGCCTTTTTATAACACTGTAAGAAAGAAATTTCTAGCTGGAAGACCATTCGACGTAGCGAGAAATTTTAGGAATACAGTATAAGTGCAACTATGCTTCTGTCTTTGCTTAAAGGCAGGGCTCGCCAATCAGCGAGTTTTCTTTATGAAGGTGCATTATTTGTAAGCAATTTTATCCCTCTACAGTTATTTATGAGAATTCAGCTCAATTTTTTATTCTGAAGAACAACGAATTTCTTAGGTTGATAGATATAGGGAGGGTCCCCTAAAAGAGGGGATAGAAGCTATGTCCAAGGTTGCAAATAAGATAAGAAAATGGTCTTTTCTCATTATGAAATATGTAAACGCTTAAATTTTTTAAAAATAATTTTGTGTGTTTTTGTCTCTTTTTGTAGATAGCCTTATAAGATGAGTTCAGATTCATTGATTCAAAGTGAGAGTGTTGATAAGGGGGATGTACATGAAAAAGTTTGGCTTAGCTACACAAATTTTTGTTGCACTTGTACTAGGTATTATTGTTGGAGCTGTTTTTTATGGAAACCAAACAGCAATTGCTTATATTGTACCAATTGGTGATATTTTCATTCATGCAATTAAAATGATTGTTATGCCGATTGTAATAGCTGCACTGGTTGTTGCGGTAGCGAGTGTAGGTGATATGAAAAAGTTAGGGAAGCTCGGCGGCAAAACGCTTCTTTATTTTGAAATCGTTACCACGATTGCACTTGGGCTCGGATTGCTGGCTGCAAACCTATTTCATCCAGGTTCTGGTGTAGATATAACTCACCTGGCAAAAGGGGATATCTCAGCATACGAGCAAACGGCAACCGCCACACAAAAGAATGGTTTTGCGGAAACAATCGTTCATATCGTTCCAAAAAACGTCTTTGAATCAATGGCACAAGGCGATCTACTACCGATCATTTTCTTTTCCGTTTTATTCGGCTTAGGAGTTGCGGCGACTGGAGACAAAGGGAAGCCAGTGCTTCATTTCTTTGAAGGTGTGCTAGAAGCAATGTTTTGGGTAACAAATCAAGTGATGAAAGCTGCACCGTTTGGAGTATTCGCGCTAATTGCGGTGACAGTTGCCAAATTCGGAGTGGGTACGTTACTTCCGCTTGGAAAGCTAATATTAGTTGTGTATGGAACTGTAGTATTTTTTGCTGTTGTGGTGTTGGGGATAAACGCGAAATTGACAGGAACGAATATTTTCACACTTATAAAAATTTTGAAGGAAGAACTTATTCTTTCTTTTACAACTGCCAGCTCTGAGGCAGTGCTTCCGAACATTATGAAAAAGATGGAGCAATTTGGTTGTTCGAAGGCGGTTGTTTCTTTCGTTATTCCGACAGGCTACACATTCAACCTGACGGGCTCAGCGATTTATCAATCACTTGCCGCGCTGTTTGTTGCGCAAATGTACCATGTTCATATGTCACTGACAGCGCAAATCACATTATTATTTGTGCTCATGCTAACTTCCAAAGGTATGGCAGGGGTCCCGGGCGCTTCTTTCGTTGTTGTACTGGCAACACTCGGTTCTATGGGACTGCCGTTAGAGGGAGTCGCTTTAATTGCTGGTATCGACCGTATTTTAGATATGGTTCGCACCTCTGTGAACGTATTAGGAAATGCATTAGCAGCGATTTCAATGGCGAAATGGGAGGGTGAATTTGATACAGACAAAGCACAACGTTATGTGGATTCCGTTAAAGACTCAAAGGCTGCATAAGAAACTAGGAGAAGAATTCGAATGATGTTTTTCTGACTGTGATTCACATTGCGGCATGAAATATGTTAGAGAAATTATGGGACACAATAGAATATATGCAAGGCATATTTGGATAAAAAGCAAAGGAATTTGACTATGTCAATGACATGCAATGACATGGGTCGCGTGCACCTGCAGAACGCTGTACCAATTCGTTTAGGAGAAGGATTTGAAGTGTATTCCCGCGTGCTTGCCCGTGATATAAGAGGCATCAAACAACCACGTCAGCATTTGGGAGGGCGAATTTGATACAGACAGAGCACGACGTTATGTGGATTCCGTTAAAGACGCAAAAGTTGTATAAGAAATAGGAGGAGAATTCGATGGAAGTAACTGGAAAAAAACTGAATATGCGGATTGAAAAGGATTTCTTAGGAGAAAAAGAGGTGCCAGTGGATGCTTATTATGGCATTCAAACATTGCGTGCTGTTGAGAACTTTCCGATCACAGGATATACCATTCATGAAGAACTCATTAAGGCTTTAGCCATTGTCAAAAAGGCGGCGGCTCTTGCCAATATGGAAACAGAGCGTCTGTACGAAGGGACAGGTAAGGCGATTGTGCAGGCTGCTCAAGAAATCATTGACGGCAAATGGCACGATCATTTCATTGTCGATCCAATTCAAGGAGGCGCAGGAACATCGATAAACATGAATGCGAATGAGGTCATTGCCAACCGCGCGCTTGAGTTGATCGGAAAAGAAAGAGGAGACTATTTCCATATCAGTCCAAACAGTCATGTGAACATGTCCCAGTCTACAAATGATGCTTTTCCGACTGCGATTCACATTGCAACATTGAATATGTTAGAGAAATTATTGAGCACAATAGAGTATATGCAAGACGTATTTGAACAAAAAGCAAAGGAATTTGACCATGTTATCAAAATGGGACGCACGCACCTGCAGGATGCTGTACCAATTCGTTTAGGTCAAGAGTTCGAAGCGTATTCCCGCGTGCTTGTCCGTGATATAAAGCGTATCAAACAATCACGCCAGCATTTATATGAGGTGAATATGGGCGCAACGGCAGTGGGAACTGGTTTGAATGCAGATCCTCGCTACATTGAACACGTAGTCGAGTACCTTGCTGACATTAGCGGCTTGCCCCTTGTTGGAGCAGAGCATCTTGTAGATGCAACACAAAATACAGACGCTTACACGGAAGTATCGGCTGCACTGAAAGTATGCATGATGAACATGTCCAAAATTGCCAATGACTTGCGATTGATGGCTTCTGGTCCTCGCGCCGGACTGGGCGAGATTGCATTACCTGCCCGTCAGCCGGGCTCATCCATTATGCCTGGGAAAGTCAACCCGGTCATGCCTGAGGTTATTAATCAAGTAGCGTTCCAAGTAATTGGAAATGATCATACAATTTGCCTTGCATCTGAAGCAGGACAGCTGGAATTGAATGTTATGGAGCCTGTTCTCGTGTTTAATTTGCTTCAATCCATTAGTATTATGAATCAAGCATTCCGTGCGTTTACAGACTATTGCCTAAAGGGAATCAGGGCAAATGAAGAAAGAATGAAGGAATATGTGGAAAAGAGCGCGGGCCTTATTACAGCGGTGAATCCTCATATCGGTTATGAGGTTGCTGCACGCATAGCGAGAGAGGCGATCTTGAACGGGAAGCCGATTCGCGAACTATGCTTGCAATATGATGTATTATCGGAAGAAGAACTCAATTTAATTTTGGATCCTTACGAAATGACACACCCAGGTATTGCAGGTGCAGTTCTTTTCGAAAGACAGTAAACTGGCACATGTTAAGAAAAAGGGGCGTAGCAGCCCTTTTTTTCTTGATATAAGGGACATGTCTAGCTTCACCGGTTAGGTGTTGCTATCTAAGAATCTCCGTCACAAAAAGGAAAGCGCCTTTTACTCCGGCCACCCCTACGCTGCCATAAAAGGCGGGCCTTGTCCGCTTTTCTTACTGGATATGTACAGAGGGATCAACAGCAGAATTTTAATTGAAAAAGGAAGGGATTATATGTGTAAATTCACGGTTACTCCGAATGGGGAAGTAGAAACTGCTTTGCGCGGCGCGGAATTGTTAGCTGTCCCTTTGTTGAACAAAGGGGTTGCATTCACGCAGGAGGAGAGAGAGGAGCTGGGTTTAACAGGATTATTGCCGCCGGCGGTGCTGACGCTTGATGAGCAGGCGCGCCGCGCTTATGAACAATTCTCCTCGCAGCCGAGCGATTTGCATAAAAATGTAACGATATCGGCGCTCCATGACCGAAACGAAGTCTTATTTTACCGTGTGCTGACGGATCATTTGTCTGAAATGCTTCCCATTGTTTATACACCGACGGTCGGGCTGGCGATCCAGCGCTACAGCAACGAATACCGTCGGCCGCGCGGCGTATATTTATCCATCAATGATGTAAGCGGTATGGAACAGGCATTTAAAAATTTCAGCTCGAGTGTAGAAGATATCGATTTAATCGTCATTACTGACGGGGAAGGGATTTTAGGAATCGGCGACTGGGGCGTTGGTGGTATTAATATCGCAATCGGCAAATTGGCCGTTTATACTGCAGCAGCTGGAATCGATCCTGGTCGTGTGATGCCTGTCATTTTAGATGTGGGCACAGATTGTGAAGAACTTCTAAACAATCCGTTCTATATTGGGAATCGCCATCCGCGTGTTCGGGACGAGCGGTATGATGCGTTCATCGAGCAGTTTGTAAGCACGGCGTCAAGAATGTTTCCTCACGCCTTGTTGCATTGGGAGGATTTTAGCTCCAAAAATGCACGAAACATTTTAGAGAAGTATCGGGATAAGGTTTGCACATTCAATGATGATATACAAGGTACAGGAGCCGTATCGCTTGCTGCTGTTCTGGCAGCAGTGCAGGCTTCCGGTATTCCGCTGCGTGAACATCGCGTTGTCGTATTCGGTGCAGGTACGGCTGGTATCGGAATTGCCGATCAGGTACGCGATGCGATGGTGCGCGAAGGGCTTTCATGGGAAGAGGCGAATCGCAGATTTTGGTGCATTGACCGGAACGGTTTGCTGGCAGATGATATGAACGGCTTGTATGACTTCCAGCGTCCGTATGCACGTCCTGCCGAAGAGGGCAACGTGGGAGCTGGCTTGGCTGAAGTCGTTCGTCAAGTGCATCCGACCATTTTAATCGGAACTTCAACTGTTGCGGGAGCGTTCACCGAAGATATTGTGAAAGAAATGGCAGCACACGTTGAAAGGCCGGTAATTTTACCTATGTCCAATCCAACACCGTTGGCGGAGGCAAAGCCTGCTGATTTAATTCAGTGGACAGAGGGACGAGCTCTAGTGGCAACAGGAAGTCCGTTCCCCCCCGTAACATATAACAAAACAGTGTATGTAATCGGACAATCGAATAACGCTCTTATCTTCCCAGGGCTTGGGCTTGGAACGAACGTGTCCCGTGCCAGTATCATTACTGACGGCATGTTTGTGGCGGCGGCGAAAGCGGTGACAAGCATGATTGATGTAAGCAAGCCGGGGGCGCCGTTACTTCCGCAAATCGAGAATCTTCGCGCCGTTTCAGAAATCGTTGCGATAGAAGTGGCAAAAGCGGCAGTTGCCGATGGTGTGGCACGAATGAAACATGCCGATATAAAGCAAGCGGTTCGAAACGCAATGTGGGAGCCGGTCTATCGGCCTATAAAAGCGGCAAAAGAAACAGTTATAGGATAAATCAAATCGTGAAAATGTTTAGATATCGTTCTCATTCAGGGGGAAATGAAATGGAAAAGCTTCAAGAAAGCATGTATAAGTTAATCGTTGAGACCTCTACGAACCTGCCAAAGGACGTCCGTCGTGCCATTCAGCGTGCAAGGGAGAAGGAAAGTGCAGGTACTCGTTCGGCAATGGCACTTCATACCATTACAAATAATATTAAGATGGCGGATGATAATATTTCGCCTATTTGTCAGGATACAGGAATGCCAACATTTAAAATAAAAACACCGGTTGGCGTAAATCAGCTCGTTATTAAAGAAGCAATTCATGCGGCGATTGAGCAAGCGACAAAGGATGGAAAGCTTCGTCCGAATTCTGTTGATTCCCTATTTGGAAACAACAGCGGCAACAACCTTGGTGCTGGTACTCCGGTTGTAAAATTCGAGCAATGGGAAAAGGATTATATTGATGCCCGTTTAATCCTAAAGGGAGGCGGCTGTGAGAATAAAAACATCCAGTACAGTCTTCCCTGTGAGCTAGAGGGTCTTGGCAAAGCTGGCCGTGACCTAGACGGCATTCGGAAATGCTTAATGCACGCGGTATACCAAGCACAAGGACAAGGCTGCAGTGCAGGGGTAATTGGTGTTGGGATCGGCGGCGACCGTACATCCGGCTATGAGCTTGCTAAAGAGCAGCTATTCCGTTCATTAGACGATGAAAATCAAATTCCAGAGCTGCGCCAATTAGAAGAATACGTGATGGAAAATGCGAATAAGCTAGGCATCGGAACAATGGGCTTTGGCGGCGAAACAACATTGCTTGGCTGTAAAGTTGGCGTTTACAACCGTCTTCCTGCCAGCTTCTACGTATCTGTTGCGTATAACTGCTGGGCATACCGCCGCCTAGGTGTTACCCTTAGCCCAGCAACAGGCGAAATCGCCCAGTGGTTATATCAGGAAGGTGATGACACCCTTCAGCCAGCGGCGGCAGAAGCAGCAGACGTACAGGAGCAGCGTGAAATCGTACTGCAGGCACCAATCACAGAAGAACAAATTCGCGAGCTTCGCGTTGGTGATGTTGTTACGATTAACGGCATGATGTACACAGGACGTGATGCAATTCATAAGCATTTAACAGATAATGATTGTCCGGTTGACCTGAATGGACAAGTGATTTACCATTGCGGTCCGGTTGTGATGAAGGATAGCGAGGGCAAATATCACATTAAAGCCGCTGGTCCGACAACAAGTATTCGCGAGGAGCCATATCAAGGCGACATTATGAAGAAATTTGGCATCCGCGCTGTTATCGGAAAAGGCGGTATGGGAGCGAAAACCCTTGCTGCACTTCAGGAGCATGGCGGCGTATACTTAAACGCAATCGGCGGTGCAGCGCAATATTATGCAGAATGTATTAAAGAGGTAGAAGGTGTGGACTTCCTTGAGTTCGGTATTCCAGAAGCAATGTGGCACCTGCGCGTAGATGGCTTTAAAGCAGTTGTAACAATGGACTCCCACGGCAATAGCCTTCATGCGGATGTGGATAAAACATCTTTAGAAAGATTGGCACAGTTTAAAGAACCTGTATTTAAATAAGGGGATGAAAACAAAGTGTACGATTATCCTATGAAGGGGAAGTTCTTTGCAGTTGTCTCTAATGGGATAGCCGTGCTCGGTCTTGGAGATATCGGGCCAAAAGTTGCTATATCGCGGACGGTGTGGTCCAGGTTACATTTTATATGTACTCAGGCTGTCCGCGATGCAAGATGGGGACTAGTCTATTGCTCTTTAAAGGCTGTGAATAAAGTGTATAGATACTTCATTAACATGAGGATTCTGGTACGAAAATAGCTTAGTGGGAGTATAGGAGTGAAGGGATATTGAAAAAAAGATGGATTGTTCCATTAGTTTTCACAGTTATTCTAATAGCCATGATAAGCTTAGTAGCTCAGTTTCTTAAAGGAAACGATAAGCCTAAAGTTATAATTGTTTTAAAAAGACTAGATATAGAGTATTGGAAAGCTTTTGAGGCAGGAGCCAAAAAAGCGTTTCGTGATTTTGATATAGATGGTACAGTAACTGCTCCAGCTTCTATATACCCCATTACCAATCAAGCTAATCTATTAAAAAAAGTTCTAAAACAACATCCAGATGCACTAATTGTAGCTCCCACTCACATCCAGGTTGCCAATCCTGTATTGATGGAGTACAAAAAACAACACATTCCCGTATTTCTTACAGCCACAGATGTTGAGTGGGAATACCAAGCCTCGTATATTGGAACGGATAACTTTACATTGGGTAAGACGGCGGGAGAATTATTAGGTTCTATGCTGCAACCAGGGGATCAAGTAGCTATCCTTCTTGGGAAGATCGATGATCAAGCCATGATTGATCAAAAAAATGGTGCAAAGAAAATTTTAGAGGATGCTGGAATAATGATTGTCGCAGAACCAGTAGGGTATGACAGGTTAGGGAATCCAAAACCGGTACTAGAAAATGTTTTGCAAGATTATCCAAATCTTAAAGGTGTAGTTGCTACTAGTGATAGACTAGCCCTAGAGGCGTTAAAAGTAGTAGAGGAAAAAGAGTTAAAGATCTCGATCGTCGGAACAGATGGCCTTACGGACATGGTAGAATCCGTTAAAAAGGGAGAATTAAGTGCTACAGTAGCGCATAATCCTTATGATATGGGCTATCTGAGTGTGGAACAAGCATATAAAGCAATTAAGGGGGACACCATTGGAAAGAGAGTTGATAGTGGTATTGAAATCATAACGCACGATAATGCGCAAGAGAGATTAGATTTTCTAAAAAAAATATTACACTGAAAATAAGTTTTTAACATTACCTTTAGTCAAAAAATAACCTCTAATCTTTGCTTAACGAAAGGTCAGAAGTTATTTTTTACAGGTTGTGGAGAAAGGCAATTTTGATAAAAAGAATTATCCTAAATAGTAGAAGATTTATTTGTATATAAAAACCCCTTTTAGCCGTCTAAAGGGGCTTTTATATCCTATTTTTTCTCGTTGATAACGAATAAAACACCACTGAGAATTAAGATGGAGCCGAGCCAAAACATTATACTTTCCTACAGTATAAACAAGCAATGCCCTCCAGAACACTTAAATAGAGGAAGTTCAATTCCCTTGCTGTTCATGAATAATAGAACGCCATTTTAAATCGCCACGATCTAAGCCGTGAATTAATATTTCTGCTGTTCCCATGTTTGTTGCAAGTGGAATAGCATATACATCACAGAGACGAATTAGAGCTGAAATATCTGGTTCGTGGGGTTGCGCAGTTAGGGGGTCGCGAAAGAAAATAACCATATCCATTTTATTTTGCGCAATTAATGCTCCAATTTCTTGGTCACCGCCTAGCGGGCCTGATTGAAAACGATGAACCTCTAATCCCGTTCCCTCCATAATTTTTATCCCCGTGGTTCCTGTTGCATAAAGCTCATGTTTTACCAAAATGTGTTGGTAAGCGATTGTGAAATGAACCATATCATTTTTCTTTTTATCATGTGCAATCAATGCTATTTTCATCTTTTATTTTCCCCTACCTGTTAAGTTATTTGGGCAGACTTCGCTTAGTTTTAGTAATTGTTGATAACGAGGCATTCTTGTTTGTTAAGAAGGAATGGCAAATGTCATCTTTTGTGATAATATCATTTTCCTATCTCAATCCTGGAAAATTCCCACTAATTTTTGGGGGAGATGAGGAGGTGAAGGAACTCTTAGTTAAATTCGCTTTAGAGTAGAATGCCAAACAGTTGATGACTAGGTCTATATCCATGTACTACCGCATGATGGTAGTGTAAGCAATGTCCGTCTATTACTCACACTACCATCATTTCTATCAAATTACTACGAAAATGTAGTTTATTCAGTTGGTATTATTTACCTGTTATCAAAACAATATCAGGCTGATCGTGCTTCTGCTGGAAAGAATTTTGTATCTTCACACTAATGCATATTGAGCCAATTATCTAGCCTTTTTGCGCTAAAACCCGCTGGAAGATAGATGCAGACAAAAGAGACATTGTGAAATCGATTTATTAAAAGTTGAACGAATGGATTTGAACAAAAAGTAAGTTAAGCAGTATTGGGGTAGGGGCTTCAGGTCTGTTAATTTTAAAAATGCTTCTATTAATGTAGTAGTTCATTTAGAAGGTCTTTTTGAAATGGAAAACATTAATCTGTAAGTGTAGAATCATACAAGCCATGGAAAATAAAGAAAATGCCACGGATATATATATTGAACAGATTTCACAAAAAGGCAAAAAAACTTTTTAGCTAGAGTGCGACATGTGAATTATTATAATTTCAATCACCGTATTTAAATTTTTAATTAATAAAAAAACATATAAAAATATAGAATTCTCCTTTTATGTACTAATTAAAAATTCTTTCAACCGGTATCCTCGATAATGAGTGCGTCGTTCATGAATGAGGTATCTTCTTCAAATGTTAAGAACAGAACAAATTTGGCTCCCGCCATAGGAGAGGGGGTTTGATTCCCATTTAGCAGTCCACGTGGAACTATTGAATTTATTTTTTGATGAAACTATACTTCAGGCATAAATTCGTTATATCGAATGTAGTTCGCATATGTGAATTATAAATATAAAGGAGTCATTGAAGCGGCTTTGAAGTTATCTAACCAACTGGGATATACTGCGAAAAGATTGTATGTTGTAACTAATTGAGATTCTAAAAAGAATCCATAACAAAATAGGGAGGTATTCCATTGACGAGAAAGCTAGAAAATTTAAAAACGATTTATGAAAGCGGTGTTGTGCTTATTATTCGCTCTGAAAGCGAAGAGGAAGCCTTGGCTGTTGCCGAAGCTGCCATTCAAGGCGGAATTAAAGCTTTAGAGATTACGATGAGCGTACCCAACGCTTTAAATGTAATTCAAACTCTAGCAAATCAATATAGTAACAAAGGGATTTTAGTTGGAGCTGGTACGGTATTGGACGGAGAGACGGCTAGGGCTGCTATTCTAGCTGGTGCGGAACTATTAGTCAGTCCGCAGCTTAATGCAGATATGGTTAAGGTTGCCAACCGCTACCAAGCGGTTACTATTAGCGGGGCTTTTACGCCAAAGGAAGTAATCGAGACTTTAGAGGCTGGAGCAGACATTGTGAAGCTATTCCCAGTTGAAGTGGTAGGTCCCAAGTATGTAGCGTCGATTATGGCCCCAGTTCCACAAGCGCCTATTGTGCCGACAGGCGGCGTTACCCCTCAGAATGTTCATGAATGGCTGCAGGCAGGCTGTATAGGTGTTGGTGTGGGAAGCTTTATTACAAAAGCGGCACGAAAGGATAGCGATTATCAAAAGGTTACTTCGGCTGCAAAAGAATTTCTTCAAGCTGTTGCCAATGCGCGATATACCTTGTAGTTTGTAAAGAGAAGTGTTCCCAGCACTTCTCTTTATTATATAGGATTCCAGCTGTCTGCCACACCCAGAGTGGGGGCAAAAACCCCTTATGCTCTTCTGTCTTTCTGAAAAAATAGAACCCAAATTTTTTCCTAAATGTACGTAACATGTCTTAATTAATAGTTTAAATAAAACAGTTATTCGCTTTCATGATCATTGTTTCCGTTACCATGAATCGATAGCTAATTTGCTAAAAAAGCATAAGAACTATAAAGTGTAGTCAATACACTAAGGAGGTAATTCTAATGAAAAAACTTTTAAATTTAGTCGCTTCGGCAATGGAAGAGTATGGAAAGTTAATGGATGCATACGGAATTACCCAGATTCGCAGTAAATAAAATTTTTAACTTAAGCCATCAAAAACGAGGAGTAAATAATCATGATTTCTTCGTATCATAAGATTCACTAGCCGACTCATGAAAATAAAAAGGTGAGGCGGCTTTTTGTTGTGAAAAAAGTCTTCGCATTTGTTTAAACCCGAGAGCTTTTGAATATAGCAGAGCGGTTATTAGGTTACATTTGATTTTGAGCTGTCTTTTTTCTTAAAACCATTACGAATCATGGACACAAGTAACATGAACAAAGGAATGATTACCATGAAAGGCAGGTGAAGAGAATACATCATAGTTTCTAAACCTTCTTCAATATGTTCCGCAAAATTTGAGGCAATCGCCATGGATAAAAGGAGGGAAATAACTCCCATTGGCAACATTATTTGTTGATGATTTTTCAACTTAAATAAATCGATTATTCCGATTATCGCCCCATAAAGAAGGATGGATGCTTTGAAAAACATTGTAATCAGAAGGGTAAAGACAACAACAGCATCTAGTCGTTGGATAAACTCGAAAAGGTCAACCGTCCTAATGGTTGATAACAATGGAAAAGTAGTTCTTTCTACCTCCTCGACGCTAAGAACAGCGATATCTAAACTTGTTGTATAACTTAGGAAAAAAGCGCTTGAAATGATGGCAGACAGCCACACTTTTTTCACTGATTCTGGTCGATCCAGATAAGGAAGCAGCATGGTAAAGACAAGCATTTGTCCGAAAGGGAAAAACGTAGTTATCGGAAATGCTGTCGTTACGATGGGTTTCCATCCATTCTCCAGAAACGGCTGCAAATTAGAAAGATTGATATTCCCTGAAAGATATACGAAAAGATTTCCTATTAGCCCCAAAGAGATCAAAATAACTATGAATACCTCTGCTGTTCTCCCCAATACTTCAATTCCTAGATAAAGTACATAACAAATGGTAAGAATCATCAAGATATTGATTGCTAATAATGGTGTTTGTGGCAATGTCGATGAAAGCAGCAAATCACCGAAGTCACGTAAAATCCGGGCAGCATTGTACAAAAAGTATATGGTGTATGACAAGCCAATTATCCACCCAACATATTTGCCAAATATTTTTCTTGTGTATCCAGTCAAAGGTAAGTTGGGGTATTGGCGAAATAAAGCGTAATAGATGAAAAATAAAGCTATTCCGCCACACAAACCTAGAAGAATCGCAAGCCAGGCATCTTTTCTGGCAGTTACCCCATAGCTTACAACCAGTGCGCTTCCAAGTTCGAACATAAACATCATGGAAAATAGTTGAATAACGCTTATTTTAGCTTTCTCCATCGCCTAGAGCCTTCACCCCTTACCGATTCCATTGTTTAATCCGTATCCTTGTATGGTTCATCTAATCATTTATCCTGCCCTACTTTCTTATTTTGAATACTTTTAGGAGATAAGGGACGTAAAATCTATACTTATATACGTCAAGTTGATATAATCCGTCTTCTTGGAGAGTGACCTGTTTTCTTAGCTTGATAGGCATGTATCAGAACCTCATACCTACTACCTACGTAAAGAAAACTCGCTGATTGGCGAGCCCTGCCTTTGGCGAAGACAGAGGCGTGGCCCTACTTATACTGTATTCCTAAAATTTCCGACTACGTTGAATTGACTTCCAGCTGGAAATGTATACTTTCCTACAGTGGAACAAAAACAAACCGATTGATATATCAATCAGTTTGTTTTACCTACACATCTTCTCTTTTAGAAAGTCAATAAAAACAGATTTTGGTCTGCCTTTTAAATAGATAAAATCAATACTAATATTGATTTTCACTGGAGGTGCCATTTCCACTCGGATCAATTCTCCATTTTCTAATTCTTGTTTGACACAATGTTCAGGCAAGAAGCTAATGCCCATCCCTTGTATCACCAAATTTTTTGCTGTTTCCATATTATCTACTTCTAAAGATATAGTCGGACTGACATCATTACTTGAAAATAGCCGATGAATCATGAGCCAATCCATTGATCCATAATCAAAAAAGATAAGGGGTTGTTTACTTACATGTTCTATTGTCACGTTTTCTTCTTTTAACAATATATGATTTCGAGGCACAAAAAGGCCAATAGGGTCATTATAAAGACGAATTGATTCTACTTGAGGATGTGTTTCTGTTCGTACGATGCCAAAGTCAACCTCTTTATTAATAACCTTCTGTAAGATGTCTTGTGAATGGCCTGTTACAATTTTTATTTTAACATCCTTAAATTCAGATTTGAAATCAGGTAAAATTTCAGGAAGGATATTATTAGATATTGATAAGGCACTGCCAATTACCAAGTCATATGGGATTGCTGCTTGCTGCAACCCATACCTTGCTTCCTGATAAGCCTGCAAAATTTTTTGTGCATGTGGAAAAAAATACTCTCCTTTTTCAGTTAAGGAAATCTTATTACCATTTCGATGAAAAAGCTTTATATTAATTTCACGTTCAAGTGATTGGATACGTGCTGTTACAGAAGGTTGGGTTAAATAAAGAGCTTCGGCGGCTTTATTGAAACTACCAAGTTGACAAACATATATAAAAGCTTCAATATTTTCAATATTCATGTCTAAACGCTCCTTACTTTAACTCTCTATTATCATTTACTATAACATGTACACGTAGATCGTATGCATCAAAAATTGGTAAAGTAAGGGTGCGACAATTCTGCCGCATTCCCAACTTCTACATTACACACTTATTACTTCTTTTTCTGTTCCATTAGCTATTTTAATCACCATTTTAGCTACAATTTCTGTTGGATCAATAATGCAAGTATATTCGGATGATTTCAATACAAGTGGAACCTCTGTGCAACCTGCTATAATAGCCTCTGCTCCGTTCTCTTTCAATTTATCAGCAACCGTTGAAAGATATAAACATCCTGTTTCTAAATTTCCACCTTTAATGGCATATATTCCTTCCATCGCTTTTTCTTGCATTTCTTTATCAGGCTCAATGACATCAATCTTGTAACTTTGACAACTGTTTTGGTAGAGCTGCGTCTTAATTGTCCCATCCGTAGCTAACAAACCTACTTTTCTAAAATTATTTTCTTGCACAAAACGAGCCGTTTCTAAAGGCATATGCAAGATCGGAGTATTAACAGACCTTTTCGCTGCTTCATAGAAAAAATGAGCGGTATTACACGCAATAACAAGAAAATCTGCACCAGCGTTTTGCAATCGCTGCGCTGATTGGACAATGTATGGGGTCGGATCTATTCCTTTTCCCAAAATAGCCGTTGTCCGATCAGGTATTTGAGAATAGTTGTCTGCAATGATATGGATATGATCTTGATCCTTCATTGCAGGTGTATAAGAAATAATTTTATTCATTAAATCAACAGTTGCCAAAGGTCCCATGCCACCAATAATTCCAACCACTTTTTGCATTTTGTTCACCACTTTTAAACATATTTTGAAAGCCAAATCCTAATAAAGTTCCTAGTACTTCAGTAAATGTGCTTTGACTGATTGATTTAATTATAAGTTCCTTTTTAAGGGATGAATTATAGAAAGAATCTATACAACAATAGAAACTATGTATTGATAACTAGTGTATAAGGGGATTTTGCTATCGAAGATTACGATCTAACAAGTGATAAACAGGTATAGGTGCTGGTTGATAACTGGTATACGAGTAGAGAGCTTATCGGTATGCGTAACTAAAAAGGAAAGTTCTTTCTTTTTTGTCGTTAAATTAAAGAGATAAACAAATGAATCCAATGGTATTCTAAAGGATTCCAGACGATTGATTGTCTTCAAAATATAGATTTGTAAAGGTTTTAAATATATTTATGTAATTTTTTAAAAGTTATTGACAATTAGTATGTTTGAGGATAAACTCATAAACAAGAAAGTACTTTCCTTTAGAAAACGGATACATTTTAAGGTGGATGATGATTTATACTTGGGATAATTTCTTAAGTGTTTGATATTAAAGGATTTATCGCAAGTGTATATTTCAGATCAATCTTCTTTTAGGGAAACTACTTTCTTTTTGTTAAAGTATGGGTGAATAGAAGAATAGTTAACGAGATTGTGAAAGCGCTATAAAACCCGATGCTTACGAAATGGAATGATAAAGTAAAACAACACAGGCTTAACAATGAAAAATAATGAATCAGGAGGAAGCAAAATGAGTAGAGAGTATGGTCTATGTTTATGGTCTTTTGGAGACATTTCTGTTGAAGAAAAATGTAAGATAGCGAAAGAGATTGGGGTAGACGGTGTAGAAGTCCAAGGAGACCTCACACAAGATCCGAGGGAATTAGCAAATTTATTGTCCAAGTATGAGTTGAAGGTCTTATCTGTTACACCTGATAATGTGGATATTTCTAGTGCAAATGAAGATACAAGATTACAAGCAGTACAATACTTTTTAGATTTATTAAGCTGGGCGAGCGCTTTAGGTGCAAATAGAATCTGTTTACATGGAGATGTAGGTAAAACAGCTGGGTGTGGGGATCTTGCGAAGGATTGGCAGCTTCTTGTAGAGAGTTCGAAAACAGTGATGGAGAAAGCGGAGGCTCTACATATCGAAGTAGTATTCGAAGTGTTAAATCGCTATGAGAATCATCAGATTGTCACAGGTAAAGAGGCTTTAAGCCTAATCGATGCTGTAAATAGTCCGAATTTGCTTGTTTTGTTAGATGCATATCATATGAATATAGAAGAAGCGGATCCTATCGAGGCGTTAAGAAACGTAGGAAGTAAGTTAGGTGTGTATCATGTAGCTGATTCCAATCGCCAAGCCGTTGGAAATGGTCATTCAAATATAAAAGGCCAGATCGAGGCGTTACACGAAATAGGTTATACGGGTCCAATCATTATGGAGATGGTGGCTGAAGGACCAAATCCTTTTACAGCAGTGAAAGGAGAAGATTATCTTGAGGTTCTTACGAATTATTACAAAACTTCATTAGAAAAGCTAAAAGCATGGGATCATTCAAATGTAGAAGTGTAATAGGTCACGAAAAACGATGGGCAAAATAATGTAAGGGGCGTGTGAAAAGATGATATGCCCCTTAAGCATCACTCAAAACCTAATAAAAAAATTGTATTAGCTTAAAATGGCAACATAGTGATATTCCCTCTCACGTTTGTGGATTGCATAGTAATAGATTAGGGAGGATGTTTTGTAGGAGAATGATTCTTCTTAATAACGTTACCTTTCTATAACTAGATATCAGAAAATGAGATGTATTAGTTGCTAAGGGAAGAGAGAGGGAAGAGATGAAACCAACGATAACAATATATGATGTAGCAGAGAAAGCTGGTGTATCGATTTCAACAGTTTCCAAGGTATTGAATGAGACAGGGAGTATTGCGGAAAAAACGAGACAAAAGGTTAGGGAAACGATGAGAGATCTGAACTACCAGCCTAGTGTTGCAGCGTCTGTTAAAAAACGTATCCAAACGATCGGGCTTCTCATACCTAGTATTGCGAATCCGTTTATGGCAGAAGTGGCAAGAAGTATTGAGGATCATGTGAAAAAATTTGGCTTCAGTCTGATGGTTTGCAGTACAGATAATAATTTAGAAAATGAGATTGAGTATATTTCGATACTTAAGCAAAAGTATGTAGATGGTATTATCATTGCCACGGGACTTAAGAATCATAAGATAATAAGAGAGTTAATGAACGCTGAGCTTCCCGTCGTTTTACTTTCGCGGGATATACCCTCTCTTGCTATTGATACGGTATTGGTAGACGATTTTTTAGGAGGGTATGAGGCTACACAGTACTTAATGGATTTAGGGCACCGAAAAATCGCAATGGTTACTGAGAGTATGAATTTGTCGGTAGTTAGGGCGAGGGTTCAGGGATATAGACAGGCGCTTGAGGAAGCAGGATTAGAATATGATGAGAATTTGGTTCTTCTGAATAATAGTACATTTGACGCTGGGAAACACGCGACACAAGAACTTCTAGATGTATCTGAACCGCCGACAGCTATTTTTGCATCAACTGAGTTTTTGGCAATTGGGGCAGTCAAAAGTGCGCGGGAACTGGGGCTACATGTTCCTGAAGATCTTTCAATTGTTGGATTTGATGATACGATCCTGGCTACCGTCTGTGACCCGCCATTAACGACAATAGCGCAACCTATTCAGGAAATGGGTAAGAGAGTGGTCGAACTATTAGTTGACGAGATCGAAAGACCGAAGGAGATTAAGCAGCGAATCGTTTTATCCCCAAAGCTAGTTGTTCGAGAATCCACCTCTCGTAATAAGATGGACAAGTAAGCTTGGTCTTATTACGGGAGAAACCCTTCCTAATATTAAGGGACGTTGGATACGATAATACAGCTACTGCTAAGCTTTTTCGAGAGGAATGTAATCGATGATATTTAGAAGATTTCATTAAAACTGCCAAGGGAAAAAACAGCTGTTGTTAGATATTCAAATGAGATTTCTGCTTGTCCGAAAGGGAGGTGGTGTTGAAGTAGTTATATACTATTTTGGTAGGATTTTAATGTAAGCGCTTCATAATAGGTGTTAGATATTTATAAGGGGGATTTATAATGGGAATTAAGAACAAATTGATGCTTCTGGTCTCTTTAATTGTTGTATTCGCTTCATTCATGACTGCTTGTTCTTCATCAAACTCCGCTTCAGGTTCTGATGGCGATAAGAAAAAAATTGTTATTGGTGCAGCTATGCCGCTATTTGATGATAAATTTATGTCCTATCTACAGGATTCTATGAAAAAGGTTGCAAAGGAGAAAGATGTTGAGTTAAAGATGGTCGATGCAAAAAATGACTCTAGTAAGCAGCTTGCTCAAGTAGAAACATTCATTACACAGGGTGTAGATGTTCTTTTAGTTGCTGCTCCAGATCCAAGTGCGATTCAACCGGTAGTCGATGCGGCAAAGGATGCGAATATCCCACTCGTTCTCGTGAATCGTATGCCAAGTGAAAAGCTCGTTAAGCAGGTTTACGCATATGTAGGCTCTGAGTCTATCCAAGCTGGAACAATGCAAATGGAAAAGGCTGCTGAAATGCTTGGTGGCAAAGGGAACGTTGCAATCATTCATGGTCAATTAGGTGATGAGGCAGAAATCTATCGAACAAAGGGCAACAAAAACGTAATTTCCAAAAACCCTGAAATGAAAGTTGTTCGTGAAGGAACAGCAAACTGGCAACGTGCTGAGGCTATGAAATTAACAGAAAACTGGATTCAATCTGGTCAGAAGTTTGATGCTATTGTAGCCAATAATGATGAAATGGCGCTTGGTGCAATGATGGCATTAGAAGCTGCTGGTAAATTAAATGATGTACTAGTTGCTGGTATTGATGGTACGCCAGATGCATTGGAGTACATTAAATCCGGAAAATTGAAAGCGTCCGCTTTCCAAAACCCAATGGAGCAAGGCAGTAAGGCAATCGAGACAGCTATTAAAGCTGCGAATGGCGAGAAATTAGGCGACAAATATGTATGGGTGCCATTTGAGGTCATTACAAAAGACAATGTTGACACGTATATTACGAAATGGGAAGGTGCGGGAAATTAAATAACTCATACCCGATAAGGGGCTGCTCGTGTTATTAAGTAAAACAGGAGCCCCTTATGCCTATTACGTTACTGGTTAGGGGGAGCATAACGTGGATCAGGAATACATTCTAGAACTAAGTAACATCACAAAAGAATTTCCAGGTGTAAAAGCTTTGGATAATATCCAACTGAAGGTACGAAAAGGAACAGTTCATGCCTTAATGGGTGAGAATGGCGCTGGGAAATCGACGCTTATGAAAATTATCTTCGGTGTGTATACACCAGACAAAGGCACCATTAAGTTTAAAGGGCAGGAAGTGCAAATTAATGGCCCTAAGGATGCTTTAAGCAAAGGGATTTCGATGATTCATCAGGAATTAAGCCCTGTTCCGGACATGACGATTGCGGAAAATATTTATCTCGGCCGTGAGCCTATGTATGGTAAAACGGGCTGGGTTAATAAGAAGAAAATGGTAGCGGATACAGAAAAGTTGTTTGAGTCCCTACAGATTGATTTGAATCCCCGAACCAAAATGCGAGAGCTGAGCGTTGCGAATATGCAAATGGTAGAGATTGCAACGGCAATTTCTTACAATGCGGATTTAATTATTATGGATGAGCCAACCTCAGCAATTACGGATAAGGAAGTTGATCATCTGTTCAGCATTATTGATTCCTTGGTGCAAAAAGGTGTTTCCATTATCTACATTTCTCACAAAATGGATGAAATCTTTAAGATTTGCGACGATATTACGGTATTCCGTGATGGGCAGTATGTAGGAGCTAAGCCAGCAAGCGAATTGAATCAAGATACATTGATTCAAATGATGGTAGGCCGTGAAATTAAAGCGGTATTCCATAAGGAGCCATCTGAAATTACAGACGTTGTCCTAGCAGTAAAAAACCTGTCTAGAGAAGGCAAGTTCCAAAACGTCAACTTTGAGGTACGCAAAGGGGAAATCCTTGGAGTCGCGGGACTGATGGGCTCTGGAAGAACAGAGATTATGGAAAGTATTTTTGGAATTGATCCGCCAACCTCTGGTGAGATTTATATGCATGGTAAGCAGGTGAAAATCAATTCGCCGAAAGAAGCAATCCGTCATAAAATCGGCTTATTAACAGAGGACAGAAAGCTGACGGGTGCATTCCTGCCACTGTCGATCCGGGAAAACATGATTATGTCTAACATCGACAATCTATCAACTTTTGGTTATCTAAATAACGGTTTAGTGAAAAAAGCATGCAACGAGCAGGTAGAAAAATTAAGAGTAAAAACACCGCATTTAAATCAGCTTATTATGAACCTAAGCGGAGGGAACCAGCAAAAGGTATTGATTGCCCGTTGGCTGCTCAATGATCCAGATGTGCTGATTTTAGATGAACCAACACGCGGCGTAGACGTTGGTGCAAAGGCTGAGATTCATAAAGTGATGTCCAAGCTTGCGCAGGAGGGAAAAGCAATCATTATGATTTCCTCCGAGCTGCCTGAGGTGCTAGGAATGAGTGATAGAGTCATTGTGATGCATGAAGGAATTCAAAAGGGTGAGCTCAGCAGAGAAGAAGCGAACCAGGAAAGAATTCTAGAGGTTGCCTATCAATAGGGAAGCTAAAAATGTAACCGCACTCATAGTTTGTTCTTACCATTTCCCGCTGCATTAAATAGCTTCACAGCTGGGAATAGATACATTCTTGAAAGTATAAAACCCCCTTGAAGGAGGAATAGAAATGAAAACGCAAGAGAGTGCTGTAAGCAACCCGACGGTGCTTGCAAATTCGGTTAACAGAAAGAAGCAAATATCTGCAATATTGAATAAGTACGGAATTGTATTCATCTTTATTGCAATGTGTATTTTAATGTCAATTCTATCGCCTGCTTTTTTGAATGTGAATAACATTATTAACGTTGTACGGCAAATTTCTTTTATCGGTATCGTGGCAATGGGCATGACAATGGTCATCATTACAACGGGGATCGACTTATCTCCTGGTTCTGTTATTGCCCTTGTATCTGTAGTCGCTGCAAGTTATGCACATCCGGGTGAATATCCATTATTCGTTCCACTTGCAATTGGTATGGCGATTGGAGCAGCTGCTGGATTCATTAACGGTGCGATTTCTGCAAAAGGAAAAATTCCTCCGTTCATCGCAACATTAGGAATGATGACAGCGGCGAGGGGTTTAGCGCTTCTATATTCAGACGGAAGACCTATTGGTAACTTATCAGAGTCCTTCATGTTTATCGGAAAAGGTACAGTCGCTGGGATTCCTTTCCCAATCCTGATCTTCATCGTAATGGGTATTATTTCACATATCATGTTAAGCCAAATGAGATTTGGTAAGTACACATACGCAATCGGTGGAAATGAACAAGCTGCACGTATTTGCGGAATTCCAGTCGATCGCTACAAAATTATGATTTTCACCTACGCAGGTCTTTTAGCAGCTATTGCAGGTTTGATGTTAACAGCGCGTATTTCTGCAGGACAGCCAAGTCTCGGTTTAATGTATGAATTAGATGCAATTGCTGCTGCGGTTATCGGTGGAACAAGCTTAAATGGCGGAATTGGTACGATTCCAGGAACAATGATTGGTGCTTTGATTATCGGGGTTCTAAACAATGGACTTGATTTAATGAACGTCTCTTCTTACTGGCAGCAGATTTTAAAGGGAGCGATCATCGTAGCAGCAGTACTTCTTGACTCTCGTAAAAACAAAAAATCTTAAAAAGTTGTAGGCGAACACTACGAAAAAATCTATTTTATAGGTTGAAAAGTGGCAGGGGGGGGGCCAGGGGGGGGCCGGGGGCGGGG